>CAYIQY010000093.1:0-1527 GCA_964365665.1 uncultured Candidatus Saccharibacteria bacterium | reverse complement strand
AAACAAAATTGGTTTTTTTGAGTATATGAAGGTAGCAATTCCGATGACTATTGTAGCATTGGCTATCTGTACCGTTTATATAGTCATCCGTTATTTCTAGGTAACAATCATGATGCAGCCAGTATGGATACATATCAAAAAAGATATACACTACTGGCATTTCGTATTATAGGTGATTTTGGTGCGACCATGGCTGTTCCTGTCGTCGTGTTGGTTTATTTCGCACAACTACTGCGCGACAAGTATCAAGTCGGGTTGTGGCTCACGATTCTTTCCTTTGTTTGTTCTGCTCTGCTGTCCAGTTATCTTGTGTGGAAAAAGGCAAAGCAATACGGAAAGGAGTATAATGAAATGGAAAAATAATGAAAACTCCAGAAATTCATATTCCAACACTCGCACCGGAGGTAGTCGGACACCTCGGTCCGCTGATAATCACAAACACCATGGTGAACACATGGATAGGTATTGTGGTTTTGCTTTGTATTGCGTGTATACTGCGAAAGCTCAAACTTCGTCCTGGCCGTTTTCAGAATGGGTGTGAATATGTCCTTGAACTGATTCTGCCATATTTTGACAGCGTTACTCAAGAACGACAAAAGACGATGCGTTTTTTGCCAATCGTCGGCTCGTTTTTTTTGTTTATTTTAATTTCTAATTGGATCGGACTTCTGCCCGGCACGGGAAGTATTACACTGGGACGCGAAATGCTCCTTCGCTCGGCTAATACTGATTTGAACCTGACCATCGCCATGGCGATGGTAGCCGTTGTATCATCCCACATTTTTGGCATGCTGACTGTTGGAGTATTTGTTCATGTGGGTAAATTTCTTCAGTTTGGCAACTTATTCAAGAGTTTTTCTCGCGGACCAATTGCTGTGTTTCAGGCGATTATTGAATTCTGCGTCGGTCTGCTTGAAATTATTAGCGAGTTGGCAAAAGTATTATCATTATCTCTTCGTTTGTTTGGCAATGTATTTGCAGGAGAGGTTCTGATATCTGTTATTTCTACCTTAATCTCATTGGTTGTGCCGACACCGTTTATGTTGCTTGAATTGTTGGTGGGCTTGATTCAGGCCGGAGTTTTTGCTATGCTGACATTGGTTTATCTGACCGTTGCTGTTGAGGAACCGCATGTGAGTCATTAAATACCTGTATAGTGTGTACCCTCGATAATAGAACGGTAAACCCGTTGTATGCTCTATGGTACATAGTACGTATCAGTTTTATTCACCAGACAGAGGCGACGAAGTAAAATATCTTTTTTTACCACCTTTCGATCGACCATGTCATATAGGTAACATGTATGGATCACGAATCCATTTTGGCATTAGCCAAGGCAGCAACTATCGCGATTGGCGGTATTTCACCGGCAATTGCGATTGGTAAAATTGTCTCAAAGGCGATGGAATCAATTGGACGCAATCCGGAATCAGCAGGTAAATTGTTTGTTCCGATGTTGCTTGGCGCGGCGTTTGCATAGGCGATTGCGATTTACTCACTGGTAGTCGTGTTTACACTCAAATAGTA
>CAYIQY010000092.1:0-1577 GCA_964365665.1 uncultured Candidatus Saccharibacteria bacterium | reverse complement strand
TGCCTGCATACGATGAGGAGCTTTTCGGTCCTGTCGCGGCGGTGATTGTCGCGCACGACGAGGAGGAGATGGTGAGGATTGCCAACGATACGCCCTACGGCCTTGCCGCATCGGTCTGGACTCGAGATACGGCAAAAGCTGAGAGGATTGCCGGACGAATTGAAGCCGGGTTCGTTGCAATCAACGCGATGGTGCAATCAGATCCGCGCCTTCCCTTTGGCGGTATCAAGCGGTCGGGATATGGCCGAGAATTAGCGCAGTACGGGATCCGTGAATTTGTGAATATCAAAACCGTATCGATCGGATAATATCTATTCCTCATTGGGGTGCCATGGTATACTTGTTCTATAATTCATAGCTACTTACCCATATGCCAGTACGAGTGTATACACTTTTATCGGCGAGTATTTTTTTGATCGTTTTTGTCATGCACCTTCTGCGGCTTGTCTTTGGATGGCCATTGAGCATCGCGGGATTTGATATGCCGATGTGGCCGAGCTGGATCGCAATGATCGTCGCGGCGTATGTATCGGCAGTTGGATTCCGTCATTCCGCCCGCAAATAATTATTTATTTTCATCCTATGTCGAACTGGTTAAAAAATGTATTAGGTCTTGCGGGAACGTTGACTATTCTTTGTTTCGCCGCCTCATCACTGTGGTACGTCAACGCATATAGTCGCAATACGGAGCCGACATCATTTCGGAGTTTTTCAGTCGGCGGATCGGGGAAGGCAACGGCGATTCCGGATGTTGCTCGCTTTACCGTGCGCGTTATTACCGAAGGGGACACAAATCTTGGCAGTTCGCAAGGTAAGAATACCGAGAAAATCAACGGAGTCATTGCCTTTATAAAAGCTAACAATGTCGAGCCAAAGGATATTAAAACCGAGAATTATTCAGTGAATCCACGATATCAATACTTCAATTGTTCTGAACCGGTGCCTGTTGTAGGGGCGGTGCAAGCGGTCAAGCCGTGTCCTCCGCCACAGATCGTCGGATACACGGTGGAGCAAACAATAGGCGTAACGGTTCATGAGAAGAATTTCGCAACCATCGGTGCTTTGCTTTCTGGCGTTGTTGATAAGGGGGCAAATTCTGTTTCTCAGCTTTCGTTCGAGGTCGATGATCCGACCGTAGTGCAGGGTCAAGCCCGCACACAGGCAATAGAAAAGGCAAAGGCAAAGGCGGCCGAAATGGCCAAAGCAGGTGGTTTCTCACTGGGCCGTCTGCTATCTATCGATGAAGGCACTGCCTCACAACCCTACTACAATCGGTACGATGGATATGCGGCGCCCATGGCTAGCACATCAGTGGAGGAAAAATCAGCGCCAACCATTGAACCCGGTTCGCAAGATGTTTCGGTCGATGTGACGCTAAAGTATGAAATACAGTAAGTATGAAAAATGTGCATAAGATAATTACTCGGCTGGTTGTTTTGGTTGGTGCCTTGTGTTTGGGTATGAGCGTGCAGGTAGTACTTGCTGTAAGTGGCAAAATCGATGATTGGAAATTTGAACCCACGTCATTCAATGACTATGGAACAATATCGACACCATTCACTGGTTCTGGGTCACCT
>CAYIQY010000091.1:0-1584 GCA_964365665.1 uncultured Candidatus Saccharibacteria bacterium | reverse complement strand
CTTCAACAGTATATCCCACAGAATCAAGTTTTCCAGCACTGTACCATACGAAGTCAGGGCTGAAGTCTTCATTGTTTGCCGCGAAACGACTGTCTCCTTGTATGCCGAGCGGGTTAACATAGAACGCATTGAGCCCCTGCTGGTCGTTAAACGAATCGAGATTGATGCAGATGAAATCATCCTGCATCATCTTGTCGCGCGCGGAGACGGATGACTTAATTTGAGTAACATCATCGTAACAACGGAATGCGAAATACAGGTTGTCATTATCGTAGGCAAGCGCTACTTCTGTCTGTTCCTCGGGAACTATGTCGAAATCGGGAATAAAAGTTTTGAAACCCGAAACGCTCGGGGCGAGCTTCCAGAATGACTCGTTAAACTCTCCGTCGATTACAGGCGGAGTGTTTACGCGTATCGGTCGGAGCGTATCAACCGTTTCCAGCGGAGTAGCAAACGGAGAGGAGCCATTCGATGACTTGGATTCTATGTATTTTGGATAGCTGTAGGAATTGCCAAAAACACAAAGTGCAGTTAGAGTAAAAATTGAACCAAAACGCAATGTTCCAAGGGCCATAGTGTATTCCAAAAAACGTGATGATGATCGTTGATGGTATAAACTAATCAACGAAAAAGTAGGAAACAAGTTGCAGGGCTTGCAAAAAGGTAACGCCGAATAAGGTGGAATAGCCAATGAAAGGTGAAGAGGAGGATTCCGTAAAGCCAATATCAAATGATACTATTTGATCAGCAGGAGCCTTCTTACATCGGTAAACGTCCCTGCCGTCAGGCGGTAGAAGTATACTCCGGAGGGGAATTCTTTGCCATCCCATTTTACGGTATAGGTTCCCTGCGCTTTGACTTCGTCGACAAGGGTCTGCACCTCTCTTCCGAGCATGTCGTACATCGTGAGTTTTATCTGCTGACGGCTGCTCAGCGAATACTGAATACTGGTGATCGGGTTAAATGGATTTGGATAATTCTGTTCGAGCGAATAATCAACTGGCAACTTGTTTTCATCATTAACTGCGAGAATGATTCCCCGTAATGTCGTATCCGCCAAAAAGCCGCTTTGGACACGAATGCTGGAATTCATGGCTTCACCTATTGCCATTTGCCCCACGGACGATTTGGTGATTACGCTTCCCGATGTCATCACGGCAAATCCCGCACTCTGGGCCGACCATGGTATTTTAGATTGCTGGGAGTAAAGGTCGCATTGCCCGAGGGCGAGCAAACAGCCGATGACAGCCCAGCAACCAATTTGTTTCAGATTCATGAAAGTACTTTATTTATTTCCATGACGCTCTTTAACGGACTTTTCAAGTTTCTCTCTCTTGGCCTTCATCTCAGGTGAATAGTTGACGTCCGCTTCCTCAGGCATACCAAAACCTTTGGGATAGAGATATCGTCCACGCTCGTCACTAAGCTTATTCTGCTCCACAGGGATGCGATTCTGTTCAGCGTACACATCGTGCCGGATACCGGTGACTTGCCATGAAACTTTCATGTTTGAAGACCCACCTGCGATCTTAAATACATTGTTCGTAACCTCCTGAGAAATGTAAAGATTCGGCCCCGGAGCTC
>CAYIQY010000090.1:0-1621 GCA_964365665.1 uncultured Candidatus Saccharibacteria bacterium | reverse complement strand
AGCAACACTTTACGACGGCAGCTATCACGATGTTGACTCTTCAGAGCTTGCCTTTAACCTTGCAGGTGTTTTAGCGGTAAAAGAGGGCATCCCGAAGGCAAAACCAGTCCTCCTAGAGCCTGTCATGAAAGTTGAAGTCACAACTCCTGAGGAATTCATGGGTGATGTGATCGGCGACCTTAACTCTCGCCGTGGACGTATCGAAGCAATGGAAGATCTGCAGGGCGGGGCAAAGCTTGTTCGAGCGATAGTTCCTCTTGCCAGCATGTTCGGATACACCAATGACATCCGTTCGATGTCACAGGGACGTGCTGCATCGACAATGGAACTGGCTAGCTACGAAGAAGTTCCGCCAAACGTTGAGCAGGAAATCATCGAAAAACGCAAAAAATAGCTCAAGGTTAATCCTGAAAACACCGCTATCACAGGCGGTGTTTTTGTTGCTCTGACCATATAGTATACTGGTGATAGTAATGTGCTTATGCGATAAAACAAATAGAACGAGTCTGAATGTTGGGTGATGTTTTCGCGCAGCTATCCGTCGTAATCGTTATTGCTGCGACGATAGCGTTTATTATGAGGCTTCTGAAGCAGCCATTGATTGTCGGGTATATACTAACCGGCATTTTAGTCGGACCAGGCTTGCTCAACCTCATTAATGATTCGCCTTCATTCGAAACCTTTAGCGAAATTGGTATTGCACTGCTGCTATTCATTATTGGCCTAGAACTCAAAGTTTCGGTTATTCGGCGACTAGGAAAGCCCGTGTTCCTAACAGCAGCGACGATCCTGATGACGATTGGCACGATAGGCTTCCTGGTTGGAACTGCCTTTGAGTTTACGGCGACCGAGTCGCTCCTCATCGGACTGGCGATGTTTTTCAGTAGTACTATTATCATTGCCAAAGTGTTGAGTGATAAAAAAGAGATCACGCGTCTTAATGGCCAGATCGCTATCGGTGTCATTATTTTGGATGACATCGTTGCGACATTTGCGCTACTATTTGTTGCGGCGGGGTCGGATAATTCGCTAGATGCCGTTGAGATCGGGCTGTTATTGCTCAAAGCTTGCGCCGTCATTGCCGTACTCGTACTCCTTTCACTTCGCGTATTGCCTCGTCTGACGAAAGTAATGGCAAAATCACAAGAACTACTGTTTTTGTTTGCACTGGCATGGGGCTTTGGCGTCGCAACGGTTGTCAATTATGTCGGTTTTTCTATCGAAATCGGCGCACTGTTTGCCGGTGTCGCTTTAGCACATCTCCCATACGCTCGTCAGATAGGTGCAAGGCTCAAACCACTGCGTGATTTCTTTGTCATTCTGTTTTTCATCAGCCTCGGCGAACATTTGCAGGTGGGTAATTTCATGACGGCAATTCTACCGGCACTTGCGTTATCTCTTGTCGTTATCGTGCTTAAACCTCTCATAACAATGTTGTCACTCGGTTTGCTAGGTTACACTCGTCGTACGAGTTTTAAAACAGGGATTAACCTTTCGCAGATTAGTGAATTCTCAATTATTTTAATTATTCTTGCCGCCTCGTCAGGACTGATCGGCGATAGTCTCTTGGCTGTTATTACACTTGTAGCATTGATAACGATTACCATATCGACGTATCTTA
>CAYIQY010000089.1:0-1752 GCA_964365665.1 uncultured Candidatus Saccharibacteria bacterium | reverse complement strand
CAGTCACAATCTCTATTGAAAAGAATCGGGAAGAACTTTCCGACAACCGCGGTTGCTTTCGTCCTCAGTTACTTCGTTGCTCGCGGTGTGCTCGAACAGGAACTGGCGACCGGGTGGCGAGTTTTCTTTGCGCTTCTTCCTGTTCCCCCGTTCACATGGTTACTCCTTGATATCATCAAAGGCATTAGAGGTATGGATGAGTTGGAACGGCGTATTCACCTCGAAGCGCTTGCCATTGCGTTCCCCCTTACATTGATATTGCTGATGACTCTTGGCTTGCTTGAGATTGCTATCAAACTACCGCCGGAAGATTTAAGTTACAGACATGTTTGGGCTTTTCTGCCGATATTTTATTTCTTTGGACTTTTTCTTGCACGAAAGAGATATGCATGAAAAACCGCCTCAGAGTTTTGCGGGCAGAACATAGCTTGTCGCAAGCGGATCTTGCGGAGAAGCTTGCTGTGTCGCGCCAGACCATCAATGCCATCGAGACGGAGAAGTACGAGCCGAGCTTGAGCTTAGCGTTCAAAGTCGCGAAGCTTTTTGGGAAGCCCGTCGAAGAGATATTTCTTTTCGATAATCAACGAAGTGAATGAGTAATTTCTGGTTTAAGAATGTCAGACACATTCCAACTCTTCGGCACGGCGCACCTTCTCATGCTCGCAGCCATTCCTATCACCGCTGGAATACTTGCCTGGCGGACACGCCATTATCCCCAATATTCACGTCTGATCAGATATAGCTTAGGTGCTATCATTCTTGTCAACGAGCTTGTATGGTATGGATACAACATCTATCAAGGGTGGTTCCGATTCCCCGAAGTCCTGCCTCTTCACCTTTGTGACCTTACGCTCTGGCTCACAATCGTCAGTGCTTTCACGCTCAACACTCGATGTTTCGAACTTGCATATTACTTTGGTCTGGCAGGTACTTCAATGGCGATTCTGACTCCTGATCTGTGGGCACCATTTCCATCATACCCGACTGTGCAATTTTTCTTAGCACATGGAATGATCGTTCTTACACTTCTGTATATGGTGTGGGGAAATATTTGCTGCCCTCAACCGGGAAGCGTCCTGCGGGCATTCATCTTCTTGAATCTTTACACAATTACGATTGCTCTGTTCAATGCGGTCTTTGATACGAACTATATGTATCTCTGTCAAAAGCCAACGGGGTTTTCCATACTTAATTACTTTGGACCCTGGCCCCTTTACATCGCCGTGAGTGAACTCGTTACTGTTGTTCTTTTTACATCGCTGTGGCTACCATACCGCAAAAGAGCGGCACGGTAATTTGGTTCACCGACGATTTACTATCGAACATAATTGCTCTATGTTAGTCTTGGCATCAGCAAGTCTCTCTTTCGAACCGCCGACAATGTCAGATGTGAACTGCAATTGCAGTTCGTTACCAACTTGCTTGAGCAAAACGTGTTTCAACGATCCGCTTGATATGTTCTTCATAATACTTTGAAACGGAACATCAACATCATCTACCGTGCCGTAAAATTGTTTATTCGATTCATCGGGTAATGTAATCGTTAGCACCAGTCCTTTGAGAGCAACTTTTCGAAATCCGATACGAGATGCAGCGTGCCGCAATGCTACAAGCCGGAAAAGATGTTCTACTTCTTCGGGATACTCTCCAAAGCGATCCTGAAGCTCCTCTCGCATTGTCAGCAATTCATCTTCAGACGTTGCACGATACAATCGTCGGTAAATGTCGATACGTTCAGTGTCAGACTCAATG
>CAYIQY010000088.1:0-1871 GCA_964365665.1 uncultured Candidatus Saccharibacteria bacterium | reverse complement strand
GTGCCATCAAGCTTCTAATCACAGGTGGTATATTCTGGCTACTTTCGAAAAATATCGAATGGAGTAAAGTCACAAACATCCTCGCAACAATTTCGTTAAAAACAGTCGTTTTTGCCCTTGCTCTTATTACGTTTCAAAATTTACTAGCGATATTACGCTCGTGGATTATCGCGCATTCGCTTGATGCAAATATAACGTTCCACGATGCTGCGCGGGTATTTATGGCGGGACTATTCATTAATCAAGTTTTGCCATCGAACTTGGGTGGCGATGGATTACGGATGTGGCATCTGCACCGGCGTGGTATCGAGGCGAATCGCGCCTTTAGTAGCATCGTCGCGGATAGGGTGATCACGCTTATCGGATTGCTTGCCCTGATTGTGATTACACAGCCATTTGTTAATTTGGTTGCCAACGTCCCACGATCAACCAGCAGTTTTTTTATCGTACTGGTTCTATTGCTAGCCGGGATCTGGATAGGATTACGATTAGGCGAGAGAATCTGTACTATACCTGGCCTGGGGTTTCTTTCTAGAATCGTCGGGACTTTTCAAATGTTGCGACTCTATTTCTTGTCATTTAGGCAATTAGTTACGCCTGCGGTGTTGGCTGTCTCGGGATTTGTGGTGATGGCGTTTATCGTTTACGTTCTTGCAAGAGGACTCGATATCCCCCTCACCTTTTGGCAGTGTCAACTACTTTGTCCACCCATCTTTCTCTTGGCAACGTTGCCTATTTCTATTTCGGGTTGGGGTGTCAGAGAAGGCGCAATGGTTGTCGTGTTTCATTATCTGGATATTATGTCTGAGCAGGCCTTAGCTGTATCTATTTTGCTTGGTTTGATAGTATTGGCGGGATCTTTACCTGGATGCCTTTATCTTTTCGGAAGCCATCAAACCGCGCCAAAGCAGCCTAATGAAGTTGTGGTATAGAGGTATGTTCGGTGCACGAGTGGATTTGAGAGTCTTATGGTAGCGGTTCTTATTAATCCCAACTTGGTCGTTCAGCGTAACGATCGCTTCACCACAGGTGTGGTGTACATGCCGATCGGACTTGCGTATGTTGCGGCGTCGTTGCGTGCTTCAGGTGTCTCCATCACAGTCATCGATGCGTTTGGTGAATGTCCACGGCGATCGCGAATCGAAGGGAAATTCATGGTTCTGGGGCTTTCTCCTTCCGATGTGGTGGAGAAAATTCCCAGTGATGCGGGTGCCGTGTTCGTTTATGCCAATCAGGTCATCAATCATACTTCACTTGTTGAAATAATAGGTGCGATCAAGAAATTACGGCCGGGATTGGCCGTAGTCGTTCTGGAAAATACGCAGGCGGTTACCGCTTATGCATTGAAACCGGTTTCGCAGCAATTGCTCGATTGTGGCGCTGATTATTTGCTGACAGGTGAGGGTGAACAGAGGTCTGTTGATTTAGTAAATCTGGTACAGCAAGGGTGGCGGGAGAAGTTGCGTGAAATGGATGGCCTCATTGGGCCGGATTTTAGCAACCCTCCAGCGATCAAGATCAAAGATCTGGACAGCCTTCCTTACCCTGCGTGGGATCTTTTTCCAATCGAGAATTACCAGCGTCTCCGATTCGCGCATGGACCGCTTACCAGTGACCGTTATCTTCCGCTTTTGACGTCGCGGGGTTGTCCGTATCCGTGTAAATTTTGTGTGGTGCCGGCTACCAATGACAGGCAGTGGCGATGCCGGTCAGCCAAGAATGTTGTTGATGAGATCGAGCACATGATGCAAACTTACAATGTGCACGAATTTCATCTCGAAGATCTTAATCCGACTATTAACGACAAGCGTGTGCGAGCAATTTGTCAGGAGCTAATTGACCGGCATATTAATATTGTCTGGAAGATCGTT
>CAYIQY010000087.1:0-1875 GCA_964365665.1 uncultured Candidatus Saccharibacteria bacterium | reverse complement strand
TTTGGCCGTTATTTTCTGGTGTTTGTGGTCCGGGAAATTGTTCGTTCATTGTAAGGTGCTACTTTTTGTTTTTATTGTATAGTAAGCCTATACTAGCAAAAAACTTATGTTTTGTCAATAGTTGCATGCATATACAAGCTTAAAAATGTGGCGAATAACAGTGTTGCCAGACGCCGCTCATGCTATACTGTAACCATGCAACCGAACGATCAACAGGGGTACTATCAGCCTGGCAACAACCAGCCTGTGCCTCCTGCAGCCCCTCCGCAGCCTGGAGCGGTCGTTCAACCTCTCAGTCAACAACCGACACAAATTGACCCTGCGGCAATGCAGGCGGCACTGAACGAACCTAGCTCTCAGCCAGTGGCGCCGTCTCAGCCACCGCAACCTCAGTCAGTGCAGCCGCCTGTACAACCGACTGAGCAACCTGCAGCTCAGCAAAACCCAGTGGAGTATAATGACATTGATTCCGATGAAGAACTCCCTGATGAGGCGCCGATATCTTGGGCGGCTCATGAATACATCCACCAAGAAAAAGGAACGATGTGGTTTGTACTGTTTGTCGTGATTGTACTGGCACTTATAGGTGTGTCGATTTGGACGCAGGCATGGACATTTACAGGGTTAATCTTGGTTATCTCAGTTGCGATTGTAATATTGTCACGTCGACCACCGCGCGAACTAAGCTATTCACTCGATGACGAAGGCCTTCGTATCGAAGATAAACTGCATAAGTTCGATAACTTCAAATCATTCGGTATTATCCGCGACGGTGATGAGTTTTCAGTGATGCTTATTCCGATTCAGCGATTCCAACCAGGGGTCACGGTATATTTCCCCGAAGACGCTGGCGAAGAGATTGTAGATCTACTTGGTTCACGTTTGCCAATGAAAGACCTCAAGCTTGATGCGGTTGATAAAGTTGTCCGTCTCCTCCGACTCTAACTTGCCACCTCTGTAAAATTATGCTATGCTTACCTGAGCTGTTTGCCTTGTGTCGGCTTTCGAACGTGTTCGGAAGCAGGGAATCTAAGCAAACATAGACGAGCACCCGTAGCTCAGCTGGATAGAGCGTCGGCTTGCGGAGCCGAAGGCCATAGGTTCAAATCCTGTCGGGTGTACCATGATAAGAAGACTAGTTTTACTAGTCTTTTTTTCTTACATCATCTCGCTATTAACTGAAAATTTTAGAATTAATCTGTGGCGGTTTGGGGTGGGATTCAAGTACAATAACCCTATGACGTATAGGTACATCTACAGCTCCAAATTAAGAGATGAACTCTCGCGGCGCGTAGAAGGTGTTGACTATGGAATATGGCAGCGTAGTAGCTTGCCCGACTTAGTTTCTGGGCTTAATAAACCGACCATCGAGCTTGGTGGACCAACTCAAGATGGATTTTACTTTTTAGAATCTGTTGAATTTAATACTAAGCCAATCATTACTAATATTTCGCTAAACCCACTACCCTTTAGCCCTCATAGTCCTGAATTGGCGAAGCAAGTAGACGAGGTACTCGATGCAACTAGTATGCCGTATGCAGATAGTTCAGTCGGAATATTTCTAATGTCTGCTATGTCTATTTCAAGCGATTGGTGGGTTGAGCTATCCGATGAAGAGAAAGAAAAAGCAGTTCCAGTGTTTGAGGCTGAGGCTGTGGATGCTCGGCTTGAAATGGGTCGGGTTGCTACGGGAATCCAAGATCCAAAAACCGCAGAGCATGCTCAGAGGATTAAGATATTTTGCGAGATTAACCGCTGCCTTGAGGAGAATGGTCTTTTATTCACAGATGGTGGCGTAGAGGAGATTGCTATCTTAAGACAGATGAATTTTGAGCTGATTGCATGTCTACAGGTCGTTAAGGATGACGGTATTGG
>CAYIQY010000086.1:0-1920 GCA_964365665.1 uncultured Candidatus Saccharibacteria bacterium | reverse complement strand
CAAAAATCATTAGCTCAAAATTCTTTCCTAGAAAATAGCAAATGGCTGATAGATGCCAGTGAGGCAGATACATACGTAACTCGGGCGAGAGAAGTATATGAGTATCTCGACAAAAATAGCAGTACCGTTACTAAAATCTTAGGTACACTATCACTACCGGATGATAATGCGTCTATGGACTTGGATTTAGAAAAGACCATCACGATCATAAATGATATAAATCAGCTTGATCTATTTTCTGATTTCTTCTTTGAGCTACAACAAGACAAGACTTTACAAGACTGGCTTGGTAGCATCAACGTACTATCAACCTATAATAATGACTCAGAAATAGTTGATTTCATACAGCACAACAAATCCATTAACAACATCCGATACGCGCTAGGTACGGCTAACGATAAATATCTAGATGAGATATTAGCCAACGATATAACTTTCGATATATTTGCATCCCGACTAGTCAATGTTCTCGTTGGTGAAAGCTTCGGCCGGGCCGGGCTTAGTGACAAGAAGCACATAACGACAAAAGATATCGTTGATAGTTACGATAAATACCTAAAGAGCCAGAAGGCTCAGACATACAAGGATAATCTAAAGCACATATATTCTAGTTCGCTGGATGCCATGCGCGAACTTTCAAAGCAATCAACAATGCAGCTGGGCGGCAAGTCTACTATGGATAAATTCAGGCACAATACTGCTATTATTGCGGACGCATTTCCAATTATATGCGCTACTCCTAAGGAGGTTTCTAAGTACATAGCTGCAGGCAAAGGTATATTTGATTTTGTTATATTCGATGAGGCCTCGCAACTACTACCCGGGCAGGCATTACCGTCTATATATCGTGCGAAGAAAGCTGTCATTATAGGCGACCCACACCAAATGCCACCAAGCCTTAATGCAAGTATTGGTTTAACCGAACAGTCAGATGATGATTTTGATGATCTAGGAGAAAGTATTCTCGATCTAGTGAGGAAACAGCCGCAGAGGCAACACCATCTCAAGGTTCACTACCGTTCCAGATACAACAAATTATTTGAACCAGCTCGTGAAGCAATATATAGCGATGACGGTATTGAACCGATTTTTGAAGCCGAGCTTGCCAATGGCGCACCGATAGATATCGTTGACGATTTAGGCGATGAGCATGACGAGTTTGGCTACGACAAGAACTTCCATAAGATTTGTGAGTCAGTAGACACTTATCTAGAACAAGATAGTGATTCGAGTTTTTGCATTTTGTTTACTACTGGACAAAAACTAACTGAATTTAAAAACTTCCTAGCTCAAGTTGGTGAAGAAAAATACCGCAATATCTCACGTCTTTATGGTACGGACAGAATCCTATTGTCGACTGTAACAAACTGTCAGGGGATAGAAGGTACCTATACGATTATTTACATGCAACACTACGCATCGCCTGGTGCGATGTGGTTTTTCAAAGAGACAGCCGGTGCTTATAAGCGTCTAAACGTATCAATAACTCGTCAACGTGAAGGCCTTAAGTTGTTATTGGCAGATCAAAAATCTCGTTGGATAGAAACATGTGAGGATAAAATTGGTAGTAGTTCCACTGGACCAAACGCACGTAAAAGCGCAGAACTCATGAAAGCATTACTGCAAAATGCCGGTGAAGTCACAGATACTACGTATCTTGATCGTAAACTAGGCAGTAATGTTAACTGGTTTGATTCACCGTTGACCCAACAACTTTACGAAAAACTTACAGACCATTTCGCGGATCAGCTCGGCCACTCTATTAAAATATACAGCGAGGTTGGCTGGCACCTGCTTATACCAACCGGCGAGGGCATTGATGCTAATGAGCGGAATGTTGGATTCAGGATTGATTTGGGCATATTCTCAACCAGACACAAAAAGTTTGTTTTAGGTATTGAGATGGACGGAGCAATGTAC
>CAYIQY010000085.1:0-1955 GCA_964365665.1 uncultured Candidatus Saccharibacteria bacterium | reverse complement strand
ACAAGTTCTAATCCCAACGATCGCCGATTATTCAGTAACTCAAGCAGACGAACTGCCTCACGTGTTACGTCAATACCGATTCCGTCACCGGGGACGATTGCTATCTTCTGACGTCGTTGATGAGTTTTTTCCATCTTATTAAATGCTTTTATTGTGTGTCCCAAAGAACCTGAAAGATATTTTCAAGTACGACAAAAGATATGCCATAATGACCAATAATTTATAATAGTGAGTGGTATTGAATTCATGTGTTTATTCCATACTTACCTTATAGTCATCCTCATGTATACATACTCTTCTCAGCCGTGAGAATTAAGTCGTATCAGATTTTCATATCTGAAAATAATATGCGGTTTCTGGGTGAGGACCAATGAGAAGATTCTAATCGAGGGTAATCTCTGTAATCAGGGCGACCTGCAAAGGCGAAACGACTGTAAAATGATGAGACTGATACCGCTTCATGAAACTGCTGAATTCCTTAGTATTAGGTTCAAAGGTCTGGATGAGCGTAAGCACAGTCTCAGCCAATAAGTATGGAAGAGATACTCGGTTTCCCGTGGTTTTCGAGGGGTACAGACTCAAAAGGATACTTGCCGTACAGTGTGTGGCGTGCCCCCGCTTTTATGTTAAAAAGCAAATACCATCCCCGGTCAGCATTGGGACAATCTGTGTTCATTGCATGGAACGCCGAAGCTATAAGAGCAACCTTTTATCAGCAGACACTCCTTTATCAGGGGCTGCATTACCTTGATCATCAATATAGGTGTGGGCACGCAGTCTACAAAAAGCAGACAGACCGTCGGAACGCACGATCGCTGCAAGCGGGGGCTAGCGTTTGCCCACTAGATGATTCTTATCTTTGGCGTTTCATGTCGAGAGTCAGCAATCGATCAACGTGAAGATTGAACGATGCACGGTTGATACGGCTTTTGATTGTTAAGCACAAAGCGAATCCGATTCAACAGCTTCCGGGCAATACGAATGATGGCCTTGTTCTTTGGCATCCGAGTCGAGAGTTTACTGAATGCCATGAGTAATGCCGGATCTGTTCGGACAGCAACCCATGCGCACTCGATCAACAGTGCACGCAACTGTGGATTGCGTCTGCGGGAGATTCCTGTAATCGTCTGTTCTTCACCAGTAGAATGTTCACCCGGAACAAGGCCGCAATAACTCGCCAGGTGATCGAGTGTATGGAATCGGTGAATATCAATTAATTCTGTCAACAGAATCATTGCCGAGAGTGTGCTAATGCCATGAACGCTCTTGAGATACAGAACAGACGTACAATATCGTTTTTCAGTTGCCAGCGCTCGTATCTCTTTGGTCAGGCGAGCGATGATCTGACGCAAGTAAAGCAACTCCTCAAGTAATGATTTCAATGCCTGATCACCGCTTGGCCGCTGGAACGCGATCTGCTGCAACCAACTGATGAATCTCCGCGACCAGTGTCTTGTAGCCACATCTTCCGGTACGGGGATGCCATAAAAGTTGAGAACAGCTTTGATTTGGTTCTTAGAACGCGTCTGTTTCTTGACAAAATGATATCGGCTTCGAACAAGGGATCGGTCTTCCAACGAGGCACGAGCCGGGACATAGATTGCGTCCAGTTCGCCATTTCTCAAGTTTCGTGCTAACTTTCGTGCATCGACCCGGTTCGTCTTATTCGCGTGTTCCTTGTGCTTTGTCGGTACATCTGCCGGATTGACCACGATGCAATCAATCTCGTATCGTCGAAGCTCATCGTGAATCCAAAAACCACAATATCCTGCTTCGTACACGCAGTGATATCGACCCCCTGGGAAGTTACGATGGAGGTACTTGACCAGCACCTCTACCTGGGGCGGTTGATTGAACGTTTTGTGCTCAAGCTGCTCGCTCATGATGCAGATTTTCCAGCTCTTTTTCCCCGTATCCAAGGCGATGAAAATATCTTGACCGGTAAAGTCGAGTTT
>CAYIQY010000084.1:0-1963 GCA_964365665.1 uncultured Candidatus Saccharibacteria bacterium | reverse complement strand
CCTGGCACGATTCGTCAGATTTTGGGTGAGACAATCAGTGCTCAAATATTAACGCTACCGATTTTAGTGTTAGCGTTCGGGACGTTTAGCAACGTCGCAATCATCACAAACTTATTAGTTCTGCCACTTGTGCCAATAGCCATGCTGTTAACATTTATTGCTGGTATCGGTGCGATTGTAATGCCTGGAATGGCAGCGATTATCGGCGCGCCGGCACAATGGGTACTGGCATATATGACGAGTGTCGTGCAGTATTTTGCTAATTTATCATGGGCGCAGGCGATAGTCACGATACAACCGTGGGTCGTTTGGGTCGCATATGTACTAATCGTAGCGATTTGTATCTATCTATGGCGCAAGACCAAATACGATCTAAAAGACAGCAATCTTATTGAGTAAAATTTGATTCAGCCTACTCACCTGTTTATACACATTATGTCCGATCGGACATAATGTGTATAATAGTGATATGACAAATAGCAATGATAGCAATCCTGGTACTGCGACCATACTGATTCTGAAGGCTTTAATTCCTTACTCTCAACAAAATCTCAAGTTATCCTTTCATCCTACTCAGTTTTTTGATGACCTTGAACGAGCATCAAACTTTTCACGGACAACTTTGCAGCAATCGTATGCACGGTTAAAGAAAAAAGATTATGTGACGAATGATAACAATCCAACGCTTACAACAAAAGGTAGTCGTTATGTACAACCGTTCGTCGCAAAGCAGTTAGAGGGCGGCGGGCAATTGATGGTCATTTTCGATATACCTGAAGATTTTGGTGATCGTCGCCGCCAATTAAGAAATCTATTGCGTCAACTAGGGTTTACTCAAACTCAACGCAGTGTATGGATAACGTCTTATGACCACGTTCAAATTATCCGAGATGCAATCAAAGAATTAAACATTGGTGATTGGGTAGAGCTATATGAGGTATCAAAAGTAAGCTAAATTATACACATTATGTCCGACTACTGTCATAATCTCTGATTTGACAGGAGGTAGCTGATGGTAGAGCTAGAAGCAAAGCGAATAGCTATATCATCATAGCGTCGCGGACATAAATGCATAGATAATGAATATTTACGGAGGCGAATCTGTAGATGTATAATCAGATATAGTTTATACTAGTACTAATATCATAATCTTGAGGCGGATATGTCAGGACACAGCAAGTGGTCAACGATCAAACGTGAAAAAGGTGCAAAGGACGCCAAGCGCGGCGCTGTCTTTACGAAAATTGGCAATCAAATCGCGATTGCTGCGCGCGGTGGCACTGACCCGACAATGAATTCTAATTTGGCGATGGCAATTGAAAAAGCCAAGCAAGCTAATATGCCAAATGCCAACATCCAACGTGCGATTGATCGTGCGAATGACAAGAATGCTGCAGTGTTGGAAGAAACAGCCTACGAAGGTATGGGACCAGGCGGTGTCGGGATTATTATCGAAACCGCAACTGATAACAAAAACCGTACATTGCCGGAAGTCCGTAACGCCCTCACTAAAAACGGTGGGCGTATCGCTGATGCTGGTAGTGTCATGTTCCAGTTTGATCGTAAGGGTGTCATCCGTGTAGCCGCGACAGGTGAAGATGCACTGTTGACGATCTTGGATGCGGGTGCAGAAGATGCGGTTGAAGAAGACGGCGAGATTATTGTTTATACAGAACAAAAAGAACTGGCGAAGGTACGTACGGCACTGGTTGATGCAGGACTCGATGTCCAAGACGCCGAATTACAATATGTTGCGAAAAATACAATAGAAATTGATAACCAAGAAACAGCTGAAAAAGTACTAAAGGTTTTAGACGCACTTGATGATCTTGACGATGTCGTTAATGTTCATACAAACGCTGATATCACAGCAGAAATTAATTAGAATTTATATTTACTCAGACTATTTTATACTGTATATTTTAAGCATATGCGTTTTCTTCGATTTGCGGCCATTGCTGTT
>CAYIQY010000083.1:0-1969 GCA_964365665.1 uncultured Candidatus Saccharibacteria bacterium | reverse complement strand
ACCCACGACACCCTGCTTAAAAGGCAGGTGCTCTAACCAGCTGAGCTATGGACCCGCGCGGCTGATAAACAGTACGTAGTCTACCAATTTATGGGGGTAATGTCAATCTGTTGGTGCGGCAGATTTGTCGACCAGCCAAGTGACATGACCATCATGTGTCTTGATGATACTGGCAGCAAGTGCGATAGGCGAGGAACCACCAGTTATGGCAGTACGTACAGCTGATTGCTTGTCTTCGCCACTTGCGATGATCATAACAGCCTGCGTGCCGATAAGTGCTCGTAGTGACAGACTGATACGCTCGGCGGGCGGTTTGGGCGAGTCATGGACAGAGATTACCAATTGGTTTGTTGGCAAAAGGCTAGGATGGCCTGGGAATAATGAGAGAGTATGGCCATCAGCGCCGACACCGAGCCAAACCAAATCGAGGCAGGGGAGTCCAGTATCGGTCAATGCGAGGCTGGAAACTTGTTCTTGGTAATTATTGGCCGCATCTTCGGCAGATTGGTCGGATTGGGGGCGAAGTTTTCGCGTCGGCAGACTCCCGATAATCTGATCGATAGCATGCCAATTATTATCGGGACTATCCATAGCACTGATTCGTTCGTCGCCAATTATAACGGTGATTCGTGTCCAGGCTAGTGAATCGCGGTACTTCTCCGCAATAATCTCATATGCCGCCAGGGGAGTCGAACCGCCCGCCAGTACCCATGTTCCACTGCCCTTTTGTTCGATAGCCGCCTGCAAAATTTTGACAGTTTGCTTAGCTACAGCTTCCGCTAATGTTGCCTTATCGTCAAAAACCCGTACATCATTCATGGCATATAGTATGACACATCCTGTATGCTGATTAACATGCAATTGTGGCAGATAACACGCAAAATTCATCCATCGTGGCTTATCGCAGCTGCGGCCGTCGGCGTCGTTGTCGGGACTGCGGCTGTGCCATTTGTGGGACAAACGCTATTCGGATCGGCGGTATGGGCGGTAGTCGGACTCGTCCTTGCTGTAATCGTTATCTGGCAACGGTCAGTTTACTTGATTCCAGTGATAGTTGTTG
Source organism: uncultured Candidatus Saccharibacteria bacterium (assembly GCA_964365665.1). Classification (GTDB taxonomy): domain Bacteria; phylum Patescibacteriota; class Saccharimonadia; order Saccharimonadales; family Saccharimonadaceae; genus UBA2112. Next base: position 909 of record CAYIQY010000083.1, on the reverse strand, counting down.
CCGGATTATTATTAGGACTTTGGCGTGGGTCGCTACTAGAATCTCAACTAATTGTTTACCAAAAACTAATTGGCCATCACACACAGTTGAACGGAACAGTCAACGAAGATCCGGATATTGGGAAGCATGGAGAATTACTACTGCGACTCGGTAATGTGTCGATTAGTGGTCATGCGTTGGCTGGCAAAGCATGGGTGAGTACTAGTCATAATGGGGATATCAAGCGCGGTGATCGGGTTGTTGTCAGTGGGACACTTGGTACGGGTTTTGGTAGTTTTGCGTCCGTGATGTATCAAGCCAAACTCGTGACTGTTATGCGACCGCAGCCCGGTGATGTTGCAGGGCAAGTCCGTGATTGGTTCGCTGATCATGTGCGGATGGCAATTAGCGAGCCGCAAGCTAGTTTGGGATTGGGCTATCTCGTCGGACAGCGGCGAGCATTGCCCCCGGAACTATCGCAGGCATTGGTCGCGACAGGTTTGACACATGTCGTGGTGGCGAGCGGCTACAATCTGACGATACTCGTACGTTTGGCGCGACGATTGTTTGTCCGTGTATCGAAGTATCTGGCAGCGTTGTCGGCAACAACAATGATTGCAGGTTTTATCGCAGTGACGGGTGCGAGTCCCAGTATGTCACGGGCTGGACTTGTGGCTGGACTCAGTTTGGCTGCGTGGTATTATGGCCGGAAATTTCATCCGCTTGTGTTACTGCCATTTGCAGCGGCAGTGACGGTACTGATTGACCCGACATACGCTTGGAATGATCTTGGCTGGCAGTTGAGTTTTGCAGCTTTTGCCGGAGTAATGATACTGGCGCCACTATTGCAGCGCTACTTTTTTGGTGACAAAAAGCCTGGCACGATTCGTCAGATTTTGGGTGAGACAATCAGTGCTCAAATATTAACGC
>CAYIQY010000082.1:0-1972 GCA_964365665.1 uncultured Candidatus Saccharibacteria bacterium | reverse complement strand
AGGCGTCACGATAGGGCAGCCAGCAACAACCGTCGATAGCATTATCACGTCGGGATTGGAAAACACCCAGACTGGTATCGTGATCATCGATAGCGACCGGCAAATCGTTTATTACAACCAGCATGCTCCAATCCGCTTGAATATCCAGGGTCTCCCAGAATTAGATTTGATTTTTCCTGATGAGGCGGATAACCTTTCGATCTGGCTCAATAAACATGTCGAGAACAAACTGACTGCCGAACATGTCTGGACACGCGTCGCCGACAAACTCCCCGGTGAAAAAGATCGGCGATTTTTCGATGTTAGCGCCAGCTATCACAAAAACAGTACCGCCGAAACCGTTATGACCTTTTTCGATCGTACTGGTATTTATATGCCCGAAGAAGACGACCTGGACTTTATTTCTTTCGCGGCTCACGAGTTGAGGGGGCCAATCACGGTGATTCGTGGCTATCTGGACGTGTTACGAGACGAATTGCAGCCGACCCTGGAGCCGGAGCAGGATGAACTCATGAAACGCCTGGTCGTTACCGCAAATCGCTTGACGAGTTACGTCAACAATATTCTCAACGCATCAAGCTATGATCGCCGTCACCTCAAACTTCATCTTACAGAAGATACAGTCCATCATATTTATGACGGGATCGCTGACGATATGCAGCTACGAGCATCGGCACAAAACCGGTTGCTCACTATTGATATCCCCGAAACCTTGCCGACGGTCGCTGCTGACGGCAATAGCATCGGCGAAGTGATGGGTAATCTGATCGATAACGCTATCAAATACAGTAATGAGGGCGGGTTGGTACATGTGACCGCCAGGCCAATCACTGACTTTGTCGAAATATCGGTCATTGACCGCGGCATCGGTATGCCGGCTAGTATCTTGCCTAATTTGTTTCACAAATTTTACCGTTCGCACCGTAGCCGTGAAACTGTCGCTGGTACTGGCATTGGTCTGTATATCTGTAAAGCAATCGTCAGTTCGCACGGCGGAGCGATCGCTGCCCGCAGCACCGAGAACGAAGGATCGACCTTTAGTTTTACTCTTCCGATCTATGACACTATTGCGGAGAAACTAAAAGCAGGTAATAATAGTAACGAATCGCTGATTGAACACGGAAGCGGCTGGATCAAAAACCATTCAATGTATAGGGACTAAGGTATACCTGTCCCAACACAAAACGAAGCATTACTCCAGCACCTGAACTGTCATGATTTGCCCTGAACTCGTCAATGTAATAACCAATTACATTTCCTCATCCAGAACCAATCCTGCCTAGCTCATCCATCTGGATAAAATGCTTGTTTTGTATTAGGATAGGTATACATGCCAATCAAGACCATACTCGTTATTGAAGATGACCGTTTTATCGGTGAGATGTATGTCCGTAGCCTACGCAAAGCTGATTATGAGGTAGACTGGATGGTCGGTGGTGACGACGGCCTGATTGCGGCACGAAACAAAAAATACGACCTGATCCTGCTCGACGTCATGTTGCCGGAACGTCGCGGCAACGAAATCATGGACGCCCTTCGCGGCGGCAAAGAAGACTTGATCCCAAGTACCAAAATCATCATCCTTACTAATTTTGAACAAGATGAAGAATCACGCATGGCTATGGAACATAACGCCGACGGTTACCTGATCAAAGCCGAAATCACGCCGAAAAAACTGCTCGACGTCATTGCATCGCTCCGCTAGACAACCTCTGTTGGTTTTGGTAGAGTAATCAGGAGTTAACGTGCGACTCTCATATGGATTCTTCGAACCATATGAGACCTACCATTTCTCGGAAGAGCACAAAAATGAGTAAACTAATTTTTGCCGCTCATCGCTCAAAATGCGGTCTCATCGTCTAACGGTTAGGACGCCAGGTTCTCATCCTGGCAATCCGGGTTCGATTCCCGGTGAGATCACCAAGAAAATAGACTCATCTTTGGATGAGTCTATTTTCTTGAATGATGCTCA
>CAYIQY010000081.1:0-1996 GCA_964365665.1 uncultured Candidatus Saccharibacteria bacterium | reverse complement strand
GCTACCAACAACGGGACCGATATTAGAAGAGTAGTGAACGCCTTTCACTTCCACGCCCATCTCCATACCCTTGGCCTGCATGTCGGCAATAGGGACTTCGGGGACAGGACCCTGTCCAGCACCACCGGCGACAGCAACTATGTCAAACGAGCTCACTGCTGGCATAACTTCATACGCTTGATGGTTCTCAGCGGTTTCAACAAGGTTCGTACCAAGTACACCGAACCGTTCCAAAGCAATAGCGCCCATCATTACAACAGGCGTCCATGCGGCGATTTTTACTTGATTCCGTCGGATCAGCTTATATTTACCCTTCAGCCATGAGTCGTGCGCGCTGGCCGCGTACCGTTCACGTAGTTCTTCGGCGCGTTTTTTGCGTTCTTCAGCGCTCGCGACACCTGGAATCATACTGATTTTGGCATTTGCAAGTGCTGCGGTACGGCCTAATGTTTCGCGAATACGCTGCAAACGGCCAGTTTCGGCGTCTGAATGTTCATGAGAAACTGGAGTATCGACTACTTCGTGATCATCGATTGGCTGCTGTTGTATTAGTGGTATACCAATTGCGCGGTCGATTTCGCTCTGTGGCGTATTGTCATGTCCAAAAATCGGAGCAGAGAGGGGAGTAAGATTGATACCAAGCGCCCTGTCGACAGCGGCACGTCCAATACGATGCCTTGTCTTTACAGGCACTTCACCAGCATATATTGGTCGCTGAGGAATAATATCCATTACCTGGATAGAACCTCGGTCAACAGTGGTGGTAGTGGCTTCTCTCATTGCCATATTCTTACAATATAGCATAATCTTTATTATAAGTCAAGTATATGTAGTGCTATTATAGGGGTAGTGCGTTATACTAGATAGATGCCTAAAAAACCCTTACCCCTCGTAGAATTAACAATCAGCCGCATGATTGGCGGCGGCCAAGCTATTGGCACACTCGAAGGGGGCAAAAAATGCCTTGTCTGGGGCGGACTACCTGGTGAAGAAGTAATCGTACAGTTGACGAAAAAGAAGTCAAACTTTGTCGAGGGTGTTGTCACAGAGGTGATAAAACCGTCAGAGCAGCGGATCGAACCCAAAGACCCAGAAAGTTTTCTATCGACCAGCCCCTGGCAAATTATGAATTTTGACACCGAACAGCATTACAAATCGGCATTGATCGAAGAAGCATTCGAATTACACGATATCGTCCTGCCTGGCCCCATTACGATCTGGAGCGACGGTGTAGAGTATGGTTACCGCAACAAGGTAGAATATAGTTTTTGGTTCGATACCGATAAGCGTCGACTCAGCTTGGCATTCTTTCGCCGTGGCACGCACGGCAAAATAGCCGTCACCGGTACGTCTTTGGCATCTGATGTCATTAACGACGCGGCAGTTGCGATTTTGGATGTGCTCAACGAATTAAGAATCGACGGCCGCAGCCTGAAAACCCTGATGATCCGCGCCAACAGATCTGGCGAGATTGCTTGGCAGTTATATGTCAAAGAAGAAGACTTCGATACGGCCAAAGTGTTCGATAGGGCCGTGGCAAAAAATGTTATCAACGCCGAAATTATCTTTTCCAACCCCCGTTCTCCAGCCAGTGTCATTACCAAGCGCTTGGCGTCGACCGGTGACGATCGGCTGACCGACACGATTTTGGACGTACCATTCCGCTATGCCACCGAAGGGTTTTTTCAGATCAATCTGCCTGTATACGAACAAGCTTTGCGCGACATGAAAGAATGGGTCGAACCGAACAAACCAGTCATCGACCTCTATAGTGGTGTCGGTAGTATCGGATTAACCATCGGTGGTGACAATGTGACAATGGTCGAAGTAAATGAACATGCTGTCGCCGAAATGGAACGCAATATCGAAGCACTCGGTCGAACAGACACCGCAAAGGCGGTTCTCGCCCCAAGTGAGAAGGCTCTCGACCATATCACGACCGATTCGGTGATCATCGTTGATCCGCCACGTGCGGGGCTGCATGAAGATGTGGTCA
>CAYIQY010000080.1:0-2062 GCA_964365665.1 uncultured Candidatus Saccharibacteria bacterium | reverse complement strand
TGATATAGTTTCAGATATCGACAAGGCCGAGATGAACAACGTCTTTGGTCAGGTTAAACGAGAGATTGGCACTCGCTATGACTTTAAAGGCACCGCAGCTAACATTGAATGGGCAGATGATAAAAAAGGCTTCAAGGTGACAGGTAGTAATGAATGGCAGATTGGTGCCGTCATTGATATCGTCCGTAAAAAGCTGGCGGCGCGTGAAGTCAGCAGCAAGGTACTTGATCTATCCAAAGATGTCCACGAAAGCAATTTGAAAGCGACCAAGGAAGTACCGTTTGTCGAGGGATTAGATCAGGACAAAGCGAAAAAGATTACGAAACTACTGAAAGAGAAATTCCCAAAGGTGAAAGCCCAGATTCAAGGTGAATCAGTCCGAGTCATCAGTTCGAGCAAGGATGATTTGCAGGCTGTTATGGTTGCTGTGCGGAGCGCTGAATTCGACTTTGTGACTAACTTTATTAATTACCGGTAAAGAATTCGACGATAATAACGGCTAGTCCAGCAGCACCGACGATCCATCCGCCGAGGACATCGCTGGCGTAATGAGCGCCCAGATAAATTCGGGAAATACCAATCAAAACGCAGAGGGTTATTGTTGATAACCAGATGGCAACAGTATATTCCGGCCAATGCACTGCTGTCACAAGCGCTGCTAGGCCAAAACAAACGACAGATCCAACGGCATGACCGCTCGGAAAGCTAAATGTCTGAATGAGCATACTGCGAACATAATCATTGACTGGTCTTTCGCGGCGTAGGAAAAACTTCAATAGGCTGCCAATTGCAAAGGTAGCAACCGCGATAGATCCGGCTGTGACGTATTGAGGTTTTCCCAGTGCAATACCGTAACCAAATACCCCAGCAGCAATAGCAACCGGTACCGGAGGTTGTCCTACCAGTGTCGCTAATAGCATTACTGGTCGCAGCCACGATGGTAATTTGCTGATCCAGCGACCTACTGCACGATCAAAGGCGTGAACGGCGTGTCTCATGTGCCGATCTTTCTATACATAACTACTTTGAAGTATAGCATGGCGCTGGCAAATGGCTGGCTTATATCGGTCAGATTTGCTATAATATGTGTAAAGTGCTATTTTTTATGGCTAAAAATAATTATTAATTCATTTTACAGAGGAATCACACACAATCATGGCTGAAAAAACTGTCCCACTAAAGGACTTTCGTAACATCGGGATTATTGCCCACATTGACGCTGGTAAAACAACGACAACTGAGGGTATTTTGTACCGAACAGGTATCAATCACAAGATTGGTGAAGTTCGCGGTAGCGGCGGCGACAGTGCAACGACTGACTGGATGGCTCAGGAAAAAGAACGTGGAATCACGATTACTTCTGCTGCCGTGACCGCATTCTGGAAGGGTCACAAGATTAATATCATCGATACCCCTGGTCACATTGACTTCACAGCCGAAGTTGAACGATCTTTGCGTGTCCTTGATGGTGCAGTTGTTGTTTTCGACGGCAAGATGGGCGTTGAGGCACAAACCGAAACTGTGTGGCGCCAAGCCAACAAGTACGGTGTGCCCCGTATCTGCTTTATAAACAAAATCAACCAAATTGGTGGCGATTTCTACAAGTCTCTTGATACGATTCATAATCGCCTGTCTAAACATGCGCTTCCTGTTCATCTGCCAATCGGTTTTGAAAAAGAAATCAATGGTGTTGTTGACCTGGTTGACATGAAAGCCTACACCTACGGCGACTATACCGACCACGCAATGGTCGTTGGTGAGATTCCTACCGACATGCTAGATAAAGCGAAGAACGCACGTAGCTTATTAGTCGAGGCGGCTGTCGAAGCTGATGATGAACTATTCGAACGATTCCTGGAAAAGGGTGAAGAGTCAATCAATATTGAAGAACTGAAGGGTGCTCTCCGCAAGCGAGTTCTTGCCGGCGACTTCTACCTCGTAACCGGTGGCGATGGCCGTGGCGTCATGGTAGAAAAGGTACTAGACCTCGTTGCAGATTACTTGCCGTCACCACTTGATGTTGATGCAATCTGGGGAACCAACCCAAAAACTGGCGATGAAA
>CAYIQY010000079.1:0-2146 GCA_964365665.1 uncultured Candidatus Saccharibacteria bacterium | reverse complement strand
AAAAGCGGTATGAAGAACGAATAGCGTTATAGAGAGTAAAGGTAATGTCGGATAAAAGCATCGACAACAGCACGTTGGAAAACCCGTGTTTACAAACAAAAGAAGTATGTCATGGAAATTAATGTTATAGGCCAATGGCACTAACTTAAGGAAAAGTGCATTTAGCAACAACGAATTAGATGTAGGTTGGGCAGAGTCTTCGAAGCCCAACAAACGGCCAGATAGACTCCGAATGTTGGGCTTCGATGTGCTCAGCGCCAACCTACATCGAATAGTCTCCATAACCTAGCACGACGGCGCTGAAAAATGACCCGGCATTCCCCACTAACTGTTTGTTGTTGAGACTACTTTCCTTAAGTTAGTGCCATTGATGTTATAGGCTCGCTCGACCTTTGATTCCACAGCCAACTCTTTTTGTTCGGAAATAGATCCACCATACCTTTCGTAGAGTCGTCGTGGGATCAAATCACTTCGCAATTGACGTGCCTAGAATTGCGGATGCTAGGTTAGGATAGGCTGCATAACATGACAAAGAATTCTTGGCATTATTTTTCTGTGAGATATCACACAGACAACATAGGATGTTTGTATTAGTTTCTCTGACGTGGATAGGACGAAAGTAATGTGTGGTACAGCAACATAACGTTTTGTCGTCCTCTTTGAAGGCCGAATCATCGTCATATACGATGCATGGCGGTGTTATATGTAACATGTATTTTGCACTTCCTATCATGGAGAAATTATATGAAAAAAAACAGCTATGGATTACTAATCGCAGGATTAATACTAAGTTTTAGTGTAAAAGCGCAAGGAATATCTATTCTTATGTCTCAGTATTATCAGGTTATTGAAAACCAGATTAATGCGCAACATAAAGCCGATAAAGAATTTTGTAATTTGATGTCGGAAAGTATGAAAAATATATGTTTAGTTGAAACAAAAAACCTAGAGAAAGTGGCTAAAGCCAGACTCAATACTCGTCGAAAAAACACTGAAATAATGAGTTATGAGGCGGTTTCCATCAGATCGGGGGAATAACAAATAATTGTTAATGGTTACTGCGATGATCGCGCATCCAATAATATAGTAGTTTGCCAGTAGGATGCAAAAAAAGCACTTTCTATCTCAAAGTCAGTAACTCAAACTTAGATCAAAGTTATCAATGATAATGGCAGTGAAAAACGGAATGTCGAATAACTTCACGTAACACAAAAGTTATATGAATGTAAATGATGTTGTGTGCCTCTGTCTGGTTGGTAATAAAGAAGCAGGCACTATGACGGTAAAAAGCGCTAGATGTGCGATTTCGGCGGACGTTCTGGTAATCTTCGGAGTCACCGGTGACCTGGCTCGTAAGATGATATTTCCGGCGCTCTATGCGATGGCCAAGCGTGGTGTACTCAACGTTCCGGTCGTTGGTGTCGCCATTTCACAATGGAATCTGGCACAATTGCGCCATCAAGTGACCAACAGTGTCAGACAGGCTGGTAAGATAGATAATCAGGACGCGCTTGCTCATCTTCTTTCATTATTAAAATATGTAAGCGGAAATTACAACGACCTGGATACGTTTCGATCGCTTAAGCAGGTACTGAGTAATGCCCGATGTCCAGCTTACTATCTTGCCATCCCACCTGAACTATTTACCACAGTTATACAAGGTCTGGGTTCTTTTGGCCTGACCGATCACGCTCGCGTAATTGTTGAAAAACCGTTCGGACGTAATCTGGCATCGGCACGGAAACTCAATCATGTCGCGTTGTCTTTTTTTGACGATGACTCTATATTCCGTATCGATCACTTTCTTGGGAAAGAGGCGATTATGAATATCCTCTATTTCCGTTTCGCCAATACTTTTCTCGAACCGATTTGGAATCGTAATTATGTAGCCAGCGTGCAGATCACGTTGGCAGAACATTTCGGTGTCAAGGGTCGTGGAAAATTTTACGAAAGTGTAGGCTGTCTGCGGGACGTTATTCAGAACCATTTGTTCCAGATCGTAGCGCTTCTAGCTATGGATCCGCCAGCTCATCGGGGCTTCGGTGCTATCCATAGTGAGAAGGTTAAAGTATTCCAAGCCATGCGCCAGTTGCAACCTGACGATGTGGTGCGCGGTCAATACGCAGGTTATCGGAAAGAACCGGGT
>CAYIQY010000078.1:0-2159 GCA_964365665.1 uncultured Candidatus Saccharibacteria bacterium | reverse complement strand
CGGTACCTTCTACGTGCTCCTCGGATCAACGACTAAACCTGAGGTTACAACATCTCCATCTCCTTCTCCGTCGGCAGCAGCAATTGCAACGAACGAAGAAGTTCAACAAGACCTTTCCACGGCTGATGCCAGACTCAAACAAGCCGCTGCCGATCAAGCGGCCGCCAAAGCTGCAGTCAAAGATAACGAGAAGCAAATAAAGGTAGGAAGTTAATATGAATTACTTACAGTCATTTGTTCCATCCAAAAAACAGCTTATTTTGTCATTTTTCTTGTTTCTTAGTGTGTTGCTCGCGGCATATACACCTATGGCGTCGATAACACATGCTGAAACGGCCGCCAATATTGCAAAGCTGCAAGAATTGAAGAAAAAAGCGACGGACGAACTTGATCGGCGCATTGCAAAGTATGAAAAAACGCTGGCAAACTTGAAAGTCGATGTGAGTATAGATAAAGATAATGCAACCGCCAGTGTTTCTGGGGTAAAAGGGCTCGCTTCAATCATACTGCCCTCCAAGCTTCAGGATCAATCAAAGCAATATATGCAAGCAACCATTGACGAGTTAAAGGTACTAAGGGACAAAGTCAAAAATTCGGATACGCTCGAAACCATGAAGGGTCTTGGCAAAAATATTGACACACAATATGCACTCAATCAAGTAACGGATGTTCAAGCGATGGCAACCCAGTCGATCGAGAGTATGACGGGCGTATTCGACAGTCTCCTATCCGCGTTTAATGGTCTTCAGGGTCAGGTAACAAAGGTGAAAGATTGTACTACGAACAGTAATGATTGCGGGGCTGTGACCGAAGACAAGGCTGCTGTCACCACATCAGCTCAATCACAACTCGACAGTATTTCGACGATTATGACGACGATCATGTCTGTTCTTATGTCAGCGATCTCCCTACTGACAACACTGTTGGCGACCTTTACCGGTTTACTGGGCGGTCTTGGTGACCTCGGGAGTCTCGGTAATTTAGGTAGCCTTAGTAGTCTGACCGGCCTTCTTGGCGGCGCTGGGGGTGCTGCTGGCGGTCTTGGTGACCTCAGTAGCCTTACAAGTAGTCTTGGTGGTATGAGTGGTCTGATGGGCTCATTTTCAGCCATCACCTCTCAACTAGACATAACGAGCCTCATGTCGGGCGGTGCTATGGGTAACCTTGGTAGTATAACGAGTCTTATCGGCCCACTTACTAGCACGCTCGGATAGGCAGCCTCCCCTTCTAATAAAGAATCCAGCTAACTTAACAGAGCACGGACTTCTTCCGTGCTCTTTGCGTGCATGAGTTGGTCACGTAATTCTGCCGCACCAGCGAAATCGCGAATATAGATTTTAAAGAACCGTTTGAGTGGGTCGAATTTTCGTGGCTGCAGGGCATTGTATTTGTCGTGAAGGTCGAGCTGAAGTCTTAAAAGACTAATCAGTTCATCTCGGCTATGCTCTTTTGAATCTGATTCAAACGCGAATGGATTATGAAAAACGCCACGGCCGATCATGACACCATCGACACCATATTGCTGGATCAGTTCGAGCCCATGTTGGCGATCACGAATATCACCATTGACGGTCAGTAGTGTCTGCGGCGCAATCTCGTCTCGTAATTTTTTAATACCCGCGATTAATTCATAGTGCGCCGGTACTTTGCTCATTTCTTTTTTGGTTCGCAAATGGATCGTCAAGTTAGTGACATCTTGATGCAAAATATGTGTCAGCCAATCCTGCCACTCGTCGGCACGACTATATCCCAGCCGTGTCTTCACACTGACTGGTAACCCGCTTTTTTTGGCAGCAGTAATGATGGCTGTTGCGTTTTCGGGATTCAGGATCATCCCTGCCCCACCTCCACTTTTGACGGCGCTGGCGTCGGGACAGCCCATGTTGATATCAATACCGTGATAGCCTATTTCGGCACAGTGGATCGCAAGTTGCTCCATCGCAATAGGATCGCTACCCCACAGTTGGGCGACGATTGGATTCTCGTCATCAGTTTTCACTAACCGCCCGCCAATTGCCTTGTCACCCGCGTGTGCCCAACCGGTAGCGTTGGTGAATTCTGTGAAGTAGGCATCCGGAGGCGCGGCGGCTGTGACCACATGGCGAAAGACCACGTCAGTCACTGCCTCCATCGGAGCCAGCACAAAAAACGGTCGTGGT
>CAYIQY010000077.1:0-2160 GCA_964365665.1 uncultured Candidatus Saccharibacteria bacterium | reverse complement strand
AGGATGAATTGACAGGTTAACGCTTGATCGCGACAAGTTCGATATCGAACACCAAATCGCTGTTCGGTGGGATATTGGCTGCAGCACGTGCGGAACCGTAGGCGAGGGCAGACGGGATGATCAGGCGGCGCATACCGCCGACTTTCATGCCTGGTACACCTTGAGTCCAACCTGCGATAACTTGGTTCAGACCAAACGTTACAGGGTTGGTCATATCATGGCTTGACTGAAAAATAGTGCCGTCCTTTACCAACGCACCTGTATAATGTGCCGTGATCCTGGCACCTTCCGCTACTACGTCACCTGTACCAACGACCGTATCAATGATCTGCAATTCGGGCACCGAATCCAGTGGAGTAAAGTTTGCTAATTTCGTTCCTTCGAGTATCTGTGAATTATTCATATATCTAGTATAAAGATTTATTTATTCAAAAGCGATCGCATTTGTTTGGTGATGAGGTTCGTCGCAAAGACAGGGTTCAGTCGGTACAGCCTGTTCATCATTTTTGAATCTTTGCCAGTGAATATCTGAGGTTTATTCTTTTCAATACCGTTGATGATAATCTCCGCTACTTTTTCGGGCAACAACATCGGGAAGTTCTGTTGTTTACCATCAGCGGTTGCCATAGAGGGTACATTGACGCCGGAATTTGCGGTAATGTTCGTTTTGGTCGCGCCGGGGAATACGACGCTGACATGGACATTAGTATCCGATAGTTCGGCATACAGCCCCTCGGTCATTAATTTGACTGCCGCCTTTGACGCGCCATAAATACTCTGGCCGGGAACGGGCAAAAAGCCGCCCATACTCGACACATTGGCAACATAACCCTCGGGTCGTTCCAATAGGTGAGGCAAGAACGCTTTGGTCATGTACAACGCACCATAAAAATTGACGTTCATGACGCGATCGATGGCATCGTAATCCAAATCGTTTATTTTGACGAACGGCTGGATAATACCCGCACAGTTGATAATGCCGTCAATCTGGCCGTGTGCTTCAATCACTTGGGCGGGTAGGTTGGATACTGCCTCGCGGTCAGAAATATTCAATGCATGGGTCGACAGGCGATTCGCTTTGTCACCGACTTTTTCTTTCAGTAGCTGCAAACTCTCATCCTTCAGATCGACCGCTGCGACTTTCGCGCCACGGGCGAGTAGTGTCAATACTAATTCGCCTCCGATACCGCCACCAGCGCCCGTTACGAGAAAAACTTTATCCTGTACATTCATGTGTTTATTTCTTTCTTTGTGGTTGTTGGTTTCATTGTAACACGGTGTAATCTGGTTATGGTAGAATAAAGGCACAATTAAACAGGAACAAAACCATGTCAAAAAAAGCTCAATACCTATTGATCGGAACAATCGTGAGCTGGCTCGCAGGCTTTTTAGGCGCTGACAGATTTTATAAAGGCGACATAGGCCTCGGTGTACTAAAGCTCGTGACGTTCGGTGCTTTCGGAATCTGGTACATTGTCGATGCTCTCATCTGGACAACAAAGCTCGGACGCGCTCTACGAGATAATAAATAGCTACGATTGCTTAGTTTTTGGTTTCTTGTCTTCGACTTCGCGCTCGACAACGATTGTGCATTCTGTCACGAGGGCAGCAATAGCACCGACTGCCGCAAGTACGGGCGCGAGGACAGCGCCGACGACACCGATCGTGAGGGGTAGTTCGATCAGATGTTTGCCATCTTTGTTTTTGATGATGATTCTGCGGACATTACCTTCGTTAATCAGCTGTTTCACTTGTTTTAGCAGATCTTCGCCGTTAACTTTGAATTCTTCTTTGGTAGTTTTAGTCATATATTCATTATAGCTTATTTTTATCTTCCGTCGTATGCCGCTTCGAGCGCTGCGACGTCGAGTTTGTGCATCTTCATCATTGCCATTGTGGTGCGTTTGACACCTTCGGGATCGTCACCAGTCAATAATTCGCCCATGCGGCGAGGAACAACTTGCCATGACATACCGAATTTGTCTTTGCACCAACCGCATTGTTCGGATTCTGGCACGTGCGATAGCTTTTCCCAATAATAGTCGACTTCGGCTTGATCTGCACAGTCGATAGTGAACGAAAAGGCTTAATTGAATTTGAAATACGGGCCGCCATCAAGGCAAATGAAATCCTGTCCGTCCAGAGTGAAGTTGCCATTGA
>CAYIQY010000076.1:0-2205 GCA_964365665.1 uncultured Candidatus Saccharibacteria bacterium | reverse complement strand
CGAGGACGACCGCGGTTGCGTAGATTGAACTTGGCAAACCGGGCGCTTCCGACCATCCCCCGTCGCTGTTTTGGTGGTTGACGAGGTAGAGGAGGGTGGCAGTGACTGCGATGTTGCTCGGGTCACCAGCGGTCACTGCCCGGAGAACTTTGGCAGTCACAAGAGGGTCACTCGCGTACGAGTTCTGAAAACCATACCCTTTGTCGGTGTCGTTGTATTGATTGATGAGAAACTGGATTGGTGAAGTAAAGTACTTTCCGGAAACCGCCAAGGTTCGCACTTGGTCTGCGCGGAACTCATTATTATTGGGAAACTGGTGATCAATCCAATCGGTTGAGGAAGCATAGGTAGCCGTCGAGGTGCTCCCGATGGTTTCCAAAAGCTCGACGACCGCGCTCGTGTCGAAAAATTCTGTTCCAGAACTCGTTTGCCACGAACCGTCAGGTTTCTGCTGGGTAAGAAGATAATTTATTCCTGCGTTAATCACCTCGGTCGATGACGCCGCGGATGAGTGACTGACAAGCACAGGCTCGCGTGCGGCGCGAGAGATGCTCGTCGTGGCAGTAAACGGCTCGGCGGAAAGGGTAGCCGGCTGAAACCGGGCACCCGTAATCGGTCGCGCAGTTGTGATGTCGATAACGTTGGGCGAGGAAGGCGCGGTACCAAGAGAGATCGAACTTTGAGCCGTTGCGAACGGTGTCCGAAAGACGCCGCTCATGATGAGGGTGACTATTATAGAGAACATCCAAACATTGCGCAAAGAGAAATAATTTTTCATAGAAGCGATCATTTCACTAGAAGGTAGCTCTTCGTTTCTTCGTCCCATGCGTAGGTTAATCTCTCATGGACTGGCGGTTCTAGTGATGCGCCACCCTTCTTGGTAATCGTCCGGTTAACGACGATGGCAGGGTATGTACCACTGGTTTTTGCGAATGCAAAGGTGGCATTAAAGTTAATCTTGTTCTCTTCTGGAATGCGACCGTTAGTATCCATGTTGAGATGAGAAACCGCTTGCCAAATAACTTTGAATTGATCTACTTGCCACTGCAAGATAGCCGCCTTTGTTTTTTTGGGATCCAGATAGTCATCTGCATAATATCGAATCAATATTTCCATGCGGCCGTCAGCATTGACATCAAACAGTCGCAGATCTGTTATTGCTAAGTCGGATACAAACAAAGATCCATCGTGTCCGGTGTATTGTTTCTCACCTTGTATATAATACGTACCATCCTTGAAGCTAAGTAACGTAACGTAGAGATCTGTCATACATGACGTGCATGCCAATCCTAAGAATCGCACCACTGATAGAGCCACAATCTCTTCATTGCCATCTCCATCCACATCTAAATCAACAGTGTCAATATTTACTTTTTTTTCACGGATTGGGGAATTATCAACAGCGCTAAAACCAACTTTGTCATCACCCACGATATGATACGCTCCGTCTTGTTCGGTAATAACGCTGTCTTTAAAGATTGTATGTGCGATGGCAAGCATATTTTCTGCGTTTAGCTGCGTTGATTTTCGCGGTATGGTGAATGCCTCAAAGGGAGTGATTCCGCTCTTCTCGTTTTGACTGTTATTGGTAAATCCTATGAAACCGAAAATGAGCGACGCGGTCAGGAAGGTCATGATGAATGTTTTCCTGGTTTTGATCACAGAGTTATTCATGCTGTTTGTGGTCATATTTATAGGGGAGGGAGTTCCATTCCCTTCTCTACTCGCTCTTGGTATTCCTGCTTGCTTTCACGCACCGTTTTCCAGATGTAAAACTCTTTCCCGTTCCACTTGTAGACAATAGTGAGGAGATCAGCTTCAAGAATGCTCTCATTCAAGGGAAGATTAGGATCGACTTTGGTCGGTACGACGTCTTCGACAATCACCTCGTCGATGCGGTCGCCGTCAAGATCTTGCAGAGCGAATTTCTTGGCTTTATATAGTCGTCCACTATCATCGAATCCAATGAAGTCGGTATCACCAATCTTCTCATCATCTTTTTTAATGGGATTAATGCGATTGAACTTAGTGCCGTCATAGGCGAATATGAAGAGCTTCTCATAATATGTGCTAAAGCCTGCGAGCCATATCGAAACTAGTTCATTCAGACCATCATTGTTGATGTCGCGTACCTCAAATTTATAAAGCTGATCACTAAACGCTCGTTCTTTCACCTCTTCGAGCACGTTAGGATCGCCGTCATTG
>CAYIQY010000075.1:0-2343 GCA_964365665.1 uncultured Candidatus Saccharibacteria bacterium | reverse complement strand
CATATTTGGGCACGTTATCGACTGATCGGTGCGCTACTGCTCCCGGTGACTATCATTCAAGAAATCCTACTCCTTGTCATCAGCACATATCGCTATCGATACGGCGTTATTACTTGGAAAGGTCGCCCCGTCACGACATCTAAATAGTCGGGTTGTGCTTTTTCAGTTCGCGACGGTGGATTTTGTAGTCAGGGTCGGCTGCTTCGACAAGTTCCCAGAATTTTGGTGAATGATTCATTTGTTTAGTGTGGGATAGTTCATGGATAATGACATAGTCAATCAGTTCGAATGGCAGCGACATTAGTGCGATATTCAAGCTGATGGTGCCTCGACTGCTACAACTGCCCCAGCGGCTGCTCGCATGTGAAAAACGAACGCTGTCGTAGCGACAACCAAGTTTATTTGCCATGAATGCCAGACGTTTAGGAAGATAGCTTTTTGCCTCGACGCGGAGCGCGGCGATAATTGCATCGCGTACCATTCTTTCGGTTTTTGGACTCGTGAGGCTATCGTCGGGGGCTAAACTAACTATTAATTGCTGGCCGCGGCGTTTGACGGCAGTAGTATCGGCCGGTTCGACAATCAAACGGTGGCTTTTGCCGACTGTCATACCATGTTGCAGCTGATAAATCGGTAACTGCTGTTCTAGCATTTTACGCAATTGACCGCGCGAAGATTTGATCAGCCGACGAAGGACGAATAGCGGTGCATACGGCGGTAATGAGGCGCGTAATGTTCCTCCTGGGGCAACGCTGATTTTTACTGTGGACGCACGCACGCTGCGGCGAATCGTAATGTCGCCGAATTCTTCGTCATACATTACGCTCATATCTACCCCATTATTCGGCCGCGAGGCGGAACGATTCGCGTGATCTCGGGCGAGGTGGCAGTACGGCCGGCGACCAACTTTTTCAGTACTATCTTTGCCTGTGACGGATAGGTGTGTTTGCCGCTGATAACCAGATAAGGTTCGGTACGTGTTAGAATTTCAAACTCGGCGGCACGCTGGTCGAACTCATTTGCAGTCATGCGAGCCGACTTGGATCGAACCGAACGCTGCTCGGCAGTTACGGGCTCAGTCTGTACCCATACGAACATCGTGTCATAGCCACTTTTGTGCGCGAGTTTGACGAGCTCTCGGCGATCACTGTGTTTGCTACCGCGACCCTCGACAATGATTGTTTGCTTGGTGCGCAGTAATTGTGTCAGCGTGTCGTCTGCTAATTTATCCGCCGTCGTTTCATCACCAACCAACTGACGGTAATGGCCGTAATCAAGATAGGGCGCGCTGAATGTGTCGCTGAACTGCGTGGCAAAAAAAGTTTTGCCTGCTCCTGGCAGTCCGACCACGACCAGCACGTGCGGCTTGTGGAGCTGAAGTGACTTCATCTTCTGTAAGTATAACAAAACACTCCAATTGGAGCAAAAGCTCGCCATAAGCACAAACACTTTGTATACTAGTGCTATGATCGATGACACTCGGCATTTGTCGAAGCCTCTCGCTGCTGGCATAACTGCTGTCGGCTTGCTTATAGCCGTTATGATAGCGATTCAGTTGGCCGTGGGAGTGATAACCATTAACTACTATCCTGCCGCCATTTATTTTGCATTTATTTCTAACGTCGCTATCATGCCGATTTTGCTCTTTTTGGCGACGAGGTACTCTATCTTTAAATTGCCACTGCTGCTATGGGTACACGTAACGATGTCAATCATGATTATTTACTTTAGCCAAACCTACAGCCCCTTTACGGCATCGTGGTCGATTTTGATCCTGATATCTTCAATGTACTACAGTTGGAGAGGGTTCATAGCAAGTAGTGCCATGTTGGCACTCACGGCAGTTGGCTACATCGTCTTGTTCCCCCAGAACGTGCAACCGATACTCAACTATGTGTTTCTATCGGTTTTGGTGGTCTCATTGACTGTTTTTTCCTCGTTCCTCTTTGTTCGTGTCATTATGACCAGCCGCAAAAAGAACCGCGATCTCATGCAGGCCCAACACTCTGAACAGATGCAAGTTAACCGCCAAAATACTCTCCTCAACAGCATTAGCGATGCTGTCATGACACTGAATCGCTATGGTCGGGTGACGTCGCAAAATTCAGCAGCTCAGGCGTTCTTTGACACCAACGAATCACTGATCGGGCGTGATATCGATCAATTATTGGTATTATCTGACCAGGTGAACAAGCAAGTGAGCATACGCAGCCTGATTGATTCGATCAAATCGACCAGTTTGCGCGATGATCTGTCGGTTGGAAGCGGCGGTGACACACGTCACTTATCGCTACAGATGTCACGTATCCGTAGTACGTTCGATGATAATGAGGAATACGGAGT
>CAYIQY010000074.1:0-2388 GCA_964365665.1 uncultured Candidatus Saccharibacteria bacterium | reverse complement strand
CGGGCAGTTTGATTTCTCTTTAGTTTCAGCTTCGCTAGTTTGCTTTGCGTAAACAGCTCTTTTGGTTGCTTCATCAAAAATCCGGACATCTAGCAACTTCGTATCAACTGAACCACCAAGAATATACTCAAAAATACCTTTGCGGTTTTTTATATACGGATCACCATAGAGCTCACGTACCTCGGCCGATACTTTCGCCGGGCTGTATGCCTTTTTGTGATACTCCTCGTATAATCGCCCCCATTCCAGCCCGCGCATCTCGCTTTCTACATCGGTAAATACGCCAGATACCCAGTCAATGACTGTATTGAAATACTTTTTCAACTCTGTGATATTTTTGTCGTGGCGATGAAGCGTCATATAGCCCTCGATATTTCCCTTGCTTACCCATTCAAGTGCCCGCTCCAAAAAGTCCTGACGGTTCGCACTACCCGATATATACGCGCTCCATTTCTGGATGTTCGCGTTTTGACGATTGCTGAATTCCTCTCTTGCTAATGTCACAAACGGTCCAGAATACACTGCATTAAGTAGTTCCTGATGTCTCAAGGGGATTCCGGCAATATTTATCGTTTTAAACCAATCTTTTATCTCACTTTCCTCGCCTTCGCATTCGTAAATAAGTAGTTTCGTTTCCCAAATCTTGATTTTCTTATCTTTCGCTATGCCGCCAAAATATTGCTCCATACCGTTCGCATCTTTAATAGCAAATTTATCATTCACAAAACGTCCGATACTGGTAATGCGCTGCTGGCCGTCTAAAACTTCGAAAGAATCATCATTAACTTTATGGAAATAGATCAACCCAAGTGGATACCCTTTTAGAATTGAATCAATAACTGCGGCCTCTTTCCCTTCTTCTGCATAAATATAGTTACGTTGATACTCCGGCTGAATAGTGAGCTTGCCGGACAAGCCAAACAATCCTTTCCCCTCAAGTTCGTTGTACACAAATCCGTCGCAGATTTCTTGGACAGTTATGTTAGTTTTGAGTGTCGTATTCATGGTGTCGTTATCATACTACTCTTCACCTTCTTTCACCTGCTTTTTGACTTTTTTCTCCAACGTCTTGATGCTTTCCAGGTACACCTCTTCAATCGGTGAAAGCGTCTTGGCTTGATATTTGCGGTATTCGGTTGTTGCTTTCTCCATCGCTTGTTCGTGGCTCACGCTTCCCGCGTCCTTGAGCACACCCCTGCCGAAGTTCTCCGCAAACTTATCCAGCTCCGCCACCCAGTCGGCCATGCACATCTTGGTGTGCTCTTGCGCTTTGATTTCTGCTAAGTCGAAGAATGCCGACACCAAGCGGCTCAATCTGAATAGCTCATCTTCAGTCAGATAGTTTTTAGCGATACCCACTTCGGACAAGATCGGCAAGGCGCCCGCAAATGTCGTAAGTCCCATAAAATCCTTCCCGGCATCCGCTCGCGTATGGATTGTCTCGGCCGCCGTATGTTGGTTGGTTGCGTAGTGTAATTTGTTCTGCACTGTTTTGAAAAACTTGAGTGATTCCTGACTTTGCGGATTGTAGTCAATGCTCGTGGCATACAGATCAAGCACTTGGCGATACAGCGCTTTCTCGCTGCTCCTAATATCACGAATGCGGTCGAGGAGTTCCTTCCAGTAGTTGCCACCGCCGGTACCCTTGAGGCGCTCGTCGTCCATCGTGAAGCCCTTGACTATATACTCGCGGAGTCTCGCCGTTGCCCACTGGCGGAAACGGGTACCCTGTACGGAGTTCACACGGTAGCCGACCGATATAATCACGTCCAAATTGTAGTATTTTACGAGGTATTCCTTGCCATCTGGACCAGTTCGTCGGAATTCCCGACAAACTGAATCCTCGTCCAGTTCGCCCTCTTTGAAAATGTTTAAAATGTGTTCTGCAACAGTTGAGCGACCTTTGTCAAATAGCTCCGCTAGCTGATCCTGATTGAGCCAAACCGTCTCGCCCTGTATGTGCACCTGAATGCGCGGTTTGCCACCATACCCTTCATAGATGATGATTTCATTTTTTTGCTCGTCGTCTTTCATATTACTTTTTCTTGTGTTCAATAAAAATTCTTTTATACGCCATCTTTGCTACATTATTTTCATAGTAACCAGCTGTTGGATTACCTTCCTTGTATGCTCCTGTGCCGCCAGCTTTATAATAATCATCAACAAATGTTTTTGTTAAACCTGGTGTTTTCTTGAATTTATCATCAACAAGACCATTATCACTTGTTCCTAAAATTTCAAACTGTTCAGGATTATATTTATCTAAAAAACTAACTGGTACTCCCATCGCGCCCTTATAATCGTTGGGGATATGTTTAACGAACGACACTTCTATCGCGTCATAATTATCATATTTATCAAACTGTTTTTTCGTTACAAACTTGATTA
>CAYIQY010000073.1:0-2406 GCA_964365665.1 uncultured Candidatus Saccharibacteria bacterium | reverse complement strand
TGCACCCATCATTTGCAACCACAGTGTCAACCAGCTTCCTTTGAAACCGGTATGTCCCGTGATCAAAACCTTTCGATTCTTGTAAATATTGGCAAACATCATTGCCAGGTCTTCCACGGCGCTTTATCCGTTGACCAAAGATCTTCAAGCAGAGTCTTGTCCCGAAGGGTATCCATTGGCTGCCAGAAACCATGATGCTGGTAGGCTGCAAGCTGACGTTCGTTTGATAATTGCTGTAATGGTTGTTGTTCCCAAATGGTCTCGTCTCCATCTATGTAATTAAGAACGCTCGATTCAAGTACAAAAAAACCGCCATTTATCCACGCGCCATCACCGGTAGGTTTTTCCAAAAAATTATGCACGATCCCGTTGTCTATATTCAGTGCACCAAATCGACCGGGTGGTTGGATTGCTGTGACAGTTGCTTGCCGACCTGAGGATTTGTGAAAAGCAATCAGTTCCGCAATATCGATATCGGAAACGCCGTCGCCGTAGGTCAAACAAAATGTTTCATCAGCAATGTATTGTGCGACACGTTTGATACGACCGCCTGTCAAAGTCTTTGCACCGGTATCAACCAACGTGACTTTCCACGGCTCCGAATGTTCATGATGAATATTCATCTAGTTATTACGCATGCAGAACGTCACATCGGACATATGCAAAAAATAGTTCGAGAAATACTCTTTTATCATGTAACCTTTGTATCCAAGGCAGATCACAAATTCGTTGATGCCATGATACGAGTACATTTTCATGATATGCCAAACCAGGGGTTTGCCGCCAATCTCAATCATGGGTTTCGGTCGAAGATGCGACTCTTCGCTGATACGTGAACCCAAACCACCGGCTAATATAATTGCTTTCACAATTTTTCCTTTAATTGACGCATGGCACAAAAGTTGGCGGTTCAACGGTAAGAAACTGATCGTTGTAAAATTTATCTTTAACGAGTTCGGTAGCCCATCGTTGGTGAAACCAGGCTAGTTCTCGCATATCCAACTCGGCGACTCTGGAAAGCGACTCCATGTGAATGAGTTCTGCATACGGGGTATACACCACCGAAAGTCCCTTGCGCCCCACCTTCATGCAAAAATCGACATCGTTGAAGCACACCGCCAGTTCATCAGTGTAGCCACCAACCTCTCTGTATACGCTGGCCCTAGCCATCATGACTGCGCCTGTCACTGCAGAGAAGTTGCGAACGCCGCATGTACTAAAGAAATAACCCGCGTCATTTCTGGCAAAGTTTCTTCTTACATGATCTGGATTTCCAAAAGGCTGGACGACACCTACATGCTGAGTATCATGGTTTGGATAGACTAGCTTGACACCCACTACCCCGACGTGGGGTTTTTCGAAATGTTCGAGCAGTCTTTCTATCCAGGACGGTGTAAGGATTTCGATATCGTCATTCATAAGCAGCAACAACTCTCCTTTTGCGATGGAAACGCCGAGATTAAGCTTCTGCGCGATATTGAATATTGGATTTGTATAAGTGATCAGTCTGCATTTCGAATTTGCGAGAAATTTAAGTTGATCCCGCGAAAGGTCGCCATTATCGATAATGATAATCTCAATATTCTTGTATGTTGAAATACTATGAATCTGGTCGACCACGTTTACGATGAGATCAATTTGCCGATCCCCAACGGTGACGGTTTTTCCGGCTGTTGGAATGACAATGGAAACAAATGGACTGCGTTTAAGCTCAAGCTTGATGTTGTAACAACCCTTGTGTAATTTGTGCTCGCTGACAACGCCATGGCGACCCGTTCGCATCAAGCGCTCAGAGAGAACCGCGATATTCTGACTGACGGTCTTTGCCGATACTGCCTTTGTGATCCAGTGTCGTATACTGTTGTGGCCAAGGACCTTAGCGATGTGCAGCACCCGCGTTGTGCGCTCAGTGAATTTGAGAACTAAATCGTACAAACTGGGTTTATCGAAACAGTCGTGTGCAATCGAGCGACGAAAACAAGCAACGAACCCAATGTAATTGAAAGTTTCGAGATAATCCGGGCTCCAACCCGGCTTGTGGAACGGATGGCTCCGACCTCCCCATGTGTTGAAGGAATCCTCGTCAGCGTAGATGAGATCCATTTCAGGGTGCTGGTTAATCGCGGTGGAAAATTCATATAACGCGTTGCTGGCAAAACGTTGCCCGCTTTGCATAAAAATAATGAAGTTTCCCTGAATATCTGAGAGCGACATGTCATTCAAAACTTTCACTCCGCCGATTAAACGCAGTGCGGTTTCACCCGTGATAATACGTATGTCCCAACGAGGATACGATTGATGGTGAATCGATTGAAGCGTGTATTTCAGGCCAGCGTGGCCATGCCGAGTGTCGATAACAAAGGTGAACGCAGGTTTGTCGACCATTGCCTCTATATTGCTGTTGAT
>CAYIQY010000072.1:0-2476 GCA_964365665.1 uncultured Candidatus Saccharibacteria bacterium | reverse complement strand
GTTTCATAGCCTCTAGTCCCGGTAGTCCAAAACCTTCCATGAACGATGCGAACACGTATGCCTGGCACTTTTCATACAACCAGGCGAGTTGCTGGTCACTGGCATAGCCAAAAAAGTCCACATTTCGGTAGCCATGACTCAGCGCCCACTCTTCCAGTGCATAACTTGATGCGTCGCGTTTACCAATTATTACGAGCCGTAGCTTAGGATTCTTCCATAGCAGTGCCTGGAGGGCTTCGATAACACCCCGATGGTTTTTGTACGTTTCGGTTCGGCCTACCATCAACAAGAATGGTGTTGATTGATAGTCTGACACCGGCTCGCTGGTACGGGCAACTTTGTCGGCGGATTCGTAGGTGACGCTGATATCTTCGGATGAAATACGGTGAAACGCCATCACATCTTCACGAACATAATTAGTCGGCGTAATAATATGATCCGCTCGCTGCAAAACAGTGTGTAGTAGCTGACGAAAGACACCTTGTTTGAACCGCAAAACGGGTGGTGACATATCATCGTTCTCCCGAATCCTCAGGAGGTTGAGGTCATGAACCGTCGTGACGGCACGGCCGGTATAGAAAAACGGCTGTTGGGGCATACAAAAGTGCACCAAATCGGGCTTGAGCCGCTGCAGAAACCAGTAAAAACCCAGTTGTTCGCCAAATGAATATTGCTTGTAATTAGCGACGACAACTGTGAAATTCTTTTTAGTTGGCTTGTAGTAATCGCGGTCTTTCGCCATAACAAGGATGCTAAATTGGTGCGGTGAATCCTGCTTTTCCAAATAGGTCAGCAGTCGTTCGATATAACGACCCGTTGTCGAATTGATAATGCGGGCGTCAATCGCAATGTGCATCATTTGTCTGCTTTCGCTTTGTGGTAATCCTCGACCAGGTAGAGTGGTCGTTGTTTTGTCTCGTTAAAAATGCGACCAATATATTCACCGATAATACCGAGGGATAATAGTTGAACGCCGCCCAGGAACAGCACAACCGCCATAATTGATGGATAGCCAGCCGCATCAATACCGAAAATAAGCGTACGGACAACAATAACAACAATATAGACGAAAGCAAAGAACGAAATGATCATTCCAAGTATGGTTGAAAATCGTAACGGTGCTGTTGTAAAAGACACAATACCATCAACCGCGAGATTAAGAAGCTTGAAATAGTTCCATTTGGTCTCGCCAGCTGCACGCGGATCGCGTACATAGGTGATTTCTTTTTTGTTAAAACCGATCCAACTAAACAAACCTTTTGTGTAGCGTTCGCGTTCGCGGATTTGTTTCAACGCATCAATACTGCGACGGTCAAGCAATCGAAAATCACCAGTATCCCGTTGAATCGGTATTGATGTTGACCGCTGTAATATGCGATAGAACAGTGTTGAAGTTGCTTTTTTGAACCATGATTCGCCCAGTCGTTTACTGCGCCTAGCATAGATATCGTCGTAACCCTCTTCCCATAGTTCAATCATTTTCGGAATCAATTCCGGTGGATCCTGCAAGTCGGCGTCGATAATTACCGTGGCGTCGCTGTTGACGTGGTCAATGCCGGCAATCATGGCGATTTCTTTGCCGAAATTACGTGACAAATTAATGTAACTGACACGGTTATCCTTCACGACAAACTGTTTGATCATATTCAATGTGTTGTCATTACTGCCATCATTGATGAATAAAAACTCAAAACGGTATGCCGGTACAGTGCCAGCCAATTTTGCTAACCGGTCATAGAGAGTAGGTAGAACCGGCTCTTCGTTATAGGCGGGGATCAATATAGTGATGGATTTTTTCATATCACTAGTATAACAGAGGAAGGAAGCCAGAATCTCACTATATCTCATCTATTTTTATTTAAATCTTATACACATTATGTCCGATCGGACATAATGTGTATAAGTAGACTACTGTAGTAGATCGATGACGGAGGCGAGATTTGTAGCTGTGTGAACACCTTTGCTATTGAGGTATGCTGTTTTGGCGCTGGCTGATTCGTGGAGTGAACCAAGGATTGCCCCGGCGTGGCCTAATTGCACGCCTTCTGGCGCGTGATGACCGGTGACATAGGCATAGATAGGTTTGGTGACGTGCGCCGCAATGTAGTCGGCTGCGTCGTACTCGCTCGTTCCGCCAATTTCACCGATGAGGACGATTTTATCAACATCCGAGTCGTTTTGAAACAGATCCAAACAATCAGTAAAGCTCGTGCCATTGATTGGATCACCGCCAATACCAATGACGTACTTTTGCCCGATGCCGAGATCGGTTAGTTCAGCCATTGCCTCATACGTCAGGGTGCCGCTGCGGCTGACGATACCGACTTTGCCCGGGAGGGCGAGAGTAGCGGGGATAATACCTAGTTTTATCTTGCCAGGCATCAATATGCCGGGGCAGTTTGGACCGATCAGCTTGCTTCTCGACTTCTCTATTCGTTGTTTTATATACATCATATCATGAAGGGGAATACCTTCA
>CAYIQY010000071.1:0-2628 GCA_964365665.1 uncultured Candidatus Saccharibacteria bacterium | reverse complement strand
CCCTTCTGGATTACCAGCACTCTATCGCAAAATCGCTCTACGGCCGACATGTCGTGAGTCACAAAAATTATAGTTCGTTTTTGTTCTTTTAATTTACGAAATTCGGCGTAACATTTTTTCTGAAACTCTGTATCACCGACTGCTAGAACCTCATCGATAAGAAGAATGTCGCTTTTTGCTCGAATAGCAATTGAAAACGCTAACCGAACTTGCATCCCACTAGAATAGTTCTTTAGCTTTTGATCCATGAACTTTTCTATCTCCGCAAATTCAACAATCTCATCATACATAGCGTCCATTTCGGCATGATCGAAACCTAGTAACGCGCCGTTCATATAGACATTTTCACGTCCGGTTAGCTCAGGATTGAAGCCAACTCCAAGTTCGATGAATGGAGTTAGACTACCATTCACCTGAACTAGACCACTCTCTGGCACATAAATACCTGCAAGCAGTTTCAGTAACGTACTCTTACCGCTACCGTTACGACCGACGATGCCAAAGAATTCACCTTTTTTTATATCAAACGAGATGTCGCTTAAAACTCTTTGCTTTTCAAAGCCACGTTTGCTATTAAAAATACTTAGAGCTATTTGTTTGATTCCGCCATGCTGTTCGTGTGGCAAACGAAATGTCTTGGCGACATCCTTAACAACTACTGCCGGCTGGTTATCATTCATTTACACATTCTCCGCAAAATGCTTTTGATTTTTTCTAAAATAGTATATTGCGAGTAGGACGAATGCTCCGACTATGAGATGGGGAACGGCCAAGAGAAAAGGATTGTTGATAATCTGAGTATTGATGACTGTTGATGACTGGCTAACGAGATTATACCTGGCGTCTTGGAAAATCGCTGCGATCGGACTGAGCATAAGTACTTGAGCCGCAATAAAGTTATATTCCATAACCATCTGCAGTGGGTACAGGATTGGTGTTGCGTAAAATACTCCTTGCAAAAATACTTCCCAAATATGTGATATGTCACGATACTTTACATACGCAGCCGATAGGTAGAACGCGACTGCAAGTGCAAACGCATACAACTCGAGTACATTCAGCGGAAACAGGAGTGCCGTCCATTTGAAATCAACGCCATCAAAAAGCATGAATACGAACACAACAACGAGGTTTAGTACGAAATTGATCAGAGCAGATAGTGTCGCCGAAATAACAATGATATATTTGGGGAAATTAATCTTACGAATGAGGTCGCCGCGTCCAACAATTGCCTGCATCCCTTGGCTTGTCGCCTCGGTAAAGAACGTCCACAGAACAATTCCCAAAAGAAGTGAAACGGCAAAATGATCGAGCCCTTCACCAAATCGTAAAAAGTGTACGAATACGACGTACATGATTGCGAATAACATCAACGGTTTGAGAAGAGACCACAGATACCCGAGTGCGGATCCCTGGTATCGCAGTTTAAAATCGGTGATAACGAGTTCGCGCAAAAGAATACGGTTGCGGCGGCTCACAATGTTTGAAATTTTCATATTACCTCCAAACATTATAAGATATAGGGAGCATTATGGATAGTTCTAGTAAGGTCGCAATCGTTGTATTAAATTACAAGGGCATAGATGACACGGTTGATTGTATCGAGTCATTGTCAAAACAGACATATGATAACTTTACGATTATCGCTGTTGAGAATGGATCAAATGACGGATCCGTTGATAGGTTTAAAAAGCTTGAAAAGCAGTATGGCGACAAGCTGGTCGCACTTTATAACAACAAGAACCTTGGGTTTGACGGGGGTGTCAACACCGGTATCCGTTATGCGATAAATGAAGAATTTTATTACGTTGCACTATTCAATAATGATGCCGTCGCAGACAAAGATTGGGTAAAAAACCTGGTGGCTGCCGCTAAAAAACAAGGATCAGGCATTACGACCGGCCTACTGCTTCGTAGTGACGGCAACACCATTGATAGCTCTGGCGATTGGTTGTCAAAATGGGGGTTGGGTTTTCCACGCAACCGTGGCGACGATACAAACCAGGCACCGGACGGTGGGTTTGTCTTTGGTGCCAGTGGTGGCGCAACCCTATTCTCTATCTATATGCTGCAGCGAATAGGTATTTTCGACGAAGACTTTTTTGCCTACTACGAGGATGTTGACATGAGCTTTCGTGCCCAATTGGCTGGTTGGAAGGTGTATTATGAACCATCCGCAATCGCCTATCACAAAATCGGCCAAACCAGTGCGCGTATGAAATCAGGCTTTACTGTCTATCAGACATTTAAAAACTTGCCGTTGGTATTTGTGAAGAATGTTCCGTTTGGACTGCTCTTGCCTGTCGGTGTCCGTTTTTACACCGCGTATTGGCTGATGGTCGGTCATGCTATTGTGCGTGGCAATGGATGGCCAGCGCTACGCGGTGTAGTTATGAGTCTGATACTCAGTATCAAAAAACTACCAACGCGGTGGCACATACAAAGCAGCAAGAAAGTCCCAACCAGTTACATTAAGGGTATTTTATGGGACGACCTACCCCCTGATCAAACAGGACTTCGCAAGTTACGCAAAGTATTCATAGGGAAATAATGTTCTCGGTTTTTCGTTGGTTACAAAACAAAAAGTTAAATCGTGAGCGCATTTTGGCCCTGGATCTCCTACGTGGA
>CAYIQY010000070.1:0-2765 GCA_964365665.1 uncultured Candidatus Saccharibacteria bacterium | reverse complement strand
CGACGGTCAAGTTCAGCCCGTATTTGCGGGCTTCGGACAAAATTGTGGCAAATGAATCGGTGGCAAAGTTCTGGAATTCGTCGACATACAGATAGAACGGGCGGCGGTCTTCGATATTCGGAGTATCGCTCCTGGACATTGCGGCCAACTGAATTTTTGTCACCAGCAACGCTCCGAGGATGCTTGAGTTATCTTCACCCAAAAGACCTTTTGACAGGTTCACAATAAGGATCTTGCCATCGTCCATGATCTCGCGGATATTAAATGTTGATTTCGGCTGGCCGATGATATTACGGATGATCGGGTTGGCAGTAAAGGCTCCGACTTTGTTCAAGATCGGCGCGATTGCCTCACTCTGGAATTTCTCGGTCCAGCTAGCAAATTCGACGTTCCAGAATTGCAGCACGACAGTATCTTGTGAATACGACAATGTTTCTTTGCGGAACTTCTTGTCAGTCAACATACGTGTGATATCGAGCATGGTTGTTTCCGGACGGTCGAGTAGCGCCAAAATAGTGTAGCGTAAGATGTACTCTAAACGTGGTCCCCAGCTTTCCGCGAACATGCGGTTCAATACACCGATAAGTTCCGAGCTGATGTTTGATTTCATATTCGGGTTCGTCACTTCAAGCGGGTTGAACCCAAGTGGAAATGCCGTATCCGCTGGATTGAAATAGACGACGTCATTGACGCGCGAACCTGGAATGAACTTCATGTTATCGATCGCAAAGTCGCCGTGCGGATCGATGATCGCGTAGCCTTGGCCGTGATAGATATCACTGAGTGCCAGAAGTGCCAACGTACCTGACTTACCTGCCCCAGTTTGTCCAATGATATACATGTGACGTGAACGGTCGGAGCGCAGCATACCAAACTGATGGTTGATGCCGCGGAAGTTTGTCAGGCCGAATGCACTGATGTTTTCATCAATCGCATCATTGCCGGTGATAATTGGCAGTTTTGCTGGTGGTTCAGCTGTCTTGGACGATGCCCAGACGATATTCGGAGTTTCGACATTGGTGTGTGGCAAGTGGAAGACACTGGCAACTTCTTCGATATTGAGGATAAAGCCTTTATCAGTAAATAATCGTGCACGGTAGCGTTCCAAGTCTTCCTTTTGAAAACTAGCCGAACTTACCTTGAAACCGTTGAGGTTGGTGCTGTTGTATTGTTTGAACGTACCGACGATAGCCTGCATTTGCAGTTTGGCGTTGACCTGGCTGCTGCCGAGATAAGCCAGGCGGATTTTGACTTGGTAGCCAAGTTTGGTTGCCTTTTTCTCTGCCTCGCTGATGCGGGTCTTGTCGCGTTCGGATATGTCTGGCGTACTCGCTGCGCCACCTGTGCCAGGTTCTGGTGGTTTCCAGAGCGCTTCAAGCGCACTCATCAACCATTTGGCATCGAACCCTTTTCCATCAGATAGAAAACTAAGGCCTCCCCCACCCCCTCGAACCTTGCGCACCCAGCTTTCTGATGCTTTGTGCCAGTCGTCAGCGATTGGTCGGACGAGTACCTGTACCCATAGTTCTTCGCCCGTCGATTCGAGTTTGGCCAGCGTTCCGGTGATGCCGGCTAACGGGTCAACTTCGAAGTTCAGGAATGATTTGATCGGCAAGAATTCGCTGCCAGTCAGGGTGATTTCACTCGTATAAGTCACACTGTGCTCGCGTTCATGAGCCACGTAATCCTCGTCGGCTTCGTGGATTTGCACGCTCGGATATTGGGCATAGATCTGACCCTCAACAAAACTACGAAGTGTCGTCGGTACCCAGACATAAAACCGGATCTGACCGTTAACGGACGCGATTTCAAAACTCAGGTGTTCTTGAATGCCACCGGATTGTTTGAGCTCTTCCCGATCGCGCAAAATACCGTGCAAGCTGGCAAACAGCTGCTCGGCAGCCATTTCAGATTTGTCGTTGGCTTTTGGGATTTCGAGTATTAACAGGCTGCTTTCGATGGCACGGACAGCGTCAATACGCTGATAATTACGCCATGTCAGGTACCCAAGAATAAGCACGGCTGGCAACCAGACGTACCACGACAGGAGTAGTCCAATGATCCACGAGATTACTTCCATATGTACCCTTCTATTGTCCCACCTTGCGCCTCTGTAAGCAAGCTTATGCTATTTTTCTTCAGCGAGTGAATATGTAGCTTTGGCAACACGTTTGAACTGCGGTTTGCTCTGCAGGTTGAGCAGGATAGTTGTTTCTTTGACCTGGCGGCTTTTCAACACGCGTTTGACGATTTCGTCGCGGTGTAAAGGTTCGGTGCTGGCGCGAAGGATGTCGGCGATAGTGTCAGCGACGGTGCCTTTGCTATAACCCCAGCTGTCGAGGGCATAAATACCACGGCCGATGAGTACGAATCGTTTATCTTTGATCAGCTCGTTATGGATTGCCTGGGTCGTGACGTTCTTGCGGCTAAAGTTACTGTCTTTGATTGAATCAGCGATTTCCGAAAAGTGCATCGGTTTGCCGTTTTCGGCGAGGATGACATAGATTTTGTCGCGAATATTCTTTGGGTTCACCGTTGGCCATTTGTTCAGTCCCCACATGTCTTTCAGGTTTGAAAGGTGTTTGCTGACCGTCGCAAGTGCGCGGACGTGTGACGGGTGGTCGTGGTTCAATAGTTCGTGCAACTCTTCGATTGTGAGGGGTTGGCCGTGTTTTTTGATTGCAGCGACAACGAGGTCAACTTGTTCACGTACCTTTTTCTCGTCACCGTATTCGGCGATACCAACGCTCGCGCGGTAGTTGTCA
>CAYIQY010000069.1:0-2784 GCA_964365665.1 uncultured Candidatus Saccharibacteria bacterium | reverse complement strand
GAATCTCTGGATTTCCATGCATTTAGGCGTATCATTTTGCGTTATGGTAGGGAAACCAGAAGCGACGGTTGCGTACATTGACGGCGCGAATCTCCACAAAGGTGTAGAGTCCGAAAATTGGAAACTTGATTATCGAAAGTTCCGCTCATGGATCCGCCAGAAGTTCGGCGCCTCCGAGGCACTGTTGTTCATTGGGCTTATGCCGAAGAATGCCGGTCTCTACACTTCGCTGCAAAGTTCTGGATACAAACTCGTCTTTAAAGAGGTTGTCTTCGATGGAGATGGTAAGGCGAAAGGGAATTGTGATGCGGATTTGGTCCTAAAAGCCGCGAGAGATCATTTTGAGAATGGCATACGATCGGTCGTCATTGTGTCAAGTGACGGTGACTATTCTTCTTTGGTGAAGTTTTGGCTGGAAAAGAAAGTTCAATGTGTCATCGTTTCTCCCGCCCCTATCAAGAGATGTTCGATTTTGCTCAAGCGCACGGGAGCCCCAATAGTGTATTTTGATGAGGTGAAGCACAAGCTGGGGTACCGCCCAAAATGAAAAAGCCCCCGGCGCGGACGTATCCGCACAAGGGTCTCCTTCGTGGTGATGCGAGCATTATAAACGCTACCGTCTGAAAATCAAGTGAATTTAGGTAAGATGGGGACAATGGATTTCCGCCGTCCCCAGAGCGGACTACCCGCAACCCAAAACCCTAACCCCTATCGATTATTCCAACCGGATATTTAGTATGACACCACAGTTGTTTTAGCTTAGAGAGCTAGAATTCATACAATTCATTGCCTTGGATGTTCCTGAGCTGCTGATCTTCCAAGTTACTAGGTAGTTTTAAAGACTCGTTTATTACTTTTTCAAAAGGGTGACCCTCAATCAGCTTCGCTTGCTTAATGTTGTACCAGGACTTCCAACCTTGAGCCTCTGGGCCATAGAAGTAGAAAGTTCTGTAAGAGTATAGTTTTTTATCATATTCCCTCATGAAGTAAACTCTTACTTCTAATGTATTGTATTCAGGGTCAACAATATGCCCCTCCGGTAAAATAATTTCTTTTGTCTCAAATGTCTTAATTTCGTCGAAAACGTAAGAATAACCCTCTCCACTACCCCATGTTTGTCCAATAAAACTGTTTCCATCAAATTGTCGCCTGATGATTAGTACTACGACATTTATCGCCTCAATCCTACCGTTGTTAAAAAGAAAAAGTTTAGGAGCACCGAGCTGACTGTTTTTATACATTAATGAATCAACTTCAATATTGGGCTCCAGATAAACATTCTCCTTGTTTGCCAAGATACTGAGCGAATTTTGAGATTGCTGGAGAGAAGTTTTCACTGCATTTAAGTTTAGCCAAGAGAATAATATTCCTACTACTCCGAGTCCAAGAGCAACCAAAACACCTGCTGCTGTCCAGTCAATTTTAATTTTGAAACTTTTCATAAACTGGCGAGCCATCGAACAAGGATACCTCTCCGGGGCAGGGCGGCCAAGGGTTTAGGATGTTCCACCGACAACCATTCTAAATGATCTCGATTCGTTTTTCGAATTCTTGAGACCAGCTCTAATCAAACGAACCCGTTTTGGCCTCTCCCGCACGCTCATGGTTGGCGAAAATGACTCCACTTGGCGAAACAAGGTTTTTGGTTACGCTGAACATGGCGGGGTAGGGGTAGTACGGTAAGCGGTTCCGAGCATAAATTCATTGAACAACTATGTCTTCTATGATATCGTCAAACGCATGAGCAAGAAAAACATTACATTTATTGCGACTCAATATAAAAATAAGCCGATAAACGTAAGTTTTTACACGAGGGAGGGCGAACAGGTAAAGTTTACCGGTACGGCGAAAGTACCCGTTAAAGCACGAGTGAGTTTTCGTGCAAAAAAATCCTGATCGGAATGGCACAAAAATTTGATTACGCTCTGGGTCTCACTGAAACGATCATTCCCTCGAAACAGGATGAACGAGAGAGGGAGCATGTCGGCGCGTTCAGAGTATTGGTTGAAAGGAAGATCACGCCGAAAGTGAAGAGCAATTTTGCATTTATCGGCCTCCGAGAATTAAATGGTCCAACTGATGCCGGTATGGTGCAAGATCATCTCATTGAGCAAGCGATAACTATGTATCAAGTGTCGGCTAAAGCCGCCCAGCAGTAGATTGGGGGAGAATGAATTTGTGAAAATGGAAAATGGCGTCCCCTCTTTCAGTCTGGGCCGGAGGGGTTTGGAGCGCAATTATAAATTCGCGCAGAAGGACTCGCCGTCGGGTACGAGGCCTTGTCCGTACCCCGAAAAATCGAGCTTGCTTCGATACACCGCTTTGAGATCTTCGGTGAAATACTCGAAAGGACAGACGGCGGTTGACCAGATGTCGCTTCCTCTGTACTTCGGATCGCTCGCGTATTTGTTGGGTCTCGTGGAGTTGTATACGCCAAAATCCCAGTTGCCTGCGCCCGGATTGGTGCCAATCGTGTAGCCAATTATGTCGCCCGCTTTGAAGCGGATCTCGCGCGCAATCTTCTGGTCGCGCGAATCATTTTTCGGCGCGGGGGTTTGCGGAAGCGCTGCACGGATCTCTGCGATCGGCTCCGAAATATGCCCGAAACGGAGTTTCACCTCACAACTCACGCGAAAATCAAGACTGTAGGGGCCGCCTTCATAGTACGCACCGCCCGAGAGCGTCATATCCACTGGCGCATAGACCGGGACGCGCACGCCATGCGTCTCTACTTTGAATAACGAAACGCATTTGCGCAGGTACTCCAAATACACCAATCAAAGG
>CAYIQY010000068.1:0-2843 GCA_964365665.1 uncultured Candidatus Saccharibacteria bacterium | reverse complement strand
TTTTGGTATAATGACCACCAATGGTGACTTCGTGAGTGTGTACGCCTGATTCAGCGTGAATATGCGCCCTAAAACCACGGTTTCAAAACCTGTTTTTCTATCGTGGGTGCCTAACTTAGCGCACAAGCTTAAGAAAATCTGTACCAAGAAAATCGAGATACTCTCCGGCATATAAAACCTTTCCCGATATAGAAATCGCTTCACTGTATCCTACGACGAGCAAGCCCCGAACAGCGGCACCATCGAATTTCATCATAAGATCAGCTGTACCGTCACTATCGTAATCAGCAACTGAGACTGGCTTCGTTAAAGCCAACACAGTGCCATTGAGACGAATACTCGATACGTCAATGTCGGAAACATCAAATCCAGAGGGAAGCTCAATGTATGCGGTAACAACTTTTCCCTTGCTTTGCAGATTCAAGGTATCAGGAACGAAATCGACAATTGTATCCGTTTGCAGGGCAAATTCTTCTGCAGTAAGTGTTGAGTCGGCGGTTACTACTTTCTCAAATATGCCGTCGCCATCACTGTCGATTTCAAGCGTTACGCCCCTAACTCCTTCGTCGAGGGTATTCCAATCAATTTCATATGTGTGCACCGACGATGTTGCAGTGGGCACTAAATTCGCGATGAACTGATCAATTGTGTTTCCATTGACATCGTAGACGATAAGCCCGTATCTGCCCTCCGTTGTTCCGGTCACGGAGAATGTGTATTCTTGTTCGAGATCAAACAGCAAGACACGTCCGTTGTCGTAGAACGATTGAGGTATTTCCTGACGAA
Organism: uncultured Candidatus Saccharibacteria bacterium; assembly: GCA_964365665.1. Taxonomy (GTDB): domain Bacteria; phylum Patescibacteriota; class Saccharimonadia; order Saccharimonadales; family Saccharimonadaceae; genus UBA2112. Next base: position 2,057 of record CAYIQY010000068.1, on the reverse strand, counting down.
CGATACCGTCTACCAGCCCTGTCACCCGTCCCTGCGCATCGTATACTCGCAATTCCCCAGGGCTCAGGATTTCCGCTCTCTGGTAGAGTACATCGTCGCCAAGTACTGTTCGTGCGCCCCAATCATCGATCGCCGCCTGCAACGCGATGGTCTGCGAGTGTCGGAACATGTAGTCTTCCACAGCACTTTCAAATTCAAATAGTGAACTAAGCACGCTTGCATACTGTTTGAAACTCTCGACGTACACCACCGCATGATTCAGTGTTGCAATATAGCCAATCACGTCGACGAATGTCTCTTCAGCTTGATCTATGGGAACGAAACGCGAAGCAACCTCTTGCGCGGTCAACGATGCATCCTGCAAAGCAAAATCTAACAACTCCTGTCCTAAACCAAGCAGTGAATTCCACACGTCTTCGCTCACAGTAGTATCCATTTCACCGAGCACAAACAATAGATCGACGGAAAATGGCATTATTTCTATTGTTCCTTGGCGCATAAGCCCGAACAGCCGATTTGCTGTATCGTCATCAAGTATTTCGTTTCCTTGCGCGATTTGCTGGGTAAGAGACAAGATCGTATCGTAGTTGCCCTTAAGAACATCCGTGAACGCAAAAGCCGTGATGCGGAGTGTGTTCTCGCCGGACAGTGTATCCAGAGCCGCCGTGTCTATAAAGAAGCTTTTTAAACAACTGAAGAGTGGCGCGGGGGTGGAGAATACCAATCCGGCCGCGATACGACCTTTACAATCGTCTATCGCTTCAAAAGCTTGTACGCCCAAATAGTCCACGATCATCGTATTTGCGCCATCGTGCGCACGTTGTATGGATGCCTCAAAATCTGGATCTGTTATCTTTTCATACACATATGCAACCTTTGCAATGCGTGCGCCAAGCACTGGATCGGCCACGAGATCGCCCTGAACGTTCGTGAATCGACGCGCACTAAATCTTGGTGTTCGTTTTCCAAAAGCGTCCTGCGTTCGCAGTAGTTGGTAGTATACTTGATACGGTAATTCATCTATTTTGACAAAATAATTGGGCATTATTTCAAAATCTATGTTGCCGATCGTGCCAAATTCGGTCCAGTCTGATGCTGTGTCGGATGAATCTATGGCACGTGCACGCCAGTGATACAGTCCACCGGCAAGCGCCGAGCGCGTGATGACCGCAACGTCACCAGGGGACACTGGATTGGACATCAGTATGCCCCCGTCTTCGACGCCGGAAAATTCTTCGCCGAGCATCGAAAGTTGTCGCAATTCCACTTGAAGACGGATTGGATTTCCATCCTCATCTTCAAGACGTGCGCTAAAAATAATTTCTGAATCTCGAACGCTCGCACCTTCACCTATTCCTTCTGGTGTTGTATCTGACGATTGCTGAAGACTATTAATCGCGGGTGCATGATTATTACTTGAAATATCGTCGTTGGTGATAATGCATTCTTTGTTATCACCAAAGCCAAGAGTTACCACACCATTTGCATCACAATCACCACTGAATGACGAGGTGTAGCCTTCGGCACCTGTTTCCGTAACGGCATATGTCCCAGCCGGAATCTCAACAGCAATTCCGGATGAAACTGGGTTGTCATTAATGAATAGTGGGAAATCGGACACGAGGCTGGTGCCGTTGTTGTCGTTAATGACCCGTTTAATAACGGTAAGCGTTACTACCTGTGGGTCTTCTCCGGAAAGTTCATCGTTGATGATGACGCATGTTTTATTATCTCCGGGCGCGAGCGTGACGTGTCCGGTAGCGTCGCAAGCTCCGCCGTATGTCGTTGCGAAAACAACCCCCGGCGGGAGATTTGCTTCCAGAGCAATCTCAGAGACGGTGTATACACCCGGTATCAACCCAGGGGTTGGAATGTCATCACCAACAATGGTGTTGCCGCTCGGACCGCTGATATGGAGCTCAAAGTCGCTGACGGAGATGCCTGCCGTCTCGGTGATGAGTAACTTATTGACAGTCAGAGTCGCTGTACCGGATTCTTGAGCAGCAGCGAAGACATTCCCCGTACTCCTCTCAGTATCGCTAAAGAAACCTGCGGTC
>CAYIQY010000067.1:0-2898 GCA_964365665.1 uncultured Candidatus Saccharibacteria bacterium | reverse complement strand
CAAGTCGATACCACTACTATCTATGCTCATCCGTTTTCACCGATTCGCGATCGACTTTCTACGATATACGGAGGATGTACTAGCGTTGGGCATTAACACGGAATAGTTCGCCACGGTATGATAATACCAGCGCATTTGACCGGATTTCGTTGAGATAAACTTCTTTGGTCACGCGCTCACCCTCCCGTAATTTTTTCATATTAATGAACACGAATCGTTGTGGCGGTTTATCGGTGTAGAAAAGCATATCGATATTCATATCTGGGATTTTTTGTTGAAACCCAGCGGATTTCTGCCATAGAAACGGTGGGGTGCCGATGTCTATACTTTGTATTGATGTGGATTTTCGGGCAGGGTCACTTGGGATGCCGGTGTCTCCTGCAGTTTGCTTTGAGTTCAATATTGCTTTGTTATCTTGACGATTGATTCCTCGTGATTCGGGAGTGTTGGCTATCTCGCTAACATATGAACTCGAGTGTGGTTTGTTATCGGCTAAGTGGTCTGTTTGTAATTCGGGGGCTAATACAGCCTTTGGATTTTCCCCATTGACTCCATGCTGTGGATCTGAAAGGTGATGATAAAGAGTTATCGTGCCATTTACAGTTAGAGCTAAAACGATAACCCAAAACCATCTCGATAAAATCGTGGGTTTGGGTTGCGGTTCGAGTGCGAGCCCACGGCTGACTTTTTTTTCTTCTAAAAAGTGTGGCGAGTTGGGTTGATTCTGACGCGACTCAGGCTGTCCCCGAGAATTCTGTGATTTTTTCAGTGCATCAAGAATGTACGACATTTTTCTGCGTCACTTTGATCGGCCGTGGTAGGAGTTTGGGTACGCGCATTTTCTGTGCTTTCGGGATTCATCGCATCTGACCGCACTAATGTACGACTATCTGCAACACGTAGCGTCAGTGTGGCGGTAGCCATGGCGATCCCGATCGCTATCAATACTTTTTGAATAAGCTTACCGCGTACTTTACGGCGTTTCGCCGCAAATACTTCATTGGCTGCTTTGTCGATGATATTGGCTTCAACATTCGTTAGACCTTGACTGAACGCTCCAAGTAACGCTCGGTCGCAGAGTAGGTTGATCAATCTCGGTATCCCGTTCGTGTGTTTATGAATACGTCGAATGGCCTCTTTTGAAAAGATGGGGTGCGTCGCTCCGGAAACCCACAAACGGTGATAAATGTAGCTTTGAGTATCTTGTAGAGAAATCGGTTCTAGATGGTATCGCGCAGTAATTCGCTGAGCTAATTGCCTTAGGTCGTGACGGGACAGTAACTCCCCTAATTCCGGCTGACCGACCAATACGATTTGAAGTAATTTACGTTCATCTGTTTCCAAATTCGTTAGCAAGCGGATCTGTTCTAAAACATCGCGTTCTAGAGTTTGCGCCTCATCCACGATGACGACTACATTTCGGCCACGAGCATGGGTGGCGAGTAAATATCGATTGAGGGTATCGACCAAGCGTTTTAGTGTGGCATATTGGGAATCGTAGGGTACGCCAAGATCTTCAAGAATCGAGGCGACAAATTCCGCTGCATTGAGCCTGGGGTTCAGAATCAACGCGACGTCGATGTTGGCAGGTAAGCGTCTTAGTAAGGCACGGGTAACCGTAGTTTTGCCGGTGCCGACTTCCCCGGTAAGTTGGACGAATCCTCTGCTCTCAACGATTCCGTAGAGCAGGTGCGCCAGTGCTTCCTCGTGTCGTGCGCCTAAAAAAAGAAAGCGTGGGTCAGGCGCGATCGAGAACGGGTTATCATGAAGTCCGAAGTGTTGGTTGTACATTGTTACGCGGATCTAAGATTGTAATGGCCACAAGTTCAGTTTTTGTCAATGTCGATGTGGGGATGTCATTATTGCCGACCTGTATTATGGGTGATTGACGCGAGTGCGTCTAGTTAGTGTTTTATGATAAAAATGGATGTGGAATCGTCGATTGGGTAGTGCGATTCTTGTCACGAAACAGCTTATGATTCGCATGCCTTCGTCTTGATCTTTGGCTGATTATGTACTGTGAAGATTAAGCGCGAAACTATTACTCAATAGCGTAAGAATGGGTCAAAATGCAGGCATTGGTTACCTAACAATTTTGTTGTCTCATCAAGACTACAGGCCTGCTTGATGATATGGCTGATATTTGTTCTGTATCATGCTAACAACCTAGACGTTAAGAAAAAGTGATTAAACAGAATTCTAAACTACGGAGGCCACTATGCGTATCGGGACACCGCTGGCACCCAATGCCATGCGAGTAATGCTGCTGGGGAGCGGCGAGTTAGGTAAGGAAGTCATCATTGCACTGCAACTATGGGGGGTAGAAGTGATCGCCGTGGATCGGTACCCCAATGCGCCGGGACATCACGTCGCGCACCGCGCGCATGTCCTCAATATGGCCGATGCCGACACTTTACTTGAAGTCATACACGCTGAGCGTCCCGCCATCATCGTTCCTGAAATTGAGGCGATCGCAACCGATGCATTGGTTCAGATCGAGAAAGACGGGTTGGCAGAAGTGATTCCTACCGCTCGTGCGGCACAATTAACCATGAACCGGGAAGGAATACGCCGGCTAGCTGCTAATGAGCTCGATCTACCAACATCGCGGTTTGCGTTTGCCAGTTCGTTGAATGAATTACGGATGGCTGCTGATGGTGTGATTGGCTACCCGTGTTTTGTAAAACCTGTCATGTCGTCATCCGGAAAAGGTCAGACCTATGTTGAGGGTCCGGAGGGACTAGCACAAGCTTGGGACCATGCCATGTCGAGTGGCCGAGTAGAGTATGGTCAGGTGATCGTTGAAGAAGCAATTGATTTTGACTACGAGATCACGCTACTCACGGTGCGAACTCGAAATGAAGCTGGCGGTGTTGTAACAGAATTCTGTGAGCCCAT
>CAYIQY010000066.1:0-3118 GCA_964365665.1 uncultured Candidatus Saccharibacteria bacterium | reverse complement strand
CCTTCGAGGGTGTAGGACAGGTGATGCATGGCTGTCGTCAGTTCGTGGTTTGAACATTCGGACCCTTGCCGAGAAATCGGCATGTAAGCTCAATTGCAAATTGAGCATGCAATCACGGCGCTCGTCTAAAATGAAAGTAAACTTTCATCTTGTGACTCGCTGGTGATTGTAAAATCCAACTCATAACGGGGGAACCCTCTTGTCACACTGATATAATAGTGGCATGGGCAATCCCGTGGGAAGTTGTTGTGTACTTCACCGAGGAAAATTCAAGGTATAATTTACGTCTATGCAAAATAAACAGAGAAATCTTACAGCGTTATTAACTGGTATTCTCATATTCGTTATTCTGACTGCCTTTACATGGGGTGGTGTAGAGATAACGTGGTGGCTCGCCGGGCTCGTTGGAGGTTTATCTGCATTTATAGCGCAAGACATTATTTCTCGAACCTTGAAATAATCGATTCATTCGAATCCTCAGTGAAGTACATAATTAACCCCGTAACGACTTGCTCCTCAATGGAGCGGAGTTATTGTCACAAATATTTATTTGGGCAGTAGCTAAAACGTTGGCCCCTCCCCACGTCAAACGTGGAAGGGTGAAGGTATAGTCTAAATCTACGGAAACGTAAGAAGTAAAATGGAATCGTTCCCTTCAGTGGGGTAACGAACGCAACCCTCGTTGCCTGTTACAAGTGTCAGGCGAGACTGCCCCCTCACGGGGGAGGAAGGTGAGGATGACGCCAAGTCAGCATGTCCCTCTGATGCCTTGGGCTGCACACGCGCTACAATCGCCACTACAGCGGGGCGCGACGGGGTAACCCTGAGCAAATCCTTCAAAAGTGGCGCCAGTTCGGATTGGGGTCTGCAACTCGACCCCATGAAGCCGGAATCGCTAGTAATCGCGGGTCAGCCACACCGCGGTGAATACGTTCTCAAGCCTTGTACTCGGGTCGTCATGCGATCGAGTACGCTAGTTGGTGTAAATCCAGCCGCGATTCACAGAAGTCGCGAAGCGAAATCACAGTCAATCGGAGTGATCCGATTGGTGAAGGGTGAAAGTAGCGGTAATTAGCTTGAATGTCAGTTTGTGGCGTCAAACGGATGCAATCCTGCGAGTACAGGGAGAAGCATTCTGTGAGTAAAGCCGTTTGACGTGTAGTGACATCGAGATAGTTATAAACAGTGTATCGGTTACCGTGAGAGATCTTGCATTGTCCTCGAGGTATACTTACCTTGAGGTATGAGATATGAGTAATCGTCTCAAATACTATGCAAGAAGTCAGCAGAGTTCGTAGTACCAGACGGGAAAAACTGTGGGCCGAAAAGGACCGCAGACGCAATGTTAAATTGCAAAAACCGTATGGGAAGGAACAAATTCAAAGGGATCCATTGAATCCGCACTATGTTGTCGGATTCATCGATGGTGAGGGTTCGTTCTCGATCAGTATTGGAAAACATAAAACTCTTAAACGAGGATATGAAGTCAGACCGGAATTCGAAATCGAACTTCGGAAAGACGACCAAGAAATTCTGGAAAGAGTTCTCATCACGATTGGAGCGGGAAGAATATACGATCTCTCCTACGAGAGATACGGATGGTACCCACATGCGAAGTATAAAATTACAAGCATTTGGGATCTCAAAGAATATCTATTCCCGTTTCTGGATCAATATCCGCCACAGGCGAAGAAAGGCAAGTCGTACAAACTTTTTCGAGAGATCGTCTTAATGGTCTGTGATAAGCAGCACCTGACGGATGAAGGATTCGAAAAAATTGTACAGCTACGAGCCGAACTTCGAATGCTGGGGAAGAAAGCAAAAACCTTTGGAAGCCGCGAGGGTGCGGGAAAACCGCTTGCCCCGTGGCGTGAGACAATTACACCGGCAACGGGTAATTGAGCCGAATACCGCCCGTCAACTCAGGGAAGTTGGGAGTGCCCAAAGCTCATGCTTGTCATGGTCCAAGGCAAACTCAATGACAAAGAGTAAGTCGTAACAAGGCACGGGTAGCGGAAGCTGCTCGTGGATTCATTCCAAAATTGGAGGTCCCGCAAGGGACGTAGTCGATTTGCGTGTCTCAGCTGAGCACGCAAGGGAAATGGCATTCATCCATAAATGATGCCTGCCAGTCGGGAAAGACCGACGTTTGGACGGAACAAAAGAGTGTGAAAACTAGTACGTAGTTCGTAGAACGCCCGCCCGTACCGAACGGTACGTTCGGGCGGGTAGTACGTAGTGAAATACCAGATGCGACAATCAAACAAAAAGCGCCGACCCGGCATCACGGGCACGGCGCTTTTTGCGTTGATGGGCTGATACGATGTTATATTTTGTTATACTTTCACCATGAAAAAAGTAGTAGCAATCATATGTACGGTCATTGCAATTCCCATACTCCTCATCGCACTTGCGGGAGCGGGCAGTCTTCAGGTCAATACCGGTAGTGCATCAGGTTCTTTGATTGTCATTGCGATTCTCGCGCTCGTTGCGCTTGTCTGGTGGGCTGCACTGCGCATACCGACATACGGAAATAATCTACTGAATCGAAAATACTCAACGTGGGTGTTTGTGGTTATTTTTGCAGTAATCGCACTACTGGTGTGGTATTTCGGTGTTGATTATTTTGGAACGAAACTGTTCGAGTCTTAAAGACTAAATCGCGCGGTCGTCGGTGATGCCTTGCTGCTGCTTCCACTGTTCGATCACTTCCGGATGCTTGCCCTCGATACACTCCTGCACAAATGCATCGGCGCTCGCGCCGTCGGGGAACGACATGTAAGCGAGTGCGCCTTCACAGACTGCGACGATATTAATCTTGCCGCTTTGGGCGGTGTCGGTCGCAGGCTTAGAGATGGCGCCGGAAGAGGAGAATAAAAAGGCGAGCGTAAAAGCTGCCGCAACGACCACCACAACCACGCTGATAATAATTATTTTTGTACTCATATTTAGCATGATACCAAGACAAACGTTAGCCGAACAAGTCTTCGTGCGTGCCGGTGCGGGCGAGGATGAGCGCTTGATCTATGAAATAATAGATCAAAAGCCAATCGTTTTCTATGTGACTTTGAATAACGAAATGCACCAGCCCACGGAGGGTATACAATAACAAGAGGCG
>CAYIQY010000065.1:0-3786 GCA_964365665.1 uncultured Candidatus Saccharibacteria bacterium | reverse complement strand
CCCGACCCCGTAATGTTCTCCGGGTTGCCCCAAGCGGGCCCGCAAGGGCCACGTGACGAGGTGCGACCAGCCCCAGGCACACCAGCGATGGTGCCTGTCAGGTGTGTGTCTGATTTTTGAGAACTCAACAGTGTGTCATAGTCGATGAATTAGTTTGTATGACTCTTGTCTTTGGACTTGGGTTTGTTTTTTCGGCATTAATGATTCTGGCAATTGTCAGTATGATACATGTGTGAATATTGCTGGTCTCCAGACACAGATTCCTCTTGGCTATGAATCGCCGGATGCTTTTAGCTGTTATCCGAAATCGCATATGCTGATAATCACAGAGCTACTTCCCAATCCGGCCGGAGACGATAACAATAATGAGTTCGTTGAAGTGTATAATCCCACATCATACCCTGTTGATTTGTCCGGTTACACAGTGCAGATAGGAAATAATTTTGACAAATCTTATGTACTTGCTAGTCTGGTGTTACAACCTGGTGGCTATGCGGCGCTGACGAACCAGGGTGTAGGTTTTGCGTTGGTGAATACGCAGTCGCGCGCTCGACTGATTGCACCTGCTGGCAATATTGTCAGCGAAACGCCGCTTTATACAAATCCGCCAGATGGACAAAGTTGGGCATTGATTGATAGCATTTGGCAGTATACGAACCAGCCGACACCAGCCGTTGCCAATATGCTGTCATTGATCGGGACAGAAGATGATACCGTATCAGCTAGTGCGCCGAGCCCCTGTCCTGCAGGGAAATACCGTAACCCGCTCACTAACCGTTGTCGTAGCATTGAGTCCGATGCATCGGTACTAGCCAGTTGTGATTCGGATCAATATCGTAGTCCGGAAACAGGACGCTGCCGCAAGATTACTCTCGCCGGAGCAGTAGCGCCGTGCAAGGATGGACAATACCGAAGTGAAGAAACGAATCGTTGCCGTAATCTTCCTGCAACGAGCGTGCCCAGTGCTGCTTTTGCTGTACAGCCAGTCAAGGAAACTGGATTGGCATTTGTTGGCTGGTGGGCGCTGGGTGGCGTTAGTCTGCTAGCTGTCGGATATGCGGCATGGGAATGGCGACATGAAGTCGCATCTATATGGCAGCGAGCTATCGGACGCTTTGGCTCGAAATAACTTCAAGCCTATCTTCAGCTGCTGCATTTAGTATAATAAAAAGCACAGGAGAATTAATGGATACGCCCAAGACCCCAAACAAAGCAATTATTGGCCTGATCGTTGTCGCGCTGTTGGTTGCCGCAGCTACCGCTACTATCGTCATCAGTAGCAATAATGCTGTGAGTGATACATCTACAACTACTAGCGATACGCCACTAACCTCGTCCTCGACAACTCCGACAGTAAGCACGAGTGCAAGTACGCCCACCGCTAGTCTAAAGAACGGTAGTTATAGCGCTACAGGTAGTTATCAAACGCCCGGCGGCCAGGAACAAATTAGTGTCCAGGTAACGCTGAGTGACGGAGTAATTACCGACGCCAGTGTCACACAACAAGGTAAAACTGGCGAAGCCCAAGAATACCAAAGTAAATTTGTTTCAGGTTTTAAATCACAAGTTGTCGGCAAAAAAATCGATGAGGTATCACTGACTCGCGTTGCCGGATCGTCATTGACACCGATTGGATTTAACAGTGCCATCGACGATATCGAAAAACAAGCCACTGCCTAGTTGGCAATTCGAAGCGATCGGCACTCACTGGTCAATCGAGACACCCCTTGTATTAAGCGACGAACTTAAAAATGCCATTACAAAACGCATTGATGAATTTGATGCCGCCTATTCGCGGTTTCGCGATGGTTCAATCGTCGATAAAGTTGCCCATATAGCCGGGACATATACATTTCCAAATGATAGTGTCGATTTGATTCAGCTGTACGAAAAACTATATGAAGCAACCGATGGCGCCGTGACACCGCTTGTTGGCGACGCACTAACTACGCTTGGCTACGATAAAAACTATTCGCTCAAAGCAGAACGACCAGCGACGGTAAAGGACTGGCAGTCGGTCATGCATTGGGCTGGCACGACACTGATAACCGAACAGCCCGTGACACTGGATTTTGGAGCAGCCGGCAAGGGCTATCTGGTTGATATCATTGCCAAGATTTTGGAAAGTAGTGGAATCGATACATATGTCATTGATGCCAGCGGCGATATCCGTCATCGTGGAGTTGCGCAAACAGTCGGGTTAGAAGATCCACATGATCAGTCGCGAGTAATTGGTGTAGTAGAATTACAAAACACCAGTTTGTGTGCGTCGGCCAGCAATCGACGTAAATGGGGTAACGGATTGCATCACGTGATTGACGGGCGTACTGGCAAACCAACGGATGATGTGATTGCAACGTGGGTGACTGCTGACACAACTGCAGTTGCAGATGGGCTAGCGACGGCATTGTTTTTTGTTGATAGCGATCGTTTACAGCTATTTGGCGAATTCCAGTTCGTTCGGCTTCATAATGACGGACATGTTGAACATTCCCACGATTTTGTGGGACAATTGTTTGTATGAGTGAACTACGCATCTGGGTCGACGACCTACTTGGGCGAATCACGATGTATCGTCTTGTTATTTATGGGTTGCTAGCAATTGCCTTGACCTCTGTCGGGCTCATGTTTAGTAGCTACTTGACTTATTCGCCCGCTAGCTTTGTCGTCAGTATCATTATTAGCGTCGGAGTGTCATATGGCGCCAATCGGCTGTTTGGTTGGCTATTTGGTATTCGGCCGCACGGCGAGTCAGCGATTATTACCGGACTGATCATATCATTATTATTTTCACCTCCAGTCACTGTTCTGGCAGGTGTCAAATTAGCGCTCATAGCCACGATTGCTGCCGCGTCAAAATATCTGCTGGTAATCCGTGGCAAACATGTATTCAATCCGACGGCGATCGCAATTGTTATCGGCAGTGTTAGTGGGCTGGCTTATGCAACTTGGTGGATTGCAACACCGGCACTAATACCCGTGACGACCGTGGTCGTCGCATTGATTTTGTACAAAACGCAGAAATTCCAGATGGCACTGACATTTATCTTTGTTGCCGTGCTTATGATTATTATGCAGTCATTTCAACTAGGCACGACGTCGCTCCAAAGTATTAGTGTGGCACTGACATCATGGCCTTTGATCTTTTTTGTCGGTATTATGCTGAGCGAGCCGTTAACACTAGCGCCTCGACGCTCGCAACAACTTGCAATTGCGGCGGGTGTCGGTGTGTTGATGACGCTGCCGTTACATTACGGTGCACTGTTGATGACACCGGCGTTAGCTCTGGTGATTGGAAACATCGTTAGTTTTTGGCTGAGTGTTCGCCGGACTATTAAACTGCGGCTGGTGTCTACCCGGCGACAAGGCAAGGATGGCCATGAACTATTATTTGATACCACGCCGATTAATTTCATACCTGGTCAATATATCGAATTATCACTGCCCCATCATCGTGCGGATAGTCGGGGAGTGCGAAGAATCTTCAGTATTATCGGCCGGCCGCAGGATAGCCAACTGAGCATCGCTACACGGCTTCCTGAAAAGCCGAGTACATTCAAACGTGCATTGCTAGAAGTCAAACCGGGTCAGACAATCTACGGCACGCGGATTGCTGGTGATTTCGTACTACCGACCGACCCATCAATACCCATTGTTTGTATTGCGGGTGGTATCGGGATGACGCCGTATATTAGTTTCTTGCTATCGATTGGCAAACGCGATCTGACGATTATTTATTCTGTCAGATCAGTTGCTGATTTGATGTTTGTCGACCAGTTGCACCAA
>CAYIQY010000064.1:0-3819 GCA_964365665.1 uncultured Candidatus Saccharibacteria bacterium | reverse complement strand
ATCATAAAGTCTAATTTGACTGATTTCTCAATCTTTTCAACCGAATGAATGGCGGTTGTGTGATCTTTTCGACCTAACTCAACTGCGATCTTTGGAAAACTAAGGTGCAACTCACTTCGGAGGAGATACATGGCGATCTGCCGTGGTGTCACGATATGTTTATCACGCTGCGCACTACAAATTTGATCCGTTGTGAGTGAAAAATACTTCGCTGTCTTGTCGATAATCTGTTTGGCGGTAATATGTTGCGGTCGTGAACGACGGACATTACCGAGGAGTCCTTCAGCTGTGCTGATATCGGGTGTAATCGCCCGCATTTCTGCATAGGCAAGGAGTTGATTAAGGGCACCCTCAAGTTCGCGTACATTCGTCTTGATATTATTTGCTAGGTATTCGACTGTTTCACGACCCAGTTCAACACCAGACAGTGCCGCCTTGGCTTCGATAATCGCACAGCGTGTCTCAAAATCAGGCATTTGGACATCAATCGGCATCCCCATCTCGAATCGACTACGCAGGCGATCAGTCAGGGTTGGGATACTGCGTGGTGGTTTGTCGCTGGTGATAATAATCTGTTTATTGTTCTGATGAAGCGCGTTAAAGGTATGAAAGAACTCTTCCTGAGTTTTTTCCTTGTTCGCAATAAACTGCATGTCATCAATAATTAATACGTCGACATTACGGTATTTATCCGAAAAACCCTTTTTCTTAAAGCGAATACTTTCCAAGAACTCTTTGACGAATGTTTCCGAACTAATATAAACCACACGTGACGAGGGGTCGCGCTTTACGATCTCGTTACCAACAGCTTGGGCAAGGTGGGTTTTGCCAAGTCCACTGCCGCCATACAAAAACAATGGATTATATTTGATACCTGGATATTGGGCGACGGCCTGGCAAGCAGTGTACGCCAGGTCATTACTTGACCCGACGATAAAGTTTGAAAAGGTATAGCGCGGATTAAGATTACCTGTCGGGGTAGAAGTTGCCTTAGTTGGCCTGGGAGTAGATGAAAGAATAGTATCCGTCGTTGTTTCGCGGCTGATAGCTGTCCGGCGGTTGCCGTTTGTCTTGACGATATATTCGATATGATCTGGCAGTATGCCATTTTTTGCGAGGACTTGTTTGATTTGATCGCTGAATTTTACCTGGAACTGCCGAACAGCAAAAATATTCGGTACGGCAATCGTTACCTTTTGCTCGGTTGATTCAATAAGTTCAGTGTTTTTAAACCAGGTAACAAATGTGGCATGCGGAACGGATAGTTCGATTTCACCTAAAACGCTTTGCCATAAAGAATGCTGCACAAATGTTTCCCCTCAACTCGCTAATATTGGTGCGGCGAACCGCAATCCTATTACCAATAACTATAAGCCAGCAGCTACTTTTCCACAACCATAAAAAGTACAGTAATCTGTCAATATAAGTCATACGTAATAGAGAAGGGGTTTTTCCACATTCCGCCACCCTCTCTATTAATGTGTGGATAAAAATGAGACTTCTGGGGACAACCACCGGTCTTGATAAAAAACCAAAAATACGGTACAGTAGGAAAGTTATGCCAAAAAGAACTCACCAACCGCACACCCGTCACCGCGCCAAAACCCATGGTTTTCGTGCTCGTATTTCGACCAAGGCCGGTCGCGCAGTGCTTAAGCGTCGCCGTATCAAGGGCCGCGCTAAAGTCTCTATCTAGAAACTTTACTATCTCCTTATTACCGACTACCATATACTAAATATATGCTTGCTTTTAAATATCGCTTTCACGGTCACGGCAGTCTACGCTACGTGTATACTCACGGCCAAGCGGTACGTTCGCGACTTGTCACTCTTAAATACACCACTCATCCCAAACGCAAAGAGCCACGGGTAGCGGTTGTTATTAGTAAAAAAGTCCTCAAAAGTGCTGTCGGCCGCAATCGTGTCCGCCGCCGTTTGTATGAAGTCGTCCGTCAAGAGTTGCCAAAGATCGAACCGAACCGTGACCTGGTGTTTATTATTTTTTCCAGCGAAATTATCAGTCTCCCTGCACCTGAACTTGCCCAAATGGTTCAACAACTGTTTACATCGGCTGACGTCTATAAAAAATGAGTCAAAGGTGTTATTATAAGGAAAATCACCATAGACTACGAAGTGGAGTTTGATCAACGTGAATATTTTTGAAGTGCTTATTGTCCAGCCGTTATTTAATCTGCTGATGGTTTTGTATGCAATCATTCCTGGTGGCGATTTCGGCGTCAGTATTATCTTGTTTACGATCCTTTTGCGTCTCGTACTACACCCACTAGTAAAGCGCCAGTTGCATCAGACCAAAGCCATGCGTCGTCTGCAGCCCGAACTGGAACAGATTAAAAAACGTACCAAGGGCAATAAACAACTTCAGGGTGTTCAGATGATGGAGTTGTACAAAAAGCACGGCGTCAGTCCGTTCCGCTCAATCGGTATTTTGCTTGTTCAGTTACCGGTATTTATTGCGCTCTATCTGGTCATCCAGATTTTTACCCTTCATCGCGACCAATTAGGTAAATATACTTACGATTTCGTGGAGAACATCGCTGCTGTAAAACACATTGTTGAAAATCCCGAAGCTTTCAATGAAAAGCTCCTTGGTGTCGTTGATCTGACTCAACATGCGTTTAGTAACGGAAGTATTAATTTTGTTCTTGTAGCAATCGCGATCGCAGCTGCTATCGGTCAATACATTCAAAGCAAACAAACGATGCCGCAAAGCGATAGTAAGCGACGCCTCCGCGATATTTTGTCCGAAGCTGCCAATGGCAAGAGTGCCGATCAGTCCGAAATCAATGGCGCTATTATGTCAAAAATGATGGTCGTCTTGCCGTTTTTCATGCTGTTTATCATGCTCAGCCTGCCCGGTGCAATCGCCCTCTACTACGCAACCTCAACCCTAGTAGCAGTTATTCAACAGACTCTGATTTTGCGTCAGGATGAAGAAGAACTAGAAGAAATCGCCGCTGAACCACATGTTAAAACAGAAAGTAAAAAGGCTACCGCCAAGGCACGAGCCAAAGTCGCTAGTGAGGCAACTGTCACACGAATTGTTGCGAAAGGCTCGTCCAAACCGTCGGTATCGAAACAAAAGAAATCAAAACGTAGGAGGTAGTCATGGACCAACAAGAATCAATTGATTTTGCCAAAACATATCTGGCTGACCTGTTGTCGTTTTTTGGAATCAATGTCAGCGTCGAAGCTACGATGGACGACGACGTGATCGAACTGTCTGTCCCGTCGACCGAACTGAACAGCCTGTTAATCGGCAAAAACGCCGAGACACTCCGTAGTATGCAATTAGTCCTATCAACCACACTGCGCACTCGTGACGCAGTGACAGCACGAGTAAATATCGACATTGCTGACTACAAAAAACAACGTGCTGAAAAAGTTGCCAAACAAGCCCGCGAATGGATCGAAGAAGTCCTAAAGACTGGTGACTCGCATGTTGCCGATCTCAACGCTGCCGATCGCCGCGTCGTTCATCATGTTGCCAGCGAATATCCAAACATTCAGACATTCAGCGAGGGCGAAGGCCGTGATCGTCGAATTATTATCGCGCAGCAGAGTTCGTAAGTACTTTGTCGTAAATCGCCAACGTTTGTTTGGCCATCCGCGCCCATGAATAGTGGGCGGTTTGTTTTTCACCCTTTCTAATCAATTGATTACGTAGTTTTTTGTTACTAAGTAACTGGCTTATTACCTCTGTCATCTCGGCTGTATCATCAGGGTTAAAGTAGATAGCTCCGTCGCCGAATACTTCTGGAAGACATGTACGGTTGCTGCTGGCAACAGGTGCACCGTGTT
>CAYIQY010000063.1:0-3877 GCA_964365665.1 uncultured Candidatus Saccharibacteria bacterium | reverse complement strand
TGACTTTGAAGTTCTTTTACGACGCGCCGACGTTGCCATGTACGTTGCAAAACGAGATAACTCACGGTTTACACGATACAGCAAGGAGCTAGATCCGAACAGTCCTGAGCAACTCTCACTAACGGGCGAATTGAGGGAGGCACTTGATAACAATGAAATGATTCTGTCTTACCAGCCCAAATACGATATAAAAACACAAAAACTCGCTGGCGTGGAAGCATTGGTACGTTGGCAACATCCCCGACGCGGATACATGATGCCAAATTCATTCGTTGCCTTAGCAGAGAGGACGGGTATGATTGAGCCTCTTACGATATGGGTCGTCACAGAAGCACTTCGTCAAGCCAAAGTATGGAAAGCCCAGGGTATCAACATCCCTGTTGCCGTGAATATCTCTGCTCGCAACTTGCTAAGCCCAAGCTTTCCAGAAAACATCCAGTCTCTTTTAAGTCAGTTTGACCTGGACGGTAGCGCGATAACTCTAGAACTTACGGAAAGCGCATTACTTGCGGATCCACTACGTGCTCAAACATCGTTGGATAAGCTACATGGACTTGGAATTCATCTAGCTATCGACGACTTCGGCACAGGTTATTCTTCTTTAGCTTACCTCAAGAAACTTCCTGTCAATGAACTGAAAATCGATAAGATGTTTATCAATGACATGACTCGTAACCCAAATGATATGGCTATAGTCCGAGCTACTATTGAAATGGCGCATAGCCTAGATCTGATTGTCGTCGCCGAAGGTATTGAAGACCATCAGACTCTGATAGCGCTACGAAACTTGGGTTGCGATCTCGGTCAAGGAAACTTGCTAAGCCAGCCAGTCAATTCTGATGCAATAGTGCGGTTGGCACAGAATCCCAGCGAGGCATTTACGCTGACCAATTGAGACAGAGAATTTACCAACCATCAGAAAAATAATTAACGCAATATTACGCAGTCATACTTAGATCTGTTTTTGAATTAACTTCTGCATATTCTGGCAACCATATATTTAAAGTAGTACCTACATCCACGTGACTCACTATTTCAATTTGGCCTCCCAATAGTTCACAGTAATCACGACTCGTTGCTAATCCAAGCCGAGTACCCTCGCCCACTTCGGTAGTTTTGTTTATCGAGTGAAAGCGGTCGAAAGCCTGTGAACACTGATCTTTCGACATTCCGCAACCGGAATCTTGCACAGTAAAGAGTAAACCATTGCGTTTGTTGCGTACTTGTTGTGTCACCTTTAACTCAATTAGACCACCATTAGTAAACTTACAGGCATTATTGATGACATTGAACAAAATCTGTTTTGTTCGAAGCAGGTCACCCTGAATCATGGACACGCCTTCATCGACGCGAGCACTCAGTTCATTGTGATTTATGTCGGCGAGTGGGCGCATTATACTGATTACATCTTGTACCATTCCGCGAGCGTTGAATAAAGCGAGATGAAAAGGTAATACTCCTGTTTCAATTTTCTCTAAATCAAAGATGTCATCGATTAATTTAACCAAGTGATGACTAGCAGTAACGATTTTATCAACATCACCATGGCACTCGGTTAACTGAGCATCGTTGATGGCTTCCCCAATAATTTCGCTGTATCCAATAATGGCATTAAGTGGCGTTCTTAGCTCATGACTCATATTGGCTAGAAAACGTGATTTAGCCTCGCTCGATGCCAGCGCATCATCACGCGCGCGAACCAAATCAATCGTCGTAGTTTGCACGATTTTCGCAAGTTCGGAATGATGAGCGCTCAAATTCTTTTCAGCTATACGCCGCTTGCGATTAACTCTCACCAATAGAATAGTCATCGTGGTCAACGATAATCCCAACGCACACAACCCAGCAAACCACAAAGGATAACGACGTATGAAATCGCCAAGCCTGTCATTATCATTCAGGGCATAGGGTCCAACTCCTAGAGCCAAAAACAATTCGTGTACCGGATAGTAATCCAAAGGCACAGTCCAACCGACAATACCTGCCGCACGTGCGGCAGGTAAATCAGGAGTAAGATTAATGAGCGCGACGGCTACTCGCTCTGCGTCATCTAACGGAGTATGACGTAACCTGGCGAACGGCCATTCAGGGTATAACCGTGTCGATAGCAAACCATTAAATCGCTCTGATTTATTTTGATGTATTATTTTGAAATCACTTAACTGAATCTTTCCTTCAGCAGCTAATGCTTCAAGCAAACCCGTCCGAAACGTTCCAAAGTCAACTTCACCTGCCTTAACCGCAAATGCGATACGTTCTCCCGGAAAACCACTGAAACGCAGCAACGAAGCGTCGCGTCGTGGATCAATCCCGGCCTCCAGAAGTTCTCGCAACGCCATTTGATACCCGCCGAAGCCATCAGGCTGGATAGCCATCATCGATTTTCCGCGAACATCATGCAAAGTTTCAATATCAAAGCGATCTGCCCGGGTGAAAATAACGGCACCGAACTCAGTTGCCGTGGTGTTTGCAATGCGATTTTTTAATGTGGCCAGGCGGGATAGGCCGCTGGTGGCTTCAAGTTCAACATACTGCCCCGTATTGGTAATGACAAAATCAACCGTATCTTTTTCCACAGCGCGAGCCACTTCGCCTAAGGTCATCGGGAGAATCGAAAACGTGTGTTCAGGAATGGTTACTTGAAGGTATTCCGCTGTTGGCGTCCACTGCTCTAAGGCCCGTTCGGGACCACGATGTGCTAATACAGCGATACGCATATCCGAAGCCCAGGATAAACAGGGCATCGCCAATAGGCAAAGCAATGACCTACACCAAAATCCACGCATGCTTTGTGTTCCGAATTCAACTCGAATTGACAGCTTTCACCCAGATTTGTCATGGCCCATATGTGACTACGGACTCTGGCATACCGGACTATCGACCAAACCCGATGCATCAGAAATACGATAACAGTAATTGATTATATTTATTATTCATTTGTAGAGAAGAATAGGAATGTAAGGAATGTCGTTTGTACGTACTTAAAACCGTATGCCAAATTGCATTGCGGCGGCACGTGTCTGGGTATTTTGGGCATAGGCCACATCAGTAAAAAAAGAGCGAAAGACAGCACCCGTACCAACGGACCAAGTAAAACGCTCTGGTCCACTGCGTACATCAAATCGAAACCCACCGCGTACGTGAATATTGGCGGGCAAAGTGTATTCGGCCCCCCCCATGATGTGATGGCTACGAGGCTCCACACCCACTGGATCACCCGGGAACACGTCCATGTCACCTGTGATCGTGAACCGATCTCCCAAATAAGCTGCACCGATACGCCAATTCGGTCCCACCGCGATACGGTTTCCCAAATCCGTTTTGATCTCTCGCGGCCGAATGTCTTTAATAGCGGAACCAAGACGTATCCGCTCCGACCAGTAGGTTGCGATTCCGATGTCGAGATTAATACCGGTGCGCGCAGTTGAATCCTTACGTATATTCACATTCTGATCATGCACGTTTTCATCGAAATCGAACGTCTCGAGTGTTTGAATCTTCGGTGTGAAGCCCACATACCAATTGCGTCCTTGATGGCGGAGGCGCGAACCAAATGGCACGCCTGCTTCGAACAAGAATACCGCCTGAGCCACGGCTGTGGATGTAAGGTCGTTTGTCTGGGCGATCAAAGCGCAGGTTGAATCAAAAAGCGGAGGAGTACAGGTTACGGTATTCAAAGAAGCATAGTTCGCTAACAACAGTCGATCAGCGTCGCTTAGCCGCACTTCACCGCTGCCATATGTCCGAGCTGTCGCAAAAAATCCACCCCCATCTTGGTCCGATGCCAACCCGATTGAAAAGCCCGCCAGGACGTCGAAGAGTTGCGGGTCGTTTGCAACCTTGTTTAGGTCCGTCTGGAACAACCGAGCTGCGTTTG
>CAYIQY010000062.1:0-4267 GCA_964365665.1 uncultured Candidatus Saccharibacteria bacterium | reverse complement strand
GAAATGGTCGGCAAGACAATTGCTGTTCATAACGGTCGTGTCCACGTTCCTGTCCTAGTCAGCGAAAACATGGTGGGTCACAAACTTGGTGAATTCAGCCCAACTCGTAAATTCCGTAAACACGGCGGTAAGGCGAAGTAATATGGCTGATCTACTAAAAGCACGCGCATATATACGAGGTGTTGACCAGACTCCACGCAAGGTCAGCTTGGTTGCTGCTCTCGTCCGTAACCGTACGGTAGCAGACGCTCTTGTTATCCTGGAACACGTTCCAAAACGTTCTGCCTTGCCTGTTAAAAAGGCAATCGAAAGTGCCAAAGCCAACGCCGTGAACAATCACGGTTTGGATGGCAAGACACTGACGATTTCTATCCTGAGTGTCACCACAGGCCCACGCTTGCGACGATTTCGTCCAGCCAGCCGTGGTCGCGCATTACCATTTGAGAAAAAATCCAGCCACATTTTGGTCGAAGTGTCTGGCGCAGAAAAGCCAAAGAAGAAGCCGGTTGCCGCTAAGTCGGCCGACGCTAAGAAAGAGGACAAGTAATATGGGACAAAAAGTAAATCCAATTAGTTTCCGTCTTCAGGTTCACAAAAACTGGAGTTCACGTTGGTTCGCTGGCAAACGAGATTTTGCTAAATGGCTCAACGAAGACATTCGGATTCGTGAACTGATCGAAGCGAAATTTGCATCACGCCCAACAATCAGCAAAATTGAAATCGAACGTTCAGCTAACCTGATCACTGTCACGATCCACACGGCCAAAGCCGGTGTTGTCATTGGTCGCGGTGGTGCTGGTGTTGCAGAACTGAAGACTCAGATCGAAAAACTTGCTAGCCTGCCAGTTCGTATCAACATCGAAGAGGTTAAACGACCAGAACTCGATGCCAAACTGGTTGCCGAGAACATCGCACGTCAGCTGGAACGACGTATCAACTTCCGACGTGCTATCAAGATGTCAGCTCAGAACACCATGAACGCAGGTGCCAAAGGTATCCGTATCCAGGTTTCTGGACGATTGAACAACGCTGAAATGGCTCGTCGTGAAAAGGTAATCGAAGGTTCAGTGCCGTTGCATACACTACGTGCTGACATCGACTTTCATACGGCTCGTGCTAATGCTCCAGGTGTCGGTATTATCGGCGTCAAAGTCTGGATCTACAAGGGTGAAAGGGTTTAATCGATATGTTAATGCCGAAGAAAACCAAGTATCGAAAAGTCCGTAAAGGTAAAAACGAAGGCACCGCTTCTCGCGGTCACTACGTCGCCTTTGGTGACTACGCTTTGCAGTCACAAGCGAACAACGATATCACTAGTCGCCAGATCGAGTCAGCTCGTCAGGCGATGACCCGTCACATCAAACGTGGTGGTAAAATCTGGATCCGCATCTTCCCGCACATCCCACGTACCCGCAAACCACAGGACGTCAAAATGGGTAGCGGTAAAGGTAACCCTGAATTCTTTGTTGCCAAAGTCAAAAGTGGTACTGTACTGTTCGAGATGAAGGGTGTAACCGAAGAGACTGCACGCGAAGCAATGCGCCTCGCTGGCCACAAACTGCCGGTCAAGACAAAATTCATCAAGCGAGAGGAGGCGTAATATGGCTACGAAGACCACTAAAGCCACCAAAACCGCTAAGACAGCTGTTGAAGTGAAGACGATTGATCAATTGAAAACCGATCTGATCACAAAACAAGCCGACCTATTGGCTGCCAAGCGCGGACACCGTGCCGGCGAACTAACTAACCCAAGAGTCATTACAACGACTCGTAAAGATATCGCACGACTTCGTACTGCCATTCGTGCCGAGCAACTGAAAGAAGGAGATAACTAACATGGCAAAATCATTTACCGGTATCGTTAGCTCTGATGCTCGCGACAAAACGATCAGTGTCACTGTGGTCAGCCGCCACACGCACCCTATTTACGGCAAACAATATACTGTTCGCCGCAAATACACTGCGCATGACGAATCAAACGAAGCCACCAAAGGTGACAAAGTTGTGATCGTTGAAACACGACCGATCAGCAAGACGAAGAGCTTCAAACTTGACCAAATCCTTGAGAAATCACAGGGTAGCGTCGAACTGAAGGAGGATGCAGCATGATTCAACAAGAGTCTCGCCTCAAAGTAACCGACAACAGCGGTGCAAAAGAGATTTTGTGTATCCGTGTTCTCGGTGGTACTCGCCGCCGATACGCCCGAGTTGGCGATGTTATTGTTGCGACCGTCAAAACGGCTAACCCAACTGGCGCTGTAAAGCGAAAATCAGTCGTCAAAGCTGTTGTTGTGCGCACCAAGTACAAGATCAATCGTAAAGACGGCAGCACGATCGCTTTTGACGACAATGCAGCAGTTATTATCGGCGACGACAAAAACCCTCGTGCAACTCGTGTCTTTGGTCCTGTACCACGCGAACTGCGTGATATGGGCTATGCCAAGATCATCAGCTTAGCACCGGAGGTACTATAATATGGCTTATCATTCTAAAAACGTATCAAAGGTCACGAGTCGTATCAAGACTGGTGATATCGTCAAACTGATCAGCGGTGCCAACAAGGGCACGACTGGTAAAGTTCTGGCTATGGCGCCAAAGAAAAATGGTGTTTTGATCGAGGGTCTCGGCCAGAAACACGTTCATATGAAACCGACACAGCTGAACCCAACTGGTGGTCACAAAGATATTCACATCCCAACGCCACTACATAAAGTTGCTTTGGTGATTGATGAAAAAACTGGCAAGACCAGCCGTATCGGATATAACAAACCAGCTGACGGAGCCAAGGTTCGCCTCGCTCGTCAGGCAAAGAATAAGGAGATAAAGTAATGGCTACAGCTACTACAACCGCTCCTCGCTTGAAAGCCTTGTACGCATCAACGTACGTCAAGGAACTCCAGGCCGAATTGAACCTAGCCAACGTGCATCAAGTACCGAAACTAGAAAAAATCACGGTCAGCGTAGGAACCGGTAAAAGCAAGGATGACAAACGTCATCTTGAAACCGTAAAAAACACCCTGACAAAGATTACTGGTCAAGCACCAGTCGAACGACTGGCGAAAAAGTCTATCGCTGGCTTTAAAATCCGTGCGAACATGGGCGCGCCAGTCGGCGTCATGGTCACACTTCGTGGTGCGCGTATGTACGAATTCCTCGACCGCCTTGTCAGCATCGCACTACCACGCGTTCGTGACTTTCACGGTGTTGGTGTCAAATTTGACCAAAGCGGCAACTATAACCTCGGCATTATTGATCAATCGATCTTTGCCGAACTGACATTTGAAGAAACTCAAGTTATTCATGGTTTACAGATCACTTTTGTCATTCAAAACGAAAGTCCCGCCCATAGCCGTGCATTACTAGAGAAATTCGGATTACCGTTTGAGAAAGAAGGAGGTCGACGCTAAATGGCTAAGAAATCAAGTATCGCTCGAGATTTAAAGCGAAAGAAAATGATCCTCAAGTTTGCGGCCAAACGTGCCGAACTTAAAGAGTTAGGCGACCTGGACGGTTTGCAGAAGTTACCACTTAACAGCAGCCCAAGCCGCTGGAAGAACCGTGACGAACTGAGTGGTCGACCCCGCGGATACATGCGTCGATTCGGCCTTAACCGAATCAACTTCCGCGAAAAAGCATCAAAAGGTGAAATCCCCGGCATCACTAAGAGTAGCTGGTAAGAAGGAAAGGAACGAAATATGTCATTACAATCTACAGACCCAATCGCCGACCTTCTGACCCGCATTAGGAATGCTGCTATGGTTGGCAAAACCGAAGTACGCGTACCTACGAGCAAGCTCAAGAAGGTTGTCGCAGAACAATTAAAGAAAAATAACTACTTGGCCGACGTCAAAATCGAACCAGGCAAGCCGCGTGATACATTGGTCATCACGATCAATAAACCCGGCGAAAACAGCGTTATTAACGAAGTAACACGACTTTCAAAACCTGGCCGTCGTGTCTACGTCAAAGCCGGTGAGATCCCGAAAGTGAAATCTGGCCGTGGTTTAGTCCTGATCAGCACCAGCAAAGGTGTTATCACTGGCCACGAAGCTGTTAAACAACGCCTCGGCGGCGAATTGCTGCTGAAGGTCTACTAAATTAAGGAGAAATAAGATGAGTCGAATCGGAAAACTACCAATTCAAATCCCATCAGGCGTGACAATCACGGTTGACTCAGACGTTATTACTGTTGCAGGCTCAAAGGGCACGCTGACAGTACCACATCTGAGCGACGTGACAGTCAAAGTCGATGGAGAAGTCGCAACTG
>CAYIQY010000061.1:0-4388 GCA_964365665.1 uncultured Candidatus Saccharibacteria bacterium | reverse complement strand
ATACCGGCTGAACTTGACCGTCGCCAACCAATACATCTCACAGATGAGTGACACCGTCCGTGATGCGGTGTTTGGCAACGTTGGTACAATGATCACATTTCGCGTTTCGGCTGACGATGCACCAATCCTTGTCAAACAGTTTGAACCAGAGTTTGAAGCGAACGATCTGCTCCAGATGAACAATCGCAACTTTGTCATGAACATGGTTATTAATGGAGAAAAAGCACCGGCATTTAGCGCCCGTACGCTGCAGCTGCCGCCAGCACAATCCGATAACTCTGCAGCTATCATCGAGCATACTCGCAGTAAATACAGCCAGAGTAGGGCGGTTGTAGAGAAGTCAATTAACGATCTGATCCAGCCACCAGAACATTTGCAAAAGCGACCGCCTCAACCTCAACCGCAATCGCAGGCACAAGCCAAGCAATGGCCAGTTGATGCTTCTGCCAAACCAGCAGTGCAGACGCCGCAGTCTCCTGCAGAGCAAGCACCCAGCAAACCCGCTGAACCAAATCATCCTAAATTGATCGTCGAAACGCCAGAAGGCCAAGCCGCAGTCACGGCTACCGAATCAGCAACCGACCAACCAGCCAAGAAAAAACGCAGTCGCAGCCGTAAACGAAAATCAAGTGGCGGAGAAAACGGATCATCTGAACACCAATCAGAATCATCGACTCAGCCCCAAGGCGGTGGTATGCGAGTGAGACATAATGATACACCGCAGCCCAAGGCTCAACAGCCACGACCATCTACTCCCACCACCAATCAACCCTCTCAGCAGCAGACAGCACCGCCTGCCCCAAAGCCAACACCCAAGCCAGCTCACAGTGATGGCGCCGGACTTCTGAAAGTTCGCTAGCCCGACCAATAAAATAATTCGTCATAAAACAATGCGAACAAAAATAGAACACTAATTATAGTCTTTACAGGGGTGACACCCCAGTTACTTTTATAAAATCATTCCCCTTTGACCCCTGTTATACCTCTGTTATGAAGGTGACTGCAAATATATATGGATATACACATAGATAGCCATGGTAGCAAAAGTACATAGCTACTATATGAAACAGTGGGGGGTGCGAATGGGCGAGTGAGTCAACAAAATTAAAATGCAGGCGAATATAGCAAATAAAGGATGATGGAAGATGTATACACAATCATGTTCTTGAAATAGATCTAACGTCGCACAATGTATCTTTTACGACATAGACATCTCATTCAATAGATGATTCAGCATACGTCTACTGAGAGTGCTGATACCACTATAATAGGGTGGTCGCCTCATATCATAGCTATGTCCATTTGTTTGCTGCGCTACAATACTTCTGCACGCATATATACTTGTCACAGCTATTACTACTATACGTGTCATAGGTCGAGACCCCTCCGGGACGAGTAATTTATTTCCAGTTGTCTTTTTTCACAACAACCTACTTAGTGTGAGATATTTGACTTTTCTGAGAAAAGTATACTCTTATTGTTTTCCACAGTCTGTCATAGG
Organism: uncultured Candidatus Saccharibacteria bacterium; assembly: GCA_964365665.1. GTDB lineage: Bacteria > Patescibacteriota > Saccharimonadia > Saccharimonadales > Saccharimonadaceae > UBA2112. Next base: position 2,887 of record CAYIQY010000061.1, on the reverse strand, counting down.
TTTCTGAGAAAGTTCTGACTACTCTTTTTCTCCCCTGCCTCCCCTACCTTCTCTCCCATTATTTGCTTTTTTCTTAATTTGATATTATTATATAGTTTTTTCATATTCATGGCTTACATTGAAAAATAGAACAAAAATAGAACTGAGAATAGAGGAGTGAAAAGGGTGGTTGTCTCTTTTTCCGCTTATTGATAGTAGGCTTTGCCTGATACTCGGACATCGATATAGCGTGGACTTGCTTTGCGTGTATCGAAGTATGCGATTGCGCGTTGCATATCCTCAACCTGCTCCCCTACCGGGCGGTCAAGCGACAACTTCACGGGGTAGTTATGACCTGTTACTTTCATTTCCACCTGACGTGTCGTGCCTGTCGGGATAATAGCCTGTTCAACCGTCATGCCGCTCGTGCGTGCCAAAGCAACAGCCCGGCCAACAAAGCGGAGGAACCGGCCGCTGGCGACCGCAGTTCCAGCCGTCTGGGGTACGCCGCTTTGATCAACAATCTTTACTGATGGCTGATCAAAGTAATTCAACTGGAACGAGACACCGTCTTTATCAACATAGTATTGATTAGTACCGATCAGCCAACTGGCAATCGGACGGCGAAATGTCACATCAAATTGGCTCGTGGCAAAGCTAGAGGCGCCACTCACGTGGATATCTGCGACTTCTGGAACAGTCTGTCCAAGATAACCATTCAATTGAGCAGTATTGAGGACAAAACGTAGCCGCTCGATCGGATGGATAGCAAAGTAGTCATTGATTGCCCGTTGATAACGACCTGCCTGAGTTGCGATGCCACTGTCTGTTGGCGTTACATTAATGCCTGCGGTAAACTCGTACAGCAATATCATTAATAACCCAGCAAATACAGCGACAATAAACAGAATGCTACTGAGTCGCCGTCGGTGAGCCGTAAGATGATGAACGTGCGCCCGTGGCGAACGCAGATCCCCATTAAGCTCACTCGCGCTACTCACTGTCGGTGACAAGCTACCCACAAGGGTACGATTGCGCCGAAAAAGCGCACTGCCAATTGCGGTCGCCTTTTTTTGCTTGGCAACTTCGTCAGAACTCAGACGTCGCCTGCGCGGTTGATTATCGCTACCTTTGTTCCACGGACGTTTCATATTACCTCTGTTTCCGCGTTGCTCGGACTATCAGTGCCGCCATATCACGTGCAGCATGCGGCCGTGCAAGTTTATGGAGATTTTTAGCAAGTCTATCCCGAACCGACCCGTCCTCTATAAGTTTTTTGACAATGATCACCAGTGATTTATCGTCAGGCTCTTCGAATTTATCTTCATCCAAAACGAGCACCGCCTGCTCACTCGCATAGACCTTCGCATGTTCAACCTGCCATACTAGTCGTTTGCTAGGGATAATGACTGTCGGCATAGCCATAGCCGCGAGTTCTAAAAGCGCAGTTGCGCCAGCGCGAGACACGACAATATCAGCCGCACCAAACACTGCAGGCAGTCCTGGTACAAAATCTTTCAATATAAATCGTGGATCATTCTCGGGTGTCAGACTTCGCAGTTCGTCATATTGCGCCGCACCCGAAAGTAGCAGAACGTTTGTATGTTTTAGTAATTCCTCCAAGTGTAGTGCAACAGCAGCATTGATTTGACGAGATCCCTGGCCGCCACCAGTAAAAACCGTCAGTGGTCTTGTACCATCAAAACCGAGTGCTTCTTTAAACTCTTTTCGTTGAGTCTCTGTAACTTCTTGATAACTCGGATCAATCGCAATACCAACATATCGAGCCTTCGACGATGGATAATTAAAGTGATCAAGTGAAAGCCCTGTTCCAATTCGAGTTGCTATAGGGGCAAGTAGACGATTAGTCAGTCCGGGAACCGCATCAGCATCATGAATAACAAGTGGTATCCGTAGCAACCACGCTGCCCAGCCTACGGGCAGACAGACATAGCCACCATTTGCAAAAATAACATCCGGACGCCAGAAAATGAGACGAATCAAGCTCTGCCCTACCCCTAAAAATACCAAGAAACTATCGCGAATATTTGGGAAAATAACTGATGGAACTGTAAAATGCTGCACCTTTGTTAAGTGATGATAGCGACGAAGCTTGCCGGCAAGCACTGTTTGCGTGCGAATTGTCGGATCATATTCCCCCATAATACTGCGAGCCTGGGAGGCGTAATGGCTATCCGTCCAAAATCTCACCTCAGTATGAGGATACTGGGCTTTTAACTCACGTAAAACAGCGACGATCGGTGTTACATGACCGCCTGAGCCACCACCAACGGTTAAGACACGCTTCATATACGACTCACTCCGTCCCTGGGTCTTACTTTACGATCCATCCATGCGCCTGTCCGATTTTTTGTTATATCAACCTTTAGTTTACTCCCAAATACCGTGTAGCGCGACAGTTGAAATGCCAGGCCTAGTCCTGCTGCGATAAAAACCATGCTCGTGCCTCCAAAACTCAGCAGCGGGAGCGTGATCCCTGTCAACGGAAAAATCCCTATCATGGCACCTACATTCAAAATGACGTGCGCACTAAGCCAGCCAAACACGCCCGCAACCAATAACCGCAACCGCATATCAATCAAATGATCGGCCACTTTGAGTAGTCTGAGCAGTAACGCAGTAAATAGCGTCAAAATAGATACGAGTCCCACAAAACCGAATGTTTCGCCAAGGATAGCGAATACTGAATCATTGATTGCCTCTGGTAAATATCCTGTCGCCTGTACGCTATTGCCAATTCCTACACCAGCCAGGCCGCCGGATCCGATCGCAATTTTGGCATGGGTAATATGATAGGCACCAGCATCGTCAACTGAACCGCTATCACCCGACAAAAAGGTCGTCACCCTGTCGATTCGATGCGGTGCAATGACAATGAACAACAATC
>CAYIQY010000060.1:4197-4618 GCA_964365665.1 uncultured Candidatus Saccharibacteria bacterium | reverse complement strand
GACATTCTTGGCACATGACTGGGTTGACTGTATATAGAATGCTTGGAAAATGAATCCCATAGTAGTCAGCCGAAAGTGATCACTTTCCTTCGGCGACATTTTTAGGATATCGTTTCCATTAACAAGGACCTGTCCGAATTCCGGTCGCGCCAGTCCGCTCATGACATGGATTAGACTGGATTTGCCGCTACCGCTCTTACCGACGATCGCAACACTGGCCCTATCGGGAATCGTAAAACTAACGTTATCAAGAACCATGTACAGGTTCTGACCGCTTCCATATGCTTTAGTGACGCCCTTTACCTCGATCACACCTTTCCCCTCTGTGTATATTTCGTTGAATAACTCTTGTGGTTATTCTAACATATTCATCGGGCGTTTTACGGTTGGTAAACGAATTTCTCATGACGCGTTTTATCAC
>CAYIQY010000060.1:0-4187 GCA_964365665.1 uncultured Candidatus Saccharibacteria bacterium | reverse complement strand
GGTCCGTATGGTATCGTGGGCAAGATGAAAGGGTTCGAGATTACGGCAGAAAATCACAAAAAAGTCTACGAATATTTTCGTGATTACGAGCTGAATCAAACCTTCGTTAAACGTGGGTATGCATTCATGAACGCCTTGCTGAGGCCCCGTGTGAACTACGCCAAAAGTGCTCGCAAGGATTTGGATCTGATACGGGATAGGGATTACCGTCATATCTATGTCTTCAACCATCGCGGTGATTGGGATGCCTACGTATACTTTTCACTCCTGCACCAAATCGCACCGCACGACGTAGGCAACTTTCACCTGCTTGCGAACAGTTTTTTATTCGAAGCACCCCACCTCCGGCCTTTTAGAAAGCTGTTTAAAAAATTTGGACTCATTCCTGTTTTTCTCACATCGTATTACTCACAGGACAAACCCCACCGTGACCACCCCGAGCGATTGGAATTTCTCGCCCAGGCAACAGAGGGGCTCTTCAGTCTATGTGCATACATTCAAACAGAGCGCCGCAAAAAGATCCTGGTGTGCCCGGAGGGCGAATACAACACGGCTGACCCTGACACGATACTGCCAATTCAAAGAGGCGTAGCGGAAATTGCTCGTCGCGTAGCAAAAGTTGACGGTCCCGTCGCCATTACGGCCATCGGACTTGCATACAGCAAAAAAGAGCATAAAAGATCCCGTCGACACATCAAACCCTTCAGTGCGAACGTATATGTTGAACGTTCAATTTTTGTTGAATCCGACATGACAGTTGATGAGATTATTGGATACATTAGTAAACAGCTACTCTCATCAGTTCAAAATGCAGCGAGAGGATATTAGATACTATGAAGATACCAGAAATCAAGATAGAGAATCATCAAAAAATCTACGAGCATCTTCGTGATTACAAACAGAATCCAAAGTTTATGCGGCGTTGGTACGCTTTTCATGGCAACCTGCTCAATCCGCGCGTGCGCTACGCCAAGGGTGCTCGCAAAGATTTAGACCTGATACGCGATAAAGATTATCATCACATCTACGTAACTAACCATCGAGGAGACTCTGACGGCTATATACTATCGGCAATCCTCCATAAAGTTGCGCCGACCGATGCGGGTCGAGTACGGCTACTGACCCACTCAATGGGGTTTGAATCTGTATTCGCCCGGCTATGTAGAAATCTTGGTACTATCCCGGTTTTTCTCAAAATATACTATACGACCTCAAAGAGGCACAAAAACCATCCGGAACGGCTGGCATTCGTACCTGAAGCGGCAGAATCGATGATTGATTGTTTAGTCGCCGTCATGACGGAACACCGTCAAAAAATATTTATTCTTCCAGAGGGTGCGTTCAACTTGGGAGCACCCGATACGCTGCTACCAATACGTAAAGGTACTGCCGTGGTTGCTCACCGCGTCGCGCGGATAGACGGCCCAGTAGCAATCACTCCGATCGGAATCGCCTACGGCAAAAAAAAGCGGCGGTTTGACATTCCCTTTAACGCGAGCTTGTATGTTGAACGTCCGATTTTCGTTGAATCTGGCATGACGGTTGACGAAATCACCGAACAGGTCGATGCCACATTACTCTCATCAGTTAAAGAAGCGGTAAAGCGGTACTAAATCATTATGAAAATGCCTGAACTCACTATAGAAAACTACGAAAAAGTCTACGAATACTTTCGTGATTTCAAACCAAGCCAAAAAATTGCTCGGCGCTGGTTTACATTTACTAGTATCGTATTCAAATCTCGCGTGCAGTATGCCGAGGAAGCGCGTAAAGATTTGGATTTAGTTCGTGAAAAGGATTACCATCACATCTACGCCTTTAATCACCAGGACGATTGGGATGGCTACGTATTTTTTTCGGTCATACACCAGATCATGCCGCAAGATGAAGGCAGGATACGCGCGATGGCAACATCACTCTGTTTTGAATCTCCGCTACCCCAGATTTTCAGAGGTGTCGGCTTCATTCCAGTCTATCTCAGAGCATATTACGCAAAATCAAGGAAACACAGGAATCATCCCGAACGTCTGGCGTTGGTACCCGCCGCAACCAAAGCCTTGCTTGATTGCTGCACCTATATCATGACCGACCACCGTCAAAAAATCATTATTTGCCCAGAGGGCACGTACAACAAGGGGGCACCCGATACATTGCTGCCAATACGAAACGGCGCGGCGGAAATCGCTCACCGCGTAGCAAAGCTTGATGGTTCCGTCGCCATTACAGCCATTGCGGTTGCCTATGGCAAAAAGCGGCACAGGGTTGTTTATCCTCGAAACGCCAGCGCGTACGTCAATCGACCTATTTTCGTCGAACCAGGTATGACAGTCGACGAAATCACCGAATTGATCCGCAAACGATTGCAATCATCTGTAGAGCACGCAGTCAAGCTGTATTAGGTACTGTCCCACCCGATAAACACATCATCCCCGCGAGTGGACATTCATCGACGGTGGTGGTACACTATCATCACTGTACCTCTAGCAGCAGGAGAAAGTTATGGATATTCGTAGCTACAATGGTCTTACGGATCGGTTGAAGGGTGCGGACATTACGGCGGACATTTCGCCGGTACCGACGGGGCTTGATAAGGATGTTACTCCTTTCACCGTCACCTACGACGCAGCAGAGCTTGACGATGCGACAGTACGGAGCGCACTGGGAGTCCGTAAGGTCGAAGATGATGAGGAAAGAATTACTGCCCTCACGCCAGAAGCCAGACTCCGCAGCGCAGTTGCAGGAAAAATGGAATTCGAGGACGTACTACTCGACTGACAGCGCCGGTGCAACATAAACGAGCGACACACTAGTCGCCGTTATGTTGCACCGGTAACCCAACATACTGACTTTTTATAATTGTTATAGCAAAATAACGACATCATCATTGGTGAATTCGCAGAAACACTACCCGAACAGGTAGAAAAAATCTCCCCTACTGGGAAGATTTTTTTATAACTTTACATCCGGATAGACGGATTTGGTCGTTTCGTCGACTTCATGCCGAAGTTGCGGGAACAGTACACCCTCACGAGACCGATATGCTACGTTATCCAGACGAGTAATGAGGAGTCAGTCAACTATAGCTTGTCGCCATTTTTTAATGCTGTAGCATGGAGTTTGGCGATTTTTTGCGTAATAGGATTAGGCTGATCGATTATACGACCATCGATTTCGGCGACACTTGCGACAAATGCCGACGTGCCACAGACAAAGACCTCATCGGCTATATAGAGTTCCGTCAAGTCAACCGTTCGTTCTTGCGTCGGAATACCGGCTGCAGTTGCCATTTCAAGAATCGCTCGTCGATTAATGCCTTCCAGTAGATCACTACTCGTATCTGGCGTGATGAGCGTTCTAGCGCGTACCATGAAAATATTCGCCGCTGAAAGTTCGCAGACATGACCAGCTTGATCAAGAAAGATACAATCATCGTAGCCCGCATCAAGCGCGTCCTGATGTGCCAGCACCGAATTGATATAGGCACCATTCACCTTGGCGCGTGATGGAATACTACTATCCGGAATTCGTCGCCACTGACTTGTTTTCAGTCGAACACCACTTGGTTTCATAATCGATGTAGCCGTATACATAAATGCGCTTAATTGAGTTGAGACACCGCGCGACCGAGTACCAGGCAACAGGCCGTCGGCGTGAATCGTCGCCCGGACAAACACTGGTTCTGTCGGGCGATTGGCATCGACTAATTGCTTGACAATGGATTGAAATTTTTTGAAATCAAGATCTGCCGGGAAGTCTAATCCGATAATTTTGGCTGACGCACGGAGTCGGTCGTAGTGTTCGCGTAACCGAAATGCCCGATGGATGTCTTTTTCAACTGATATGTAGAACACTGTGTAGATACTCAGACCATAAAGGATTGCCGCACTAGCAATGGATAGGTTCGCAGACGCAAACGGGACGACCTTGCCGTCCATGTATGTATGTTCATAGATTGTCGCCATGGCTATCCTAACTTGATATCCGGATAAACGGCTTTCGTTGTCCCATCAACTTCAGTGCGCAGCTGCGGGAATGGCACGCCTTCGCGGGCTGTGACGCCTTCAAACACCCAAAATACACGTTCAGAAAAACCTAACCCACAAGCTGGCGGCATGCCATATTCGAGCATCTCGACGTAATCAATATCTAACATCATCGCCTCGTCATCACCGGCGTCGCGCATTTTT
>CAYIQY010000059.1:0-4719 GCA_964365665.1 uncultured Candidatus Saccharibacteria bacterium | reverse complement strand
GAATTCACCCAGTTTGTGGCCAACCATGTTTTCACTCACCAGGACTGGTACATGGACACGACCGTTATGGACAGCGATCGTTTTGCCAACCATTTCAGGTGTAATCGTGCTGGCACGAGCCCAAGTTTTGATGATAGTACGGTCTTCGACGCCAAGTAACGCGACCTTTTTGGCCAGCTTTACGTCAACAAATGGACCTTTCTTTAGTGATCGACTCATGGGTTACCTCTTCCTCTTTGCTTCATGGCGGGATTTAACAATCAAACCGGCAACGTCTTTACGTCGACGGGTGCGATAGCCAAGAGTCAATTGACCCCATGGGCTACGTGGTGCTTTACCGGCACCGTGACGACCACCGTCACCACCACCGTGCGGGTGATCTGCGGCGTTCATGACGACACCACGGACGCCTGGGCGGATACCCTTGCGACGGTTACGGCCAGCCGAGCCGATTTTGATGTTCTGATGCTGAACGTTGCCGACAACACCGATAGCAGCAGTCGCTTCCATACGGAAACGGCGGACTTCACCGGATGGCAGACGGACTTGGGCGTAATCGCCTTCTTTGGCCATCAATTGCGCTTTAGTACCGGCGCTGCGTACCATTTGGGCACCTTTGCCAGGAGTGATTTCGATAGCGTAAATCTGTGAACCGACAGGGATAAGAGACAGTGGCAAACGGTTCGAAGGTTCGATAGGAGCCTCTGGGCCGCTTTCGATTTTCTTGCCCTTTGTCATGCTGGTATCAGCCAAAATGTAGTGGTACAGACCATGTTGGTCTTTGACGCGAGCAATACGAGCAGAACGGTTAGGATCGTATTCGATTTCCTCGACAGTGACCTTGAGACCAGGTGCAAGTTTGTGGTTCATCAAACGGTGATGTCGTTTGACACCGCCGCCGCGGTGACGAACAGTGATACGACCAGTGTTGTTACGACCGGCATTCTGCTTTTTGCTCTTAAGTAGGCTTTTCAGCGGCTTCTTCGTCGTAATATCACTATAATCTTCGGAAGTCATTCCGCGACGGCCGGGAGTAGTTGGATTGTAGGCTTTAATAGGCATTACTTCTTCTCCTCTGTTTCTGGTTCGGCAAATACTTTGATACTGTCGCCAGTCGCCAAAGTAACATATGCCTTCTTGTTGTCTTTACGAGTCGTCGTACCTGGGAATTTGTTCTTGCCGCGGTTGAATCGAATTGACTTGCCGGTTTGGACGAGTGTCTTCACATTCGTTACCTTGACTTCGAATTGCGCTTCAACACTCGCAGCGATTTCCTTCTTGTTGGAATCCAGAGGAACGTTGAACACATACACATTGTTTTGTGATTGGGCGTAAGCCTTTTCAGTTGCGCGTGGATAAATAGCGAGATTTGTCATATTATGCTACCTCCTTGACTAGCCAGCTTTTGATAACTGGAACAGATTTGGTCGACAGGACGATGTGGTCGGCGTTCAGGATGTGATAGACACTCAGGTAGGTTGCGCTGACGAGGATGACGTTCTGGACGTTATTTGTCGCACGGATTAGCTGTGGAGTCTTTTCATCAACAACGATTAATGTCTTGCGGTTTAGTTTGTTATCAACAAGGAATTTGGCGATTTCGGCAGTTTTGCCTGTAGTTGTCACATCTTTAACGACGATCTTCTTCGCTTGGTTCGCCAGTGTCAAAGCTTGTTTGACGGCAACGCGCTTGCTGGTCGTACTAATACGTTTGGTGTAGTTTTCATTGCCGCTTGGGCCGAAAACAATACCACCACCGCGCCAGATAGGGTTACGGGATGAACCGAAACGTGCACGGCCAGTACCCTTTTGCTTCCATGGTTTTTTACCACCACCGCGGACTTCACCACGTTGCAGTGTTGTCGCGCTTGCTTGGCGACTGTTCGCTAGGTAGCTGTCATAGGCTAGCTTTAATAGTTCGTGATTGCCGACTTCAACAGCGAAGACTTCTTTTGGCAAAGACACGCTTTTTGGAGCGGCAGCTGGTTTTTTAGTAGTTTCAGCCATTATGCCTTTCCTCCGATCACGATCAGGCCTTTACGAGGGCCTGGAACGGCGCCTTTGAGGCCGATCAAGTGATTAGTTACGTCTACATAGGCGACTTCAAGGTTTTTGACAGTCACACGGTCGTGACCCATGCGGCCAGCCATCTTTTTGCCCTTGAAGACCTTTTGCGGATACATTGATCCGATTGATCCAGGTTTACGGACGTTACCGTTACCACCGTGGGTCGCTTTGCTGGTATTAAAGTTATGTCGTTTGACGGTACCGGCAAAGCCTTTGCCCTTGCTAGTGCCAGTTGCATTGACGATATCGCCAAGTGCAAACTGGGTGACGTCAATAGTGTCACCGACCTTGATACCTTCCGGTAGGTCAGCGACGCGAAATTCCCGAATGTGTTTCGGGGACACTTTGGCGGACTTAACATGTCCTGCCACGGCCTTGCTCAGGTTCTTACCCTCACCATATGCCACCTGAACTGCGGTATAGCCGTCGGCTTCGACGGTCTTAACCTGAGTCACAGTCAAGGGGCCAGCTTGAATCAACGTCACCGGTACGGCGCGTCCATCTTCGCTGATGATTTGGGTCATACCAATTTTGGTACCGAGAAGTGCTTTCATAGCCCTTTTGCTCCCATGTAAAACTCTTGGTGGCTGGCGGTATCCCTTACAGGGACCTACCAATTCACCAAGAGCGACTAATATTCTTTATAAGTTACCAATCAAATATAACACAGATATAGGGGTGGGTCAAGAGGTACGGTCATGTTTTTTTATTGGCATTTGACATCTTGCTCATGCTTGCTATTTTTGACAAGTATGGTAAAATTCGTTGTGTTCAACAACGTCCCGGATGCTACCGCGTCCAGTTGTTGAAAGACCTGTGGGTCAACACATATCAAGGAGGAATGCATGGGTAATGTCGACGACAACGGTGTTGGCGTCAAGGTCGACTTGATCGATCTCCCGCCAATGGCGGGATCCAAGTGGCCCGCCGTGGCACGCACACGTGCACAACCGGTACCGGCAATGCAGATCGGAATCCTCATCGGAATGAACAAGCGAGGCTGCAGCGAGCCCGTCCAAGTCGAATCCGGCCTCGATATGGGTCGCTCATCGATGTGGGACTGAAGTACCCGCCCAACTCACACCGGAGATTGCCGTTACTCACTGCAATCTTCGGTGTGAAGCCTCACTATTGAGGCTATTTTTGTTTCTTAAAACAGTTATAATAAGCATTATGTTGCAACTCAAGATCAAAAAACGGCGGATTACGCTTATAGCAATTATTGTTGCGTTGATTGTAGGGGGTGCAAGCCTTGGGGCTGTCGAATACTTCGGCAACCAGGCAATTGCAAAAAAAGAAGCTGACTCAAAAGCCGCAATAGCGAAATTAGACAAGAAAATTAGCGAAATGAAGGCTAAAGCGGCCGCCGAAAAGGCCAAAAAGGAGGCTGAGAAAAAAGCGACCGAACAAAAGGCTGCAGCTGATGCCGCCCTTGCGGCTCAACAAAAAGGACTAGTGGTAACGCCTGCCGGTTGTGCTGTCAAGGGCGCCCATGGTAATCCAAGTGCGATTGATGTCGTGATTAACAAGAAGCACTGTTTTAACCCAATCGACTTTACACCAAGTGATCTGGTCACAAGCTTTGGTGCGACTATCAGCGCCAAGGCGCAAGCGGACTTTGTCGCTATGTATCAGGCTGCCAGCGCTGCAGGCGTGCCAATCAGTGTTACCAGTAGCTACCGATCATATGGCAATCAGGTCACAACATATAACACCTGGGTTAAAACGAATGGCAGTACCGCAGCAGCCGACACAGTGAGTGCTCGTCCGGGCTACAGCGAACATCAGACAGGACTCGCGATCGACTTTGCAGCCGGTGGTTGTAGTCTGGAATGTTTTACAGGTAGTGCACAGTACACATGGATGCAAGCCAACGCCGCAACCTACGGGTTTATTCAGCGCTACCAAGCCGGTTTTGAAAGCATCACTGGATATAGCCCTGAAACCTGGCATTGGCGTTATGTTGGTCCTGCCATCGCTAAGTCCATGAAAACAAGTGGTATAAAAACCCTCGAACAGTTATGGGGTATTAGTGGTGGTGGTTATTAGCGACGTTTTACCCCAACTCGGCCATGTTTATTTCTTTTCTTAGCACTTATTTTCATTGGCTGCTCAACTTTCCTTACGAACTGATGATCAAGACCGCTGCGAGCCATTAGCCTTTTTAGTCTTGGCGTAACTGCAAATTTATCCCCACTCTCTCCATTTGCTTTGACTCGTATACCCTCAGCTCTTTCGATCTGACTGACATGCCAGGGTAGTCTCCTTCCGTATTTCGCCTTAGCTGCCACATAGTTATAGTGATAAGCTGGAAGTTCCTGCGCCGTGGCACCATCATTGCTATTATCATGTGCAAGGCTCGAGTTGAGAGCCTGATCAACATGAATTTCTTCATGAAATAGCGTAAATCCGTCGTATGTATCATGATGTCCGCCCAATACTACAAACGGACGGGTTTTTACCCAAAGATAGCCTATAGATTCGTCTCTAGGATCAATTGATTGGATCGTGCCAATATCATTGCTAACATATGCTGCAATACCAATAGGGAATATTCCGTTCGAATCAATCTCTCCGTATCTATTGACGACACTTCTGTTTGCCTCATCTACCAGCTCACCCACATCTTTTTCGGCAAGATCGCTTCCTTCT
>CAYIQY010000058.1:0-5256 GCA_964365665.1 uncultured Candidatus Saccharibacteria bacterium | reverse complement strand
AGTCTGGACCGTGTCTCAGTTCCAGTCTGGCTGATCATCCTCTCAGACCAGCTAATGATCGTAGTCTTGGTGAGCCATTACCTCACCAACAAACTAATCATACGCGGGCCACTCCCAAAGCGGATAAATCCTTTAATCCGAAGATCATATGCGGTATTAGACACCGTTTCCGGTGCTTATCCCTCACTTTGGGGCATGTTCCCACGCGTTACTCAGCCGTTCGCCGCTCGTGTACCCCGAAGGGCCTTACCGCTCGACTTGCATGTATTAGGCACGCCGCCAGCATTCATCCTGAGCCAGGATCAAACTCTCCATAAAATGATACGTTAAAGCACGTATCATGCTCAAATAAACTGACGATGATATTGCACAACTAAATTGTCAAAGTACATTATTTGACCATCTGTTCAACTCGCATTCGTTGGGTATCGCTCTTTGTCTCACAAAAGACTGGCGACCAGACTGTTGTCCACTATAGCGCACTAACAGAGGGTCGTCAAGGATATTTTTACTATATCCAGATAAAGAAGACGAGCAGGCCAATAGCCATTCCTAGCAACCCGCCAATCGCGACCTCTAGCGGCTGATGTCCTTTTGCAGCGCGCGGCTGTTTGATGTTGCTTTTCTGTTCTTTAATCAGCGCCTGAATTGCCACACCTTGTTCACCCGACGATCGCCGAACCATCACCGCATCATACATCACGATAGCAGCAAGTAACGCTGCTATGCCAAAGAGTGCGCCGTCAACGCCATCGCGGAGTCCGATCACCGTTAGTAGTGCGATGACTGTCGCACTATGACTGCTTGGCATGCTTCCTGAACTATAGAGTTGACGCAAGCTGGAGGTACTCTGACTTGATAGGAGTGTCAGAAGGAACTTACTCCCCTGCGCCACAATCCAGGCCAAGACGATAGCGACTATATATGGCGACAAGTTATCCATGATTATTCGTCAGTCTCTTCTTCGTCAGCTGCTTGTTCTGGCATCAGACCAAGCGATGACACTGCATCACCCTCGCTGAGTTTCATGATACGAACGCCTTGAGTGGTGCGGCCAAGCGTCGGTATATCCTTGAGGCCAACACGAATTGTCTGACCTTTATTCGATATAATGAGCAATTCGCTTGCATCTTCCTCGAGAGTACGAACATCGATGATCGGACCGGTCTTTGCCGTTACGACCGCTGCCTTGATACCGATGCCGCCACGTTTGTGGGATGGGAAATTAGCAACCTTAGTAGCTTTGCCGTAGCCATTTTCACTGATAACCAGCAGTTTGCGTTCGTCGTTCGATACGATATCCATACCAACGACCCGATCATTTGGTCGTAGTCTGATACCACGGACACCGCGAGCAGTACGCCCCATTGGACGTGCATCCTTTTCGTTAAATCGGACTGCTTGTCCGGCAGATGTTGACACAATTACATCATGTTCACCTGTGGTTTTCTGAATCCAGCGCAATTCATCACCTTCGTCCAACTTAATTGCGATGAGGCCGTTCGTACGAATGTTGGCATAGTCTTTAAGCGGCGTCTTTTTGACCGTCCCCTTCAGTGTTGCCATGAACAGATAACCTTCATCCGTCGCGCCCTTTTCGTGGCGGATAATAGAGGTGATTTTTTCCTCTGGTTGCATCTGCAATAGATTGACCGCTGCCACACCTTTAGCTGCCAGGCTGGCAGCTGGCACTTCGTATGCCTTGAGACGGAAAATCCGGCCGCGGTTCGTAAAGAACAGAAGGTAATCGTGTGTGCTAGCAGGAATCAACTGGTCAATAACGTCCTCTTCCTTGGTCGTCATACCGCGTTTACCCTTACCGCCTCTATGCTGGCGGCGATATTCACTCACCAATGTGCGCTTGATATAGTTTTCTGTTGTCAAAAGTATAACGCTATCTTCTTCTGGAATGAGCTCTTCGTCGCTAAATTTACCAAGTTCATGATTAATCATCTGGCTCCGACGCTCATCACCATACTTCTCTTTCATTTCAAGAAGTTCTTCCTTGATGATACGCAAAATCTCCGCCTCGCTTGCTAGGATTGCTTCAAGTTTATTGATAAGAGCCAATAATTCCTTTAGCTCTTCTTCAATTTTTTCTCGTTCCAGTCCCGTTAAACGACGGAGTTGCATAGCAAGGATCGCCTGTGCCTGAATCTCGGAAAGGCCGAATTTTTTCATTAGCCCTTCTTGGGCGATCTCGCTTGTTTTGCTTGCACGGATCAGTTTGATGACTTCATCGATATGATCAAGCGCAATCTTGTAGCCCTCGAGAATGTGAGCGCGTGCTTTGGCGGCTTTTAACTCAAATTCGGTGCGACGACGTATGACAATACGACGATGTTTGACGAATTCATCCAAAATTTCATGAAGCCCAAGGACTTTCGGTTGAATTCCATCAATCAGTGCCAGCATATTAAAGTGGAAACTCGTCTGTAATGCCGTTAACTTGAAAAGTTGATTCAACACTTTCTTTGGGTAGGCATCTTTACGCAGTTCAATAACAACACGGACTTTACCCCTTGCACTTTCGTCACGGAGGTCGCTGATTAAAATCTTCTTGTCCTTGTGAAGTTCAGCAATTTTCTCAATAAGTGTTGCTTTATTTACACCATAAGGCATCTCCGTAACAACAATCTGACTACGCCCTTTTTTTGTCTCTTCGATATTTGTCACCGCACGAACCATCACGCTACCGCGACCCGTTTGATAAGCCTGTTTCATCGGAGCGCCACCGTAAACAATAGCCCCGGTTGGAAAGTCAGGGCCCTTTACGTACTGCAGAAGATCATCGACAGTTGATGTTTCCGGGTTATCAATCAGATGAATCGTTGCATCGACAAGTTCACCGAGGTTATGCGGTGGAATGTTCGTCGCCATGCCAACAGCAATACCGATCTGACCATTTAGCAGAAGATTCGGGAGTTTCGCAGGGAGTACAGATGGCTCCTGTTCGGTACCATCATAATTATCACGAAAATCAACAGTCTCTTTATCTAAATCAGTCAGCAGTTCGTTACCAGCCCGTCCCAGACGTGCTTCGGTGTAACGGCTGGCAGCTGGTGGATCTCCATCCATCGAACCATAGTTACCCTGGCCATTGACTAAAGGATATCGCATGACCCAGTCTTGTGCCAAACGTACCATCGAAAAGTAAATCGACGAGTCACCGTGAGGGTGATACTTACCCATAACGTCACCGACGATACGCGCACTCTTTAGAAAGCGTCCACCGGGTCGGAGATTTTGCTCGCCCATACTATATAAAATACGGCGATGAACGGGTTTCATACCATCCCTTACATCCGGAAGCGCACGATCAATGATAACGCTCATCGAATAACGCAGGAAGCTGTCTTCCATCACATTTTCAACAGATTGATTCTCAACAATACGCGAATGCGTCTGCGGAACAATTATTTCACCTTGAATTGGTGTGTCATTTACATCAATAGTGTTGTCGTCCATGATTAGATATCCAGATCCTCTAGGCTTAGTGACTTGGCTCGGCTTTGGATAAAGCTTTTACGCAGGTCAACTTGGTCGCCCATTAACTTTGTAAAGATTGCATCGCTTTTCTCTGCGTCTTCGACTTTGACCTGCACGAGAACACGATTTTCAGGATTCATTGTTGTCTCCCATAGCTGTTCAGCGTCCATTTCACCAAGACCCTTATAGCGCTGCAGTAAAGTGATTCCGGCCTGTTTATTCAGGTCTGCAGTTTCGTCAATCACAACACCCTTCGCACGACGTTCTGCAATCAGTTTCACATACAACTCATCGCGCTCTTCGTCGCTATAGGCATAGTGTTTCTTTGTGCCTTGGCGCATCAAGAACAAAGGAGGTTTAGCCAGATAGACATATCCCCCATCAATCACTTCTTGCATATAGCGGAAAAAGAACGTCAAAAGCAAGGTTGAGATGTGGCTACCGTCGACATCGGCATCGGTCATGATGATAACGCGATGATAGCGAAGACCAGCTACATCAAATTGATCACTAATACCGACGCCCATCGCCTTGATCAAGCTGACAATTTCATTGTTATTGAGCATGCGGTCTAGTCGTGCCCTCTCGACGTTCAATACCTTACCACGTAGCGGCAAAATCGCCTGCGTACGGCTGTCCCGACCGGATTTGGCAGAACCACCAGCAGAGTCTCCCTCAACAATATACAGTTCTGACTCGCTTGGGTCTTTGCTCGAGCAATCAGATAGTTTACCTGGTAAATTGAGACCGTCTAGCGCTCCTTTGCGAATAATGTTATCACGGGCTGCACGGGCTGCTTTACGCGCCCGGGCTGCAAGAAGTGCTTTGCCAACAATTTTCTTTGCAACTGCCGGATTTTCATCCAAATAGTAGGAGAAGTACTCATTCATCACCTGTTCGACATAGCGACGCACCTCTGGGTTACCTAATTTATTCTTAGTTTGTCCCTCGAACTGAGGATCGGGCAATTTAACCAGAATAATTGCCGTCAAACCTTCGCGGATATCATCACCGCTTAGATTTTCTTCCTTTTCCTTTAGTAACCCCGACTTGCGAGCATATTCATTGATAACGCGAGTCATTGCCGCACGAAAGCCAATCAAGTGCGTTCCACCATCAGGTGTCAAAACGTTGTTTGCGAATGGCTTCACTAATTCAACGAAAGTTTCATTGTACTGTACCGCCACTTCAATCATTGAATCTTCGACGAGTTTTTCAACGTAAAAGATATCGTCAGCAACGACATCTTTACCAATATTAAGGTGTTTGACATAACTCTGGATGCCACCTTCAAAGTAAAATGCAGTCCGTTCCCTGGTGCGTTCGTCCCGAACGGTAACATAGACGCCCTTAGTCAGGTATGCTTGGTGACGGAGGTAGTTGACGACCCACTCATAATCGAATTCAATCGTTTCTTTAAAAATCGTCGGATCCGGGTAAAAAGTAATCGTCGTACCGGTTGGACGATCAGTTTTTCCGATTTTCTTTAGCGGATTTAGTGAAGCACCCTGTGCAAACTCAATTCGATAGAGTTCGCCTTTTTGGACTACTTCAGCAATAAGCTTCGTAGAAAGTGCATTCACAACACTTGAACCAACACCGTGAAGACCTGACGAAACTTTATAACCGCCACCGCCAAACTTACCACCAGCGTGAAGCACTGTCAGCACTGTTTCAAGTGTGCTCAAGCCGGTTTTTGGATGTTTATCGACAGGAATACCGCGACCATCATCGGTGATCTTCATACCACCATCCTCAAGAATCACG
>CAYIQY010000057.1:0-5384 GCA_964365665.1 uncultured Candidatus Saccharibacteria bacterium | reverse complement strand
TTGGCTGTTATTACACTTGTAGCATTGATAACGATTACCATATCGACGTATCTTATGCAGTACGACAATGCCTTGTATAAACGGTTCGAGCGTTACTTGAACTTGTTTGAACGTGCTGATGCTGTCGATACTCATCATGATACTAAGATCTATCCACTAGTGTTGATTGGATATGAAAACGGTGGTCATCAGTACCTCAAGACATTTAGGTCGCTAAAGAAAAAGTTCGTCGTGGTAGATTACGATCCCGATGTTATTGAAGAACTGGAACGGGCAAACATCAATTACCTCTATGGTGACGCGACTGATCCTGAACTCCTAGGTGAGCTTCATATGGAGTCTGTCCGTTTAATTGTTAATACAACTGGCGACCATGATGTTAATGTGTCGCTCGTGAAGTATGTTCGTCGTCGTAATGAGCAGGCGGTCATTGTCTGCTACTCATCAAATTATGGTGAAGCGGCAGAGCTGTATAAATTAGGGGTAAGTTACGTGATGATGCCGCACTTTATTGGATCGGAACGATTGAGTTCCTTTATTGCGACACACGGTATCAGCCGCGAGAGCTTCGATAACTACCGTGAAAAACATATGCTCAAGATCGGTCATGCAGCCTTGCGTCATCACGACAAATAGATTCCGCTATTGCTTTTCCAAATGTGGTGTGATATACCAAAAGCGGAATATTTAATATATTACTAAGTTAAGCGAACTCCACCACATTTAGATCAAAATAGATATAAACAAGGGTTAAGGTAATGGCTTTGCTATATTCACCAGAACGATCCAGAACAAAATTTTTCAATCACGACTTTTCACTCGGCATCCTCGCATTGGATGCCGTTTCTAATTTATACACCCGCGAAGCAGCAGCGACACGTGCGGACAAAGTCCGGATAGATGACCGTCCGAAAGTTGAGGTGCATCCTAGTGACGCAGGTAGGGCCGTCGTCATTGTAGACATTGGTTTACTGCAGGACGCCGAAAAGGTGAAAAACCGGGTTGGTCCGGTGTTTGAACGTATTGGCCCCGTCTACGTGATGAAGCACTCACACGAAGTTCAAGCTAATAGGGATGCAGAGTTAGAGATATTAGCAGCCGAAGAGGGTAGGGATGTTGTGACGATAAGTAACTCAAAGGGTGGTATGGATCGTGTGCGAATGATGTCTGACCCCGAATTTATCAAGGAGCATGGCTTTACTTCATTCTCTAGCTATGATTCTGTACCTTTTCTCCGTAGACATATACGTCTAGGAGGCAAGGTAATGGGTATCGGAGGACTACTTTTACCCGATAGTCATCTTCTTGCATCCCGCTACTCCGATCATATGGTAGACGAGGAAAAGGAGGTTGGTGAACAGTTTGTCAGAGGTACAACAACAGAGAGTTACTATGAAGCACGTAGGGATATTAAAAGTCTGCTTTTCAGTAGTTCTCCGGCAGATGTGGCAATTCGCGCGGCATTCAGTAACGATAACATCGGTAGGATTATCACTGTTTCATCGGCAAACGATCGCATGGTAGATACAAAGAAATCGAACAAATGGCTCCAGGCGGTAACAGGAAGGCATATTCCCCATATATTCGACCCCCTTCGCCCCGCACAAGATCACGCAGGTTTTACAGACACGCCAGAACTACAACTACGTGAGGTTGAAAAACATCTTGCGGGTGATTACGAACCTATTCCCGTACAATAAATGACCTAGCATCAATAATTTGACTACGTTCAGACTATTTACTTAGTCCTCTTATACCTGTATAATTACACCATACGTCGCAGAGTCTCATTTAGATTGTGTCTAAAAAGAATCAGCGCGAAAATATAATTAATCAGGAGAATCCCAAATGGCAGATTTCGATCGAACTAAGCCGCACGTCAACGTTGGTACCATGGGTCACGTTGACCACGGTAAAACAACATTAACAGCGGCTATCACTGCCGTTTTGGCAAAAAGATTGCCAACCGATGTCAACAAGGCCGTTGCGTACGACCAAATTGACAACGCACCAGAGGAAAAAGCACGTGGTATCACCATTGCTTCATCTCACCAGGAATATGAGTCAGAAAAGCGTCACTACGCTCACGTTGACATGCCTGGTCACGCCGACTACGTCAAGAACATGATCACCGGTGCTGCACAAATCGACGGCGCAATCCTTGTGGTTGCTGCTAACGATGGCCCGTTGCCACAAACCCGTGAGCACGTTCTACTAGCTCACCAGGTTAACGTTCCTCGTATCGTTGTCTTCCTGAACAAGATGGATCTTGCTGATCCAGAACTCGTTGAACTCGTTGAAATGGATGTTCGTGAACTCTTGACCAAGAATGGTTACGACGGCGACAACGCTCCAATTATCAAGGGTTCTGCTACCAAGGCCCTCGAAGGTGATGCTGCTAACGAAGACGCTATCATGGAACTGGTCAAAGCTTTGGATGATTACATCGAAGAGCCTGTCCGCGACCTTGATAAGCCATTCCTGATGCCTATCGAAGACGTTTTCTCGATCAAAGGCCGTGGTACTGTTGCTACCGGTCGTATCGAACAGGGTATCGTTAAAATCAACGACGAAGTTGAGATTATCGGTGTCAAACCTGTGCAGAAATCAGTCGTTACCGGTATCGAAGCTTTCAAAAAGAACTTGAACCAAGGTCAAGCTGGCGACAATGCTGGCCTGTTGCTCCGTGGTATCGAGCGCGAACAAATCGAACGTGGTCAAGTCGTTGCCAAACCTGGTTCGATTACTCCACACACCGAGTTTTCTGCTGAAGTCTACATCCTTAAAAAGGAAGAAGGCGGCCGACACACTCCATTTAGCAAGGGTTACAAACCTCAGTTCTACTTCCGTACGACTGACGTAACCGGTGAAGTTGAACTTCCGGCTGACAAAGAAATGGTCATGCCTGGTGATACTATCACTTTCAACGTTAAGTTGCTTGCCCCAATCGCCATGGAACAAGGTCTGAACTTCGCTATCCGCGAAGGTGGCCGTACCGTTGGTGCTGGTGTTGTTACAAAGATTACTAAATAATCTAACGCACATCTCATAAAACTACCCCGATTTTGGGGTAGTTTTATTTTGTACTTTTGTAGAGCGCCGATATGTTAGGATCTATTTTTCCGAGTACTTGCATTATGTTGGTATTGAACCTCACCAGTTTTGGGTCCGGGAAGTTTTCTAGACGGACACCTACTCCTAGAAGCAAATGATCCATATGTTCATTCGGAGGCTCTTTAAGGAAACGCATATCTTCATCGACAGTCCTCAGGTATTCTTTGTATTGATAGTTGTGGGCTCTGTCAGATGCTGAGCATGTTTTTCTGAGGGATTGTCGTTCATAGTAGATCTGTGCGACACTTACGAGTATTCCCCTGAATGGATACACATCCGAAAGATCATTCTGGGGCAGTTCTTGTGTGGCAAGGTAGGTGTCTACATATGAATGGAGCATTGTATTGAAGTCGGTGTCATTTGAATCGATATGTACTCTAGATAGCTCGCTGTAGCCAGGTGGAGTAATGAAACCAAGCGCGCTTTTCAGCTTCTCGAATTCACCCGATAAAGGGGTAAGCGGTTCCGACACATACTCTCCTCCTTGGTGCGGAGGATAGGCATCATGCGGTGCGTAGATGCTCATAGTTGAGATGAGTATACACCTAAGGTTATAAAAAGCAAATACCCCGTCAACACCCAGAGGTGCGCGGGGCATCTGCTCGATGGGTGGGCGGGGTTAGCACCGACGTCGCTTCAACTGAGAGGTGAGACGGTCTGGCTGGCGTTGTTGAGCCTGTTTGGCTAGCGAGGGGTGCCACTTCACCTCTACGGCACGTGTAGCCTCGTCGAGCTCGAACGTATATAGCTGACGGAACTCGTTCAGCATCGCTGCCACTATTCGGTCACGGATTTCGTTGAGCGTGAAATCACTCAGATCAACTTTGTACGTACCAGTGCCGCACTGTTCAGCTCCATGGCGAAGCCGCTTGCCGATCAGTATATGTGTATCCGACATGATGGGCATATCTTCCTCTCAGGGTGCGTCTCCTCGATCATTATTGAAAGGGAAGTGTTTCGATATTCTACCATAATTACATAAATATGTCTAAATAGAGACTTGTACAGAGGTTATGAATGATGTATAGTAACAGAGTATTAAACAATCATATCGACAACTTGTCTGTGAGCGCCCAGAAATGGATAAGTCGCAAAACCAGCTCAAGGTTACGGTATAGCACATAAGAGGAGAGTTACATGGCAGTAGAAAAAGACAAGCAGGCAGCGGGCCTACGAATTCGTATCCGCCTCAAAGCATATGACCACAAGGTCATCGATCAATCAGCAAAACAAATCATCGATACGGCTATCCGTACCGGCGCCACTATCGCTGGTCCCGTACCACTTCCGACGCGTCGTAGTACGTACACTGTGGTCAAATCACCGCATGTCTACAAAACTGGTGGTGAAACGTTCGAAATGCGCGTCCACAAACGCCTCATCGACATCACTAATGCCACACCAAAGACAATCGACAGTCTGCAAAACCTCAGCCTTCCAGCTGGTGTTGATGCAGAAATTCGAATGTAGTCTCAGCGAATACTAGCAAGGCGCCCCGTTGGGGCGTTTTTGTTTTTGGCGACAAGAATATTGCGCTTATGATATTATTATTTCAATGCCTCAAGCAAAAACAAAAAAGACTCGATCACAATCAGCTGTACGTAAACAGCCCAGACACCGTAAGTACCAAAAGCGACTGAATGAGGCCGATGGAGTCTATTTCCTTAAACTGGTGGTTGTCGTTATCCTTAGCACGCTTTGGCTTAAACTAGCAACTCCTATGACATGGCACGGTATACCCATGGGGGGCTTTCCGATTGGTGCAATGGTAACGCTCGTTGCTATTAGATTACTCGAAAAAGATCAAACAGACCGCAAGATCTGGTTTGCAGTCCTGTTAGTTGTAACAATACTCAGTTATTTCGTGCCTGCTGGTATCGTTATCTAGCTTATGTTTGCATGTTGAACTGAATGTTTGTTAGATTTGATGGTAATGTCAACAGATGCGTTAGAGAGACCACGAAAAGCAACAAATCACATTGAAGCATGTGCTGATACTCTTATGCACCCTAGCGTAAAGAAAGCTCTTGGCTATTACAGCCCTAGGCTCTTACAAATCTTGGATTGGCTATATGTCCCGAATATGCGTGATGGTGTCTATGAGGCTCCAAGACGTTTTCGTAACAGCCCACGAATCCCGATCTTCGTTGCATATCCCGGAGAGGAGGTAAAATATAAAACGGAGAATATTGTGGGGATTGCTGCAACGTGTTCTCTTGTTGACATGAGTGCTTAGTGAAATGTGGACCATGTTCCAAGGAGCACAGTTT
>CAYIQY010000056.1:0-5449 GCA_964365665.1 uncultured Candidatus Saccharibacteria bacterium | reverse complement strand
AGAAAAGCCGGCAGAACCAAAATCAAACTACGCAAATGCAGGACTCTACTTTTGTGATAATAGCGTTATTGATATCGCCAAAAACGTACAACCAAGTGAACGAGGCGAAGTTGAGATTACATCCGTTCTTGATGCCTATCTACAAAAGGGTAAGCTCAAAGTTTCGCTTTTCGATGATGTTTGGTTGGACACTGGCACGATCGACAGTATGAGTGATGCTACTGACTTCGTGCGTGTTATACAAAAACGTACTGGACAAATCATCGGTAGCCCGGAAGAAGTCGCCTATCGCGAAGGATTTATCAGTAAAGAACAGCTTCACGAACTAGCGGAACCGCTCAAAAAATCAGGTTATGGCCATTACTTAGCTACGATTGCTAAAGAGTAGCGATCGTGGGCGCATTTTTCCTCCCCTTAAGTCTTCTTACGCTACTTGTTACTTTCATTGCGCCCGGTCTAGCTATAGGGATATGGCTTCATACAAAAGCCAAGCTAAAGTCTTGGTACATATTACCTGTTGCATTAGTTACAGGGGGTCTATTGGGCTATATAACATTTTATTTGTATGTAGCGAATGTGGTACTGGGTGATTGGTTAGCGACGATAGTTGCTATTGTCAGTTGGATTATTGCTGCCTGGGTATGTATCCATCCGACTTTCCGCAAAGTATTAATAAAGCCAGATGTGATAATTCCCCTTGCTCTTATTTTCGGTACTTCTTTATTTTATAATAGCATCGCTCTTTCTTGTCGGACGGATGAATTCTCACGATCATGCTATACCTCGCAAATGCCCCTTGATAATGATATTTCCCAGACATTTGCACAAAATGTAAGAGCTGATCACCCCAAAGAACGGATAGGAGATTGGCAGGGCAGCGACCGACCGCCATTGCAAACTGGCGTTATACTTTCCCACGGTCTTTTTACAGCTGATAAATCTATCGGCACGGCAAACTCTCAGTTACTCTCATCGTTATTACAGTGTTTTTGGGTAGTAGCAATATGGGCCTTAGGGCGTGCAATTGGACTATCAAAACAACGCGCTCTACTTGTTATACTCCTCTGTCTATTTAGTGGTTTCTTTTTCTTTAACAGCGTACTGGTATGGCCAAAATTACTGGCAGCAAGTTATGTTTTATTAACGTTTTCATTGCTGTTCTTTGAAAAACCATCAAGGACAACCTGGGTGCTCGCATCCCTAGCCGGAGGAGCCGCTTTATTAAGTCATACAGGTATTGCATTCACGCTGATACCCATAATACTCGTCGCTCTCTCGATGAAGCGCTACCGTCCCCATTGGAAAACAATACTAATCGCGGCTACTTGTCTGATTGTACTTACTGGGTCATGGATGGCATACCAAAAGTTTTACGACCCGCCTGGGGATAGATTAAGTAAATGGTTCTTTGCTGGGGTCGTTGCTATTGATGGACGCTCGGTACCTAGAGCAGTTGTTGATACCTATTCAGAAACTACAATTGATGAAGTATTTAAGACTCGTGTTGATAACCTTTCTCTGCTTTTTGGGCGCACCCCTCCTGATGATAAGTTACTTGGGAATGGCGTGTCTGCTCAAATGCGTGACGGTGAATTCCGCTACCTTCTCTTTAGTCTTGTTATATTGAATATCGGCTGGATAGGCTTATTGTCTCAAAGAATACGACAAAATCTCAAACTTAATGGTATTTTGGATCATTTCAAGGTCTTTGCGGTTATTATAGGGTTATCTCTCCTAGGATGGATACTCGCACTTTTTAGTCCAAACATGGCTGTCAACCACCAAGGCTCCTACGCAACCATATTGTTACTGTTTGTTCTTCTGGCGACGATTGTGACATATCTTCCAAGGAAACTACTGCTTGTCGTTCTCGGGATCCAAATTACTTACTTTATGGCTATTTGGGTTATAGTCATCGCCCTACAGAACCCGACAATGAAATTATATACCGTTGTTACCGCACTAAGTTTAGTGATAATTGCTGGTTTTCTATATAAAAATCAATCGTTGAAGTTATGGGTCAAAGAAAAATAGTAAAGACGATCCTAGCAACTAGACAATGGCTGCGCAGCTTTGCCGGTCAGTTCGAGGTAACCCTCAGACGATACCCAAAAGCTACGATTATTAGCATGCTCGTCATTTGTGCTGTGATCATGCTTTGGCGACGTCCAGAGGCAATCATACAAGCACAGTTTTGGGCAGAGGATGGCAAGTATTGGTACGCTGATGCTTATAACCAAGGTTGGTCATCATTGCTTGCTACCTATGGTGGATATTTCGTTCTTATGTATAGATTCGTCGCTATGATCTCACTGACCTTACCTTTCCATCAAGCACCTGAGTTCTTTAATCTTACCGCCCTTGGATTTCAGCTATTACCCGTTCTATTACTCTGCAGTAGCCGGTTAAAGTCAATAATGCCTTATCGAAGTGTTGGCATATTGCTCAGCTTGCTATACGTCAGTCTTCCGAATAATTCGGAAGTTTTTACAAATCTCACTAATATCCAATGGCACTTAGGTGTTGCTGCCTTGCTCGTTTTACTTGCTCAACCAAGTAAAAAATTGCTATGGCGCTTATTTGACTATGCAATCCTCATTGCAACTGGTCTTTCTGGGCCAATGGTGGTTATTCTTGCTCCTATTAGTCTCTTTCTTTTCTGGCGTCATCGGACAAAACGATATCGCAATATGTTTTTGCTTCTTGCCGGCCTATCAGTCATACAAATAATCGGCATTTTCTTTCTAAGTGGTGTCGAACGTGTCGGCGTCGCACGGCCTAATTTCTATTATTTTATACAAATGATTACTGGACAAATATTTATTGGTGGACTACTTGGACAAGATTATGTGAATGTTCTCTATGGAAACTTCGTTATGCTTTTCGTTATCTTTACTCTAGGGATAACATTAATAACTTATGCCGTCATTAAGGGTCCTGAGTGGTTAAAAATCGCCATTGCTTATTCAATACTTTTGATCACTGCAATGCTCATTTCGTTAAAGCCCGTACCCGGCTTTGACCCGTGGCAAGGACTTGTCAATCCAGGTGGGGGACAACGCTACTGGTATATTCCAATACTTGTGTGGATTGTGACTCTCGTTTGGCTTGCATTTAGAGCTACGGTTCCAGCCTTGAAAAAGTTCAGTATCATTGGGTTATGCCTATTACTTTTAATTGGCATTCCGACGGATTGGCGCATACAAGTTTGGCCTTATCAAGATTTTCAGACACATGCGACTCGTTTCGAACAGTCACCCCCAGGAACTGTGACACATATTCCCGTTAACCCCGGATGGGAAATGGTACTTACTAAAAGGTAGTTATTTTTCAAATATCAAGAATGTCTGCTTGCCAAAGATTCGCCATAGAATCGGTACGCTAAGGTAAAGTCTAACGAGAGCTTTTTTGGCTGGATAACGGCTTTGTGTAGTGAATGGTACAAATCTCAATATCCGCTTCTTTAGTTTGAATTGCTTTAACACAAATACTTCTTCAAGTGCTCTGTCATCAATAGGTGTAATATGATCAAAAAACATCCAGTATTCTTTATATGCAAATCGTATGTTTGGTTGGAGTATTAATACTTGCCCACCAGGTTTAAGTACTCGTTTAAACTCATTGATAGTCTTCTCAATATCATCATGGCTAAGGTGCTCAAAGAAATTGCTGACAAATATTTTGTTCACTGATGCTTTGGGTAGAGATAGCTTTGTCGAACTATCTAGCAGAAAAGTAACGTCTTTGTTCAGATATTTCTTTGCATCCGGATTGATATCAACTGCATATTTCTTTTTACATTTTACAGTATTGATGAATTCTCCATAGCCACAAGGAACATCAAGTACAATGTCATCTTTATCGACAAATTTCTGAAAAAAGTTTTTTGTGAGTATATCCCACAACTCATTTCGCATTGCCGTGTTACTAAAACGCTGGCGATATATTTGATCAATAAGCATAGGTTAAGACAGTCTCGCATTCATTATCATATTTTACAACTAGTCTTATCTTATCAACTGATAACAATACGGTCAACAGGACGCCTAATGTTACATATTACTAATAATCCCTGTACAATAGAGAGGTTCATGAGTCGACTCAAAACTTTTACGATCTATTTATACCGGCATCATTTTGTACGCTATCTTTTAGTGGGTGGCTCAACTTTTGCCATCGATTTTGGCATACTTGTTTTGCTCCACGGCGCATTAGATCTTAACCTTGCTGCTTCAACGTCCGTTGCCTATTGGGTATCCATTCTTTATAACTTTGTTCTTAATCGCTACTGGACATTTGACGCCGGTGAAAAAGAAAGTTTAACTAGACACATTTCAGCATATTTCATACTTCTCATATTTAATTATTTCTTTGTTGTGGTATTCGTAACTTTTGCTGGGCTGGTTGTAAACTTTATAATCGCTAAGGCTCTTGCTGTATTAATCCAGATGCTTTGGACATTTCCAATTTATAATCGTATTATTTTTGCCAAAAAGGAGTCAAAAATTCAATGACTTATCTTTCGGACGAACTGTATAGTACAATTACAAACTCAATACCGATTGTATGTGTTGATATTATCCCAGTTAGAAAGACTGGGAGTGAATGGGAGCTTGGCACAATTATTCGCGCCACAGGTCCAGAGAAAGACAAGCTAGCAATCTTAGGTGGTAGAATCCAGCATAACGAGACGATCACAGATGCAATTAAACGGCATCTGACAGAAAGCCTGGAAGTTGATAGATTCGCATTGCTTCCGAGCAATGATATAAACCGCCCTTTTTATATACAACAGTACTTCCACCAGTCTAGCTTACCGCCACCCGATGGCTTTGACCCTACAAAACATGCAATAGCTTTAACTTATCTCATAGAGATATCTGATGTTTTATCCGTTCAGGGTGAAGCAAGTGATTTCCGCTGGATCAACCAAACATCAATACCAAAAAACTTTGGCTATAATCAACAAGTTGTTATTGAGGCTGCTTTTTCATTTCTAAAATAAATTTATTTGGACCTTCTTGGGCCAAGTGCATAAAAATACCAATTCAGGTACGACGGTAGCCATTTCATCAGCTTGAAATTGGATTCTCCAGCCGTACGATCTCGCCATGTTGATGGTAGCTCAACAATGTTTCGTCGATTCTTGAAAGCTTTTACGGTTATCTCCATACCAATTTCAAAACCACCCTTGCTCTCGATAATGATTGAATCAAGAAATTCTTTGTTATATAGCTTAAAATTATTGGTAATGTCATGTGTTGGAATCCTGCGTACGAAGTAAAGTGAGACACCTGCAAGACGCGATAACGTGCGCTTTATGAGTGGCCCGCCAATTTGCTTTCCGCCTTTCATATAGCGACTACCCGCTACGACATCGCCACCTTTGAGATATTCCTTATACATATCGTCTACAATACCTATATCGTCTGATAGATCAGCCATCGTC
>CAYIQY010000055.1:0-5595 GCA_964365665.1 uncultured Candidatus Saccharibacteria bacterium | reverse complement strand
CACGTTCATATGGTCATCAAATTCATAAACGCCATATCGTTTCGGATCTTCTACCTCTGCAGCAAAGCCGACAGCGCCATCAACATCAGTTAATTTATGCAATTGACTACTGAGATCAATACCCCAGAAAATATTATCACCTAGAATCATAGCAACCTTATCGTCACCAATAAAGTCCTCGCCGATTGTAAATGCCTGTGCCAGACCCTCTGGAGATGGCTGAGCGGCGTACTCTAAGTTAATGCCCCATTGTATTCCATCGCCTAGAAGGCGTTGGAATTGTGACTGGTCGTCAGGAGTTGTAATTATCAAGATATCTCTAATACCAGCAGACATCAATGTCGTTAGGGGGTAATACACCATTGGCTTGTCGTAGATTGGCATTAATTGTTTGCTGATACCTTTTGTAATAGGCCATAAACGTGTGCCTGATCCACCGGCGAGGATAATTCCCTTCATACAACTCCTTGATTACTGATTTTCTAGATATTCACGAAGCGCTTGTTCCCACTCTCGTGGGGTAAAGCCCGCAGCCTTTATTTTAGCAAGATCGAGCGTACTTTGTAAGGGGCGTGGAGCGATATTTTTTTTACCCGCATAGTATTGCTCGGTAGTGACGGGCGTGACGTCATCAGCTGATTTACCGGATAGCTCGTAGACTTGTTTTGCAATATCAGCCCAACTAGCTGGTTCTCCGTCATTCGACAGGTTATATGTTCCAAATTCTGCATTTGTTGTTACAAGATGTTTGATCGCATTGGCGAGGTCACTAGTAAATGTCAGTCGGCCAATTTGATCGCCTACGACGTTTGGTTTGATGTTTTTTTCCGCGAGTGATTTCATGGTAAGGACAAAATTTTTGCCGTCGCCAATAACCCAACTTGTGCGGAGGAGGTAGTGACGAGGGACAGTACTAACGACCAAATCACCTGCAGCCTTGCTTTGGCCGTAAACGCTCAATGGCGCGAGAGCTTCGTCTTCAGTATGGAGATTGGCTGTCCCGTCAAAAACATAATCACTTGAAACATGCACGAGGGTGACATTACTGTCGCTGCAAATGCGAGCAAGGTTAGTCAGGGCGGTTGCGTTAGCCAACCAAGCATCTTTGCGGCCTTCGGGTGTTTCAGCAAGGTCAACGGCGGTATAAGCAGCGGCATTAAGAATAAGATCGTATTCTTTCCAGTTGCGTTCAGTAATAATTGATGGGTCGCTCATATCGAACGTATCACGGTCAACACCTTCAGCATCGGGGAATACTTTTGATAACGCACGACCAAGCTGGCCATAAGCGCCAATGATAAGAACTTTTTTTGGTTTGATTAATACCGCATCAGCGAGATTCGGGTGAGCTTTGTCTTTGTCGGACAGCTCAGCTTCCCTCAGGGGGATAGGCCAGTTGATAGCCAATGATTTATCAGCAACATTAACAAAAGCGTACTCACCATCTGGTGACCAATGGTCGTTGACAAGGTACATATACACAGTCTCGTCGTCAAGGGTTTGAAAACCGTTAGCGACGCCGCGCGGTACATAGATTGCTTTCGCTGGATCAAGCTCGACAGTAAACGATTTACCAAATGTGCTGCTACCTTCACGAATATCTACCCATGCTCCGAATACACGTCCATGACCAATTGAAACAAATTTATCCCACGGTTCTGCGTGGAGGCCGCGGGTGACGCCTTTTTTCTCATTGAATGACACATTGTTCTGCACCGGCCCAAAATCAGGTAGGCCAAGTGCAGTCATTTTTTCCCGCTGCCAGTTTTCTTTGAACCAGCCGCGGCTATCACCGTGGACGGTTAGGTCATAGACAACAAGGCCATCAATTGGAGTTTCGTATGATTTTAATTCTTTGCTAAATTCAAGTTCAGACATATTATTGTCCCTGCTCTGCATATTTGGCTTCAACTTTGGCTTTTTCGTTTTTCCACCATTCTTCGTTTGCTGTATACCAATCAATAGTCGCTTGTAATCCCTCGCGTAGGTTGGTGTATTGTGGTTCCCAGCCAAGTTCTTCGCGAAGTTTAGTCGCGTCAATTGCGTAACGCATGTCGTGACCTGGGCGGTCGTTGACGTGTTCGTAGGCGTCTTTTGGTTTGCCCATTAATTCGAGAATCGTTTCTAGAACGTATTTGTTATTTTCTTCACCGTTCGCACCAATCAGGTAGACTTCGCCGCTTTGGCCTTTGTCAATAATCGTATGGACAGCGTTGTTGTGATCGTCAACATGGATCCAGTCACGAACGTTTTCGCCAGCACCATACAATTTAGGAGAGATACCGCTCAGGATATTTGTAATTTGACGCGGAATGAATTTTTCGATGTGTTGGAATTGGCCGTAGTTATTGGAACAGTTACTGATCGTTGCATGGATTCCAAATGAACGAACCCAAGCTTTGACTAACAAATCACTACCAGCTTTGGTAGATGAGTAGGGACTGCTGGCGTTGTATGGAGTGTCAGGTGTGAATTTGTGCGGATCGTCGAGTTCTAGATCACCATATACTTCATCAGTACTGATGTGGTGTAATTTTTTGCCATGTTTGCGGATGGCTTCGAGGATGGTTGCGGTTCCCATCAGGTTAGTCTGAAGGAATGGCCATGGATCGCGCAGTGAATTGTCATTGTGCGACTCTGCTGCGAAGTGAACGACAATGTCGGTTTCTGCAACAAGTTTGTCCATCAATTCTTTGTCACAGATATCGCCAGTGACGAATTGAATTTTATCCAGGATGCTATTGAGTGTTTCGGGATTTGCTGCATAGGTTAATTTATCGACGACCGTGATTTCATATTCGGGACGATTATTGAGGGTGTAGAGTACAAAGTTTGCCCCGATAAACCCTGCGCCACCTGTAATTAACATTTTTGTCATGGTACCAGTATAACTGGTCTATCGATTTGACGTCTATTGTAGAAAAAATAAAAATTAATAATTGTAGCAAATACAACGATTATTTAACAAATATTTTTTGAAGTTTTTCAATTCCGGCTCTACTGTCAGTATTGCCCACTAGCGACAAATCGAAATTTTTAAGAGGAACATAGCGTATCGCAGCAACATCATCAGAAGCAACGGGCTTGGTACCGGGCTTTAAGCGCGTCCAAAATAGCGCACCGATGATTGTTCTAACCTCACCATCATAGGGATAGACACCGGTGTTAGAGCAAAGGTATTGGGGTGGATTATATTCCTCCTGTGATAAGCCTAATTCTTCCTCAACTTCACGCACAAGAGCCTCTTCGAAACTTTCATTTTCGTCGACAAATCCTCCGAACGCATCTAGAGAACCTTTGTATGGTTCGATTCCTCGAACGGACACCATCACTTGGTTGTCGTCTGTAACGAAGAAAATACCCACGCAAGGAGCGGCGTTTATAAAGAGGGTATGGTTATTATCACAAATAAACATCCCACCCGACTTATCAGTGAGTCTCGCTCCGCAGCGCCGACAAAAATTCATTTCCATCACTTCATAGTATACTGGATGACATGAAAGTAGTTATAGTCAGCGGTTTTTTTAACCCACTCCACGGCGGACATTTAGATATGATCGAGGCAGCAGCACTAATGGGCGAAAAGTTAATTGTTATTGTTAACAATGATGTTCAACAGGTTATTAAAAAAGGTAAAGTTATCCTGAATGAGCAAAACCGCGCAAGGTTGATTGGCGCATTACGGATGGTTGATGATGTAGCTATTTCGATTGATGAAGATCCGACAGTGGTCAAGTCATTGCAAATGATTGCAATCCAACATCCAAAAGATAAGTTGGTGTTTGCTAATGGCGGTGATCGCGCATCTGAAAAAGAAGTGCCGGAGACAAAAGTATGCAATGATTACGGTATTGAAATGGTATTTGGTGTTGGTGGAACTGATAAGGCTGATTCGTCAACGCGAATCAACCAAGCACTTGGGCATGCAAAATAATCTATGTGCGGCATTGTTGGTTACATCGGGAACAAACAGGCGCAGGAAGTACTGACTGGTGGACTACGACGATTGGAATATCGTGGGTATGATAGTGCCGGTGTAGTAACGATCGGCAATGACAGGGCGACGCTATTGCGCGCAAAAGGCAAAGTAGTCGAGTTAGATGCAATTGTTGCAAAGAAAGCAACAAAAGACAATATTGGCATTGGTCACACACGTTGGGCGACACATGGTGAGCCAAGCGAAAAGAATGCACATCCTCACCAAGCCGGTGACATCTATTTGGTACACAACGGCATTATCGAAAACTATAAAGAATTAAAAACAGAACTAAAGAATCATACATTTGCGAGTGAAACAGACAGCGAAGTATTGGCTGCGTTGATTGATTCGCTATACGACAAAGATACATCGCTGGAATCGGCTGTTACGCAGGCGCTACAGCTAGTTGAGGGCACCTATGGTATCGCAGTCGTGTCGACACGCGAACCTGACGAAATCGTGGTAGCGCGCAAGGGTAGCCCATTAATTATTGGAGTTGGCGAAGATGAAACTATTATTGCCAGTGATGCTTCTGCGTTGATTGGACATACAACCAAGGCAATTTATTTGAATGATGGGGAATTGGCGGTTTGTACGGCAGATGATGTGCAGCTAAAAGATTTGAATGCGCAGCCACTCAGCGCCAAAGTCGAAAAAATTGAGGCTGATATGGCAGCGATTCAAAAGCAAGGCTACGATCACTTTTTGCTAAAAGAAATTATGGAACAACCAACAACCCTACGATCAACGCTGAACGGCCGGATTATTCCAAAGGAAAACAGAGCGCAATTAGGGGGATTAAACCTGAGTAATGACGAATTACGAAAAATTGAACACGTCGTTATCATTGGTTGTGGCACGGCATATTATGCAGGACTTTTGGCGTCGTATTATCTGGAACAGCTGGTTGATGGGTTAACGATCGATGTAGAGATCGCATCAGAGCTTCGCTACCGATCATTCCATTTGCCAAAAAACAGTGTCGCATTGGTCGTTAGCCAATCCGGTGAAACTGCTGATACGTTGGCATGTCTGCGTGAGATTAAACGTCGTGGTATCAAAACATTGGGTGTGATTAACGCTGTTGGATCTACGATTGCCCGTGAGGTTGATGGCGGTGTGTATGTGCATGCTGGGCCCGAGATTTCGGTTGCCAGCACCAAAGCATTTACGTCGCAGGTTGCGGCCATGACAATCTTTGGCGTTCAATTAGCGCAAGCAAAAGGCGCTGGCGTTGAAGATTTGCATCAATACGTTAAAGAACTCTCACGATTACCTGATGAAATTGAAAAAGTGTTAAACACTCATCGGGACGATATAAAAAAAGCTGCAAAAAAATATGCCCACCATGAACATGCACTATTTCTAGGTCGCGACACGTTATTCCCGGTCGCTATGGAAGGTGCGTTGAAACTGAAGGAAGTCAGCTACATTCAGGCTGAAGGTTATGCGGGCGGCGAATTGAAACATGGACCCTTGGCGTTATTAGACGATCGATTTTTCGAAGTAGTGTTACTACAAGACAACTGGCTATTCGACAAAGGTGTCAGCAGCCTGGCCGAAATAAATGCCCGTGGCGGACATGTGCTGGTGATTACAAATAGCAAAAAACAAAT
>CAYIQY010000054.1:0-5628 GCA_964365665.1 uncultured Candidatus Saccharibacteria bacterium | reverse complement strand
GGTTGTAATATGTGGCACCTACAGTGGTGTACGAAATATCGTTTTAAGATATTTTTGCCGTTTTTACTAAGTGACACATTGGTATGCATGCCGCAGCCATTAATATTTTGTTGCGGTTTTGGCAGGAACGTCGCTGTCATACCCATTGATTCCGCGACTTGGCGACAAACAAGTTTGTAGAGCAAAATCTGATCGCATGCACGGACGACATCCGTATAACTAAAGTTGATTTCGAACTGAGACGGCGCGACTTCGGCGTGGTCTTTTTCGTTTCGGAATCCCATGGCTCGAATCGCCTCGGCGGTTGTATCGATGAATTGTCGTAATTCGTCGAGTGGCAATGAATGGTAGTAGCCTCCAGTACTGACGAGGCTGAACCCTACTCTTTTATCAAAGTTTTGCTCGGCGTCGACACCAGCCATCAAAAAGCCTTCGATTTCAGGAGCCATAAATGCTTCGAGACCTTTTTTGGCTTTGATGTCTGCAGCGTATGCCGACAATCGGCCGCGAAAGTCTGATTCGTACGGCGTCAAATCGCGTCCGCAGATATTGGCGAATACCAATACTTTGCCTGGGCCAAAAATGTCTGATGGCAAGAACGTCGTGCTGGTCCAGTCGATAACCAGACGCAGATCTGATTCGTGCAATTCGGAAAATCCGCGAATCGATGAACCGTCGAATGTCAGGTTATTGAGTGAATCCAGGAAGAACTGTTTGTTGTAGTCCAGCATATGCAGCCGGCCTTCAATGTCCGAAAAACAAACGGTGATGGCTTTGATCCGTGTCTCGGCACTCAGATATTTAACGTGCGTCGTCTCGGCCTTGGCGGGATCCTTGATTGCCCTCGCACCAAGATTAATCTTCTCTAGTTCGTCGTATGTTAGTTCAAGAAAGTTTTTGAGTGGTGTGCTCATGATATCCTCTATCTTCGTCGATTTGATTTAGCGATAACCGGTACTGGAACAGGCTCGGCAAAGACATAGCCGTCTTCGTCGTGCATGCCCTTGTCTAGTCCCATGACCTCTTGGTCGGGTCGGACACGCAGGCCGATTGTCATATCGATCAGTTTCAATAGTATCCAACTGGCGACGAAAGCGAAGGTCACAGCCGCGCCCACCGCCACGGCTTGATGACCAAGGAGGGTCAGTCCCCCGCCGTGGAAAAATCCGTCGGCACCAGCGGGATTGATTGCTTTTTCGGCCAAAAAGCCGATAGACAATGCACCGACGATACCACCAACGGCGTGAACACCGACAACGTCAAGCGTGTCATCAAACCCAAACTTCAGTTTGAGTCCGACAGCATATGCACAGACGATACCGGCCAACACACCGATTGCGATGGCTGACAAGGGACTGACAAATCCAGCGGCTGGCGTGATGGCGACCAATCCGGCAACTGCACCAGTAACCGCACCAAGTGTGGTTACTTTGCGGTGGCGCAAATAATCAACGAATGCCCAACCCAACATGGCGGCACCAGCAGCAATATTCGTGGTGACGAAGGCGTTGGCAGCAAGGCCGTTTGCGGCAAGCGCGCTGCCTGCGTTAAAGCCAAACCAACCGAACCATAGCAACCCGGCACCAAGCATTGTAAACGGCAAGTTGTGCGGTGTGATACTGCTTCGTTTTAATCCGGCACGTTTGCCGATGACGAGTGCTGCAGCGAGTGCGGCGATACCGGCACTAATATGGACAACGGTTCCCCCCGCAAAGTCCAATGCGCCGAGTGTACGAATCCAGCCGCCTGGTGCCCAAACCCAATGTGCAAGTGGTGCGTAGACAAGAATGAGCCATAGGCTAGTAAACAGTGCAAAGGCCGAAAACTTCATACGTTCGGCAAACGCGCCGGTGATCAATGCTGGCGTAATCGCAGCAAAGAATAATTGAAAGACCGCGAATGCCAGATGTGGCACCGTCGCAGCCAGTGCGGTGTTCGGTTCTTGGCCGACATTGTTGAATCCAACGAAGTCGAAGTTACCTATCAGGCCGTTGACGTCTGGGCCGAATGCCAGACTATAGCCGACGAGCACCCATAGTACGGACACGATGCCAAGTGCAAAGAAACTTTGCAAGGCTGTTGCCAGTACGTTTTTGGCACGAACCATGCCAGAATAAAAAAACGCCAGCCCAGGTAACATTAACATTACCAATGCTGCCGATATGAGTAAGTATGCCGTATCTCCGGAATTCATACTACTATCCCCCTCACTTCTTTATGTAACAGTTTATATTAACTATTTACATAATTAGTATTAATATATTCATAATTACACTAACTTTTTATATATGCAATACTTTGTGTAAAAAATTACCAAAAGTTTTCCACAGAATATGAGGTTGTTAAATAAAAAAGTTATTAACGAATAGTAACGACAACCTTGCCTTTGATTGATTCGGTTTCTCGTGCGGTAAACGCTTCTTTGATCTGGTCAAGTGGGAATGTCTGGTCGATAGTGACCTTAACGACGCCGTCCTCGACTAATGCACGCAATTCGCCGAGTGACTTGGTCGATACCTGTGTTCCCTGTGCAATAGCAGTGACGCCGAGTTCTTTGGCTTTTTCCTCATCGAATGCTCCGACTAATGATACCGCTACGCCACCCTTTTTCACTGCTGGCAGCACTTCGTTAACATCAGAGTTACCGACATTAGTCAGTACTGCGTCATAGTCATGAACGATATCAGTGAATTTTTGGGTTTTGTAATCAATTACTTCATCGGCGCCCAATTGCTTTACGAAATCACTGTTTTCGCCTGATGCTGTGACGGTCACGTGCGCCCCGAGATGTTTGGCAATCTGAATCGCGACTGATCCTATGCCACCTGCTCCGCCATTGATGAATAATTTCTGTCCACTCTGAATGTGCAGGTTATCAATGATTGCCTGGAGGGCACTGATACCAGCAGTCGGCAATGTCGCCGCTTCTGCATCAGTTATGTTTGCCGGTGCGATCGCAACGCTACTGGCATTTGCCGCGACAAATTCCGCGAATGCGCCGCTGGCACCAAACATTGCGTTAGCCGTACCATAAACACGCTCGCCAATCGCAAAACCTGTAATGTTTGCGCCAACTTCAACGATTGATCCGGCAAAATCCAACCCTAACGTAGCAGGAAAGTGCAGGGGTGCCATTGCCTGCGCATAGCCAGCACGAACAGTGGTGTCAAATGGATTCAAACTAGCTGCCGTAACAGATACCAATACCTGATCGTCAGTTATTGTTGGTTTTTCTGTTTCACGGACATGGATGATTGACGTATCTCCATAGTTATCAATCTGCGCTGCCTTCATTACATCCTCCTTTATTTTGTATAGTACTATTTCTAATTTACTATACATTTTATAGCATTGCAACTCTTAGATATTGTATAATATGCACATTTATGGTATAA
The DNA here is from genome assembly GCA_964365665.1 of uncultured Candidatus Saccharibacteria bacterium. Classification (GTDB taxonomy): domain Bacteria; phylum Patescibacteriota; class Saccharimonadia; order Saccharimonadales; family Saccharimonadaceae; genus UBA2112. Next base: position 2,233 of record CAYIQY010000054.1, on the reverse strand, counting down.
AGATGGTAATGAGAGAGTTTCTCAACATTCCCGAACAATGCCTTGACTGCCCCGTGTTATGGGATCGCAGAGCCGAATTTAATGAGGCCTATGTCAATCCTGAAGCCTTGGCTGATGAGACAGAGATTATATCAGATGAAGTTGAGGGTATTTTGAGACGATTGCCGGCAGAGGAGTATCCGGAAGAGAGAGATTTCGAGAGTGCCAGGGCTCGGGCGCGCCAAAAAGCTGCGGAAGTATTGGATGATGCCGAGCAGAAGCAAACGACAGTTCAAAGCAATGTCGACTTCCTTACGGGTAATTGTGACGGCCCAAAGACAGGCACGATAGACAGGACTATTCTCATAAAAATCTGCGGTTCGAGGATACTCAAGGGTAGTACGATCGAAAAAGCCGAAGTTAACAGAAACGCACTACCTGATTAATTGTGGTTGACACCACTACGCGTGATCGTTGTAGTGTGCATCGATGTCAGCCTTTGTTTTCCTGCCGACAAGCTCCAGTCGTCGTGTTCCTATATCATCCCTATAAGGTTTGTAACGCTCAATAAAGAAATTTTCGTAAAGTCCTCTGTCGATAACATAGCGGAATGCTATCATATGTTTTGGCATATGAGTTGCACGTCGTGCCGTTTCCTCGTCATACCAACCGCACGAATTTACCGCTTTCTTACCTATCCTTTTACCCCTTTTGTAATAAGCGAGTTTTTCAGTTGCCTTTGCCTCGTCCCAAGCGTTTATGTCAACATCTTCTATTGTGGTTTTATGTTCCTCGGTAACATGGTCTGCAAAATAGGAAGTAAACTTTACGACTTCCTCTACCTCGTCAATCTTGTCTCCAAGCTCCTCAAGAATTTCTTGCCACTCTTCCGACTCATCAAAAGGCGTTTGGTCGGGGATATCGTCCCATGTTTGAGGAACATATGATTCGGTGGTTGCTGTAGGCATAAAAAATAACTCCCTTTGTTTACGTATCTTTCCGCCCGCGCGTAAAGATAAAGGAGTTTGGATTTTATCTTCCCGTTAAGGCTAGAATTAGCACCTGATTCAAACAGGTTGCCGGCAGGTCGTCCAGCTAGGTCTCTCACTGCACTCTGGATACGTTTGATTAGTAATGTACTCATCCAGTGTACCATAGCATCCTATGTGGGCGCTTTGCTTTAAATAATTAATATTTTATGTTATAATAATCATTAGTCGTATCCATCCAGGATACACAGTACATAAGGAGTGGTAATGCCCTCGTCAGCTAACCAATCGTGTTCCGACAAGAGCTTTCAGGAGTACGATCTCAACAATCTGCCGATGAACATGCGGCTTGAAGTCGGCGTTGTAGGCGGCGGAGCTCTCGTGGTAACCAAATTCGAGAACGCGCACGTCCTCGTCATTGACGGCGAGGAATGTCTGAGCGAGGTCTTCGTCTGGGATGCCGGTACGATTTCGCTTGATACGCAGTTCGTCCCCCGCTACGACGTACAGCGCTACCTGAGCGTTGGGCCGAACGAAGCGTGGCGCTACGGCGATCATTCCATGCTCAGAGGTATCACCTCGATACGTGAGGTAGACCCTCTGAAACTCGTCGGCGAGCTCGTGCGCGGACGGATGGAAGGATGACTGTCATGGCCGTCACTTCATTTACGGCGCGTGTCACGATTGGCAACGCAGTGTTCGTTGCCAAGATCAGTATGACAGAGTGTGATTACGAGGAGTACTCGTCGCACGAAGTCGGTGCGATCGACCACGTGGTGACACTGCTCAGGGAGCAGTTGTCGCCTCTCCGGGATCTTCACTTCGACGAGACGAACATTGAATTGTTTCGTGCCGACGTAACCAAAGTCCTCTGATGTACTCGCTGACCGAGCGGTCACCCCCTATCGAGCTTTTTCCTGCGAACGGATCTACCTCGGAGGGGGTATTTTCGTTTTTTATGGTGAGAGGCGGGCATAAAAACTGCGCGTCATCCGCGCTTATATTCAGGTGTGCTGTGGCAGACAGACAGAAAACTGTTAGGGTCCGCGGTGGCACGGCTCCTTACGGTTTACCGTCTGCCTGCCGCAGTCACATGGTTGTTGGTTGATGGTCACGCGTTGGCGTGCTGGACTTCGAAGCACCGCCGCTGACGGGTCGTTTTGCCATTCACGGTCTCGGTCTCTTTGTCCTGCTCGACCTTGAATTGCCGCCGGTGTCCTGCGTTCGTGGGGTCGATGACCTCAACGTCGTCTTCGACATTGGTG
>CAYIQY010000053.1:0-5750 GCA_964365665.1 uncultured Candidatus Saccharibacteria bacterium | reverse complement strand
AACAACAACGATCCGTCTTTTACTTGGGTTAATCAAACCTACAAGTGGCAGCGCCATGGTTCTCGGTGAAGATGCTACCAAAAAAGCCGCTCATATTCACCAACGGGTAGCCTATGTTCCCGGCGAAACAAGTTATTGGCCCTCATTCTCTGGAGCAGAAACACTCCACTTGCTCGCTAATCTTCACGGTAGCACCGATAAAGAGTATCGAGCAAAGCTCATTAAAAGATTCCAATTCGATCCGGACAAAAAGGTACGAGCTTATTCAAAGGGTAATCGTCAAAAAATTGCCTTGATTGCCGCTTTGTCTACAAGGGCTGATTTACTGGTTTTCGACGAACCAACAAGCGGACTTGATCCTGTCATGAGCAAAGTTTTTCGAGATGAAGTAGTTGCTGCAAAAAAGAACGGCCAAACAGTATTTCTATCGTCACACATTATGGAAGAAGTCGAGGAACTCTGCGACCGCGTTGCGGTGCTACGAGAAGGTAGAATGATAGAAATCGGTACGCTTGATGAGCTGCGACACCTCTCTGCCGTCACTGTCGAAGCTACATTTTCTGGTATACCGCCAGCCCTCAAAGGTATTAAAAATGTGAGTAATATTGAAATCCGTAATCATTTCCTGCGCTGTACTGTCCATGGCCCAATTGATGAGTTACTTGCCATCGTCGCAAGAGCGAAACCAATCAGCTTCCTGAGCCGTAAGCCATCGCTCGAAGAATTATTCCTGGCGCTCTACGATAAATCACCCGAGAAAAAGTAATGACAAAAATAAAAGCCAGTTCTCATCTTTCAACTGGCCGCGCACTCAGGCGGCTGGGTTTCAGACAGACGCTCCGTGGTGCGTTAATTATTGGATTCCTAACCGGGATTATGATGGGCGCACAGGGTGCGGCATTCGCGGAAGCATACCCCGACCAGCATTCGCGAGATGTTCTTGTCGCTTCACTTAAGAGTGCTCCGGCACTCGGTTTCATGGCGGGTGAAATTGAGGACGCAGCAACACCTGCCAGTTACTCGATTTATAAATCAATCGCACTCATGACCCTATTGACCGGAATTTGGGGGTTACTCGTAACGACGCGGCTATTACGTGGCCAGGAAGAAGACGGACGATTGGAACAAATCGTTGCCGGCCGCACCACCAAAGCACGAGCCAGCGGTCATATGCTCATAGGTTTTGCCTACTCAATGGTTATTGCTTTTCTGATTGCCTGGGTCATTATTGCAGCTCTTGGTGCCGTTCCAAAAGTTAATTTAGCCGTTGGTCCTGCCGCCTTACTAACATTTGGTGTCTTCTTGCCAGGTATCTTCTTTACCAGCCTTGGAGTTCTTACCAGCCAGCTTGCTTTAACACGAGGACGTGCTTTGGCCTATAGCCTTGTACCCCTGCTTATTTTGTTCACTATTCGCGGTGCAGCAAATAGCGTGTCCGATTGGAACTCACTAAAACAACTGACACCATTCGGTTGGACTGACCTTCTTAACCCCGTACTTGGCGCTAATCCCATCTGGATTGTCCCGACACTCATATTCGCCATCATCAGCTTCCCATTAGGTCTGTACCTGGCAAAAAAGCGCGATCTAGGTGGAAGTATTCTCCCACAATCCGAGTACGCACGGCCACATCTTCATCTGCTGGGTTCAGATCTACAACTTTCGATACGTCAAAACATTAGTACGTTTTTTTGGTGGTGTCTGGGTACGCTTGTTTACGCAGGGTTGCTTGCATCGATTGCAAAAGTTGGTGCCGATGCGCTTTCGAGTTCTCCCGCGTTCGTCACGGTTATTAGTAAACTTGGCGGTACTTATGATGATGTCGTGATAGCATTTCTCGGTTTTGGTGGAATCTTTACAGCTATGATTCTCCTCGTCATGGCAACGGTTTGTTTTGGAAGCATCCGCCAGGACGAAGCGAAGGGCTACGTCGATAACTTCCTCATTCAGCCAGTCAAACGAACCAGCTGGCTCGTGAAGAGGTTGGTTATCGTGGTGCTGATGACAGGTGTCATTTCTCTTCTTTCAGGTTATCTTATTTGGCAAATCGCCACCGCCCAAGGGATATCACTTGATCTTTGGACTATGACACAAAATGCCATCGCATTGACTGGACCAATCTTTTTGCTTGTTGGTATCGGAACGGTTCTTTATGGTTTATTGCCGCGCATTGCTGCTATAAGTATGTACGCAGTTATAATTTGGGCCTTTGTCGTCGATGTTTTGAAATCTTTCTTCTCGCTCGGTGACTTTATCGACAAAACCTCTCTTCTCCACTATGTTTCCTTTGCACCAACCACGGCTCCCGATTGGTCAACATTTACATGGCTCTGTGGACTAAGTATCGTAATGGTCTGTGTTGGTGTTTGGGCATTTTCACAACGTGATATCGTTACTGAATAGACTATCTTTTTCCGGTCACTAGGCTGAGCCTTAAATCCGTGTCATACTGAAGTTATGGCAACAAATTATATCCCTGGCGTTTGCAATATTAATCCAGTCGAAGTCCGACAGCGACGTATGAGCGGCCATATTGGCCTTGTCTTGACACTTATTCTTATTATTCTCATGTTCGCTCTTCATGCATCCTGGTATTTACGAATTGTGATTATTATTCCTGCTTTCATTTCAGCTATCGGCTATTTGCAAGCGCATAACAAATTCTGTGTTGGCTATGCAAGTTCCGGCCAACAGCATGCTGATGATGGTGGCAAAGTAGTAACAATTACCGATAAAGAAGCGTTGGCACTCGACAAACGCAAAACGCGTACTATGAACTTCCAAGCTTCAGTAATTGCCGCCCTTGTCGCAGCGATCGTTATTGTAATCCCTCTGCCTTAGTTCACGAATCCTCGTTATTTTTTCGTGATCTTCTCTGCTTCGCCTTCGATTGAAAGATGGGGTAGGAGACGATCTAGCCAACCTGGCAACCACCATGCCGCGCGTCCGAGCAATACCATTACTGCCGGTACTATTGTGAGACGAACAATAAATGCATCAACGAAGATCCCAAACGCCAATGCAAATCCAATTCCCTGGACTGTCGGATCATGGTTAAACACAAATCCCGTAAAGACCGCCACCATGATGATCGCCGCAGCCATCACGACTTTACTTGCAAGTGCAAATCCGCGCAGTACTGATCGATGTGCATCCTTTGTTTCACGATAAGCTTCATGCATACTTGTGACCAAAAAGAATTCGTAGTCCATCGCGAGACCGAACAAGATTCCGATCGCAATGATTGGCGTAAAGTTAACGATTGGTCCTGGCGCTTCTGCAATTCCAAACCAGCCCCACTGGAACACTGCAACGAGCGCCCCAAACATTGCAAGTACTGACAACAAGAAACCTAGTGTCGCCTTGAGCGGAACTAATACTGAACGAAATGCAATAGTGAGCAAAACAAATGACAGACCAATAACTACAATAAGATATACCGGCAGTGCGGCCGCCAGTTTGACATTAATGTCATTTTGCAACGCGGTTGTTCCTGTTACCGCAAGACTGATAGAATTATTGCCGGTCAGCTTTTGGCGCTGCGTCTGGTCACGAAGATCTGTAATCAAGTCAGTTGTCAGCTGATCAGAAGGTCCAGCTGCTGGAATAATTTGAATGAGACCTTTGGTACCGTCGTCGGTAGCGGTTGCAGGTACGGCATTAACTACCCGCTTGTCTTTGGCGATTGTATCCGCCACATTTTTCAACTGTACTAATTTAGCGTATTGTGTGACAGACTGATCAATCGTCGCTAATGCTGCGGCTTGTTGCTCAACAGTTAAGCTCGCTACCTGCATGTTTAATTGCTGCATTGCAGCACCACGCACTGCAGCACGATCTGTGTCATTAACAGCCGGCAGACCTTCAACAACGACAAGCAACGGTGCATTAAATCCTGCGCCAAAGCCCTTCGTTAAAAGGTCATAAGCTTTGCGTTCGGTCGTTGAATGTGAGGCGTACTCATCAGTAGGTAGCCCTAGTTTGATATCACGAAGCGGGAGAGCAATAGCGCCGATAACAACAAGGCAAACAACAACAACTAAAATCGGATAGCGCGTAATCGCTGCTCCCCATCGATACCACAGCGTTGTCCGGTCGGCATGATGATCTTCGTGCGGACCGGCCTTTTGAGCTTTCGCGGCAACCTTCCGTTGGCGGCGCGAAAATATGCGTGATCCAGCTAGGCGTAGTAGCGCAGGGATCAGCGTAATTGCTACAGCGGCAGCGATTGCAATTGCGGCGGCAGCGGCAAGTCCCATCGTCGTCATGAACGGAATCTGTACGACACTCAGCGCGGAAAGTGCAATCACGACCGTTGCGGCCGCAAAGATAACTGCATTACCGGCAGTACCGATCGATCGGGCGGCAGCATCATCATACGCAAAGCCTTCCAATACGTATGTGCGATAACGATTAATGATGAATAGCGAGTAATCTATGCCTACTGCTAGCCCGAGCATGACCGCCAGTACAGGGGTTGTCGAGCCAATCGTCATGACCTGGCTTAATGAGAACAAACCAGTCATGCTGATGCCAATTGTTATCACTGCAGTGATAATTGGCATGCCAGCTGCAATGAGAGACCCGAGTGTCATAACAAGAACCAAGAGGGCGATCACAACGCCACTTACTTCTGTCGGCCCTATGATACTTCCTGGTGCTCGTTCGATAATATCACCGCCTATTTCGACCCGCAGACCATTCTGGCGCGCACTACTCACAATCGTTGAAATCTTTTCAGTCGTTGCTGGCTTTATTGTGCTTTGACTCTCTTCTAGCTGAATGAGCGTGTACGCAATTGTTTTATCCTTCGATAATGCTGCGGGGTTCTGAGAAATATCAACCGCCTTGATAACACCATCAACTTTATCGAGTTGCTGTGAGGTCGTCGTAATTGTCGACGAGAAATCAGTGATTGTCTTGCCTTCGGGTGCTGCAAAAACGATTCGTCCGGAACCCTTGCCGGAACTTGGGAATAATTCGCTCATTTGATCAAGTGCTTTTTGTGCTTCGGTTCCCGGAATCGAGATACTCGAGGTAGTTGGCTTCATAAACACCGAAGCTGTGTATCCCAAAATAACCAACAATAATATCCAGCTCGAAATAGTCCAGATCGGATGTTTAAATGTAAATGCCCCAAGTCGATGTAATTTATTACCCATATATATCTCAGTATACTTTGTTGGTATACGCGTGCCTAGTATGAATTAATTGCTAACTCGGCTCATCATTGCATGGGTAATAGCGGCGGCCAACGCATCAGCACAATCATCGGGTTTGGGAACTTCAGTAAGATTCAGCTGCAGGCGTACCATTTCCTGCACTTGTTTTTTATCAGCCTTACCATATCCAGTCAGCGTTTGTTTGATTTCTTGCGGAGTATATTCAGCAATCGGCAATTTTGCTCTTCGCCCCGTTAGCATTGCGACGCCACGCGCCTGGGCGACACTGATTGCCGTTGTGACATTCTGCGAAAAAAATAGTTTTTCGATTGACATAGCATCCGGTTTTGTCTCGAGGATAATTGCCGTTAATCCGTCAAATATCTCTTCTAGTCGTTCGTCCAGTGGAGTGTGCGCTGGTGTCGTAATGACGCCGCCCGTTACAAGTGTCGTTTTGCCGGCCTTCATATCGACAACGCCAAAGCCTAAGATACCCGTACCTGGATCGATGCCGATAATTCTCATAGCCTTATTGTACCTTAGTAGCCAGTAAAGTGGTCGGTGTGAATACGAGCCACACCAGCCTGG
>CAYIQY010000052.1:0-5995 GCA_964365665.1 uncultured Candidatus Saccharibacteria bacterium | reverse complement strand
GACGGCAGCACAGGTCTATGGTATTCCAATGGACGATGTCACGAAATCTCAACGCCGCGACGCAAAGGTGATCAACTTTGGTGTGTTATATGGCATGAGTCCGCATGGCCTTTCTGTCGCAACGGGAATGAATCTTGTCGAGGCTAAAAAATATATTGATCAGTATTTCGAACTGCGCAAACCGATTCGCAAGTACATTGATGCGACGCTTGAAAAAGCCCGAACCGATGGTTATGTCGAGACCTATTACGGCCGCCGCCGCCCAACACCCGATATCACGAGCAGCAACTACATGGTACGTGAAGCAGCTGCCCGGCAAGCGGCGAATATGCCGATTCAGGGCACAGAGGCAGATCTCATGAAACTCGCTATGATTAAAATCGAAGAAAAACTCGGTGATTTGGGTGAACAAATATTGCAAATTCATGACAGTGTGTTGGTAGAAACGACCAAAGAAAATGCCGAAAAGGTTGCTGATATTTTGCAGACGACAATGGAATCGATAGCACCAGACTTACCAATCAGACTGCGCGTCGATGTCGGCATCGGTAAAAATTGGGGCGAATTATAAATGGGTAAAATTAAAGTACATAAAAAACTCGTACGAGATAAAATACCTGAAATAATCAAAGCGAGTAATGCCGTCGCGATGACAAGGTTACTGAGTGATGATGAGTATCGCAAAGAACTACTGAAGAAATTAGTAGAAGAAGCGAATGAACTATTAGAATCAGATGGTTCGCTCGATGAAAGAGCGGATGTGGCTGAGGTACTTCGGGCAATTGACACTCTTTTTGGATACGGAACTGATGTGGTCGAACAAGCACGCGCGAAAAAGGCTCAGGAACGTGGCGGTTTTGATAAACGTATTTTTCTTGAATCCACGGAAGAAAACACATAACAACCACTTGACATAAACGCATAAAAGTTATAAAATGCGCTCATGGATAGAAGTGGACTCCAACGGTTGATCCCAATCGTATTAGTCATCATTATTGTTGTTATCGCATTAGCGGCTTTGGTGTCATTGGCACGGACGTTATTTTTCAGTGGGTCGTCGCCTGCTCCAACTCCTGCAGTTAATTCAGCCAAAGAGGCACTGATTAATATCGCTTCCGATCACAGCGTACGCATGACAGTACGTGGTCCGATTGTCGCCAACGAGAACTTCCACAGCTATACAATCACGGCGAGCCCCGATACCCGTAACATGACGACCTACGTTGGTTATATTGGCCAGCAAGTCGATAATTCGCAGCTTGTTAATAATCCACCAGCCTATGAACAGTTTGTCTATGCGCTGAATCGTCTTAATTTGATGGAGGGGACAGTTCCTGATGGGGATGCCAATGATACTCGTGGTATTTGTGCTACAGGTATGTTGTTTGAATTTGAAGTATTACAGGGTAGTAATTCCCTGAGAAAACTATGGACGACATCCTGTCGTAGCGCGATAGGATCACTAACGGCCAACAGGGCACAAGTGACCAAACTATTCCAAACGCAGATTCCTGATTTTGGAAAATTAGTCGGCAAAGTTAACCTATCGTCTTAACTTCCCTGGGTAAGTTATAATAAAGAGATGATTAAAGCGGTTATTTTTGATTGTTTTGGAGTGCTCGTGCAGGAGGGTTGGTTTACTTTTTGTGACATGTACTTTGGTAGTGATACCAATAAAAGAGAGCAAGCGACAGACCTGAATAATCGGGTTAATGCCGAGTTAATGAGCTACGATGAGTTTTTGGTGGAGCTGGGAAAGCTTGCAGAGATACCTTGGCAGCAAGTGCAGAAAACACTAGAGAATAATCCACCAAATATGAAGCTACTGGATTATATAGCAGAAAAGTTGAAGCCAGAATACAAGATTGGCATGTTGAGCAATGCGGCTGGCAATTGGCTTGATGAACTTTTCAGTTCGCAGCAGCTTAGATTATTTAATGAGGTTGTTCTTTCTTACCAGCTAGGCACAGTCAAGCCTGATCCAACTATGTATCAGACGATCAGTAATCGTCTGGGCGTGTTACCCGAAGAGTGTTTGTTCGTTGACGACTTGCAGCGTTATTGCGAAGCTGCAGAGCAGTTAGGAATGAAGGCAATTCACCACCAGAATACGACCGAGACAATCGCAAAGATTGAGGAGCTGCTAGGTGCCTGAATTACCTGAAGTCGAGACAGTACGACGAGGTCTGCACGAGCTGATTATAGGTCGCACAGTAAAGTCCGTCGTCCATGATACACCAAAGAGTTTCCCTAACGCTGCGAGTGATGTTGAACGGTTTCTAATCAATGCATCTATAACGAATGTTCGACGTCGGGCAAAGGTATTGATGATCGATCTGTCGACTGATTATACGTTGGTCATTCATTTAAAGATGACAGGCCAGCTAGTCTTCCGGGCATCCGGTGTTGCTTTTGGAGCAGGACACCCGAGCGAGAGTTTGATCGGAGAATTGCCTGATCGTTCGACACGCGTGACCTTCATGTTTGCGGACGGTTCGCATCTGTACTTTAATGATCAGCGCAAGTTTGGATGGGTGAAATTGATCCCTAGCATTGAAGTTCCAAATATCGACTTTATGAAAAAAGTTGGTCCTGAACCATTGGAAGCTGATTTTACGCCAGAAGAGTTTGCTGCCAGGTTCACGCGCCGCGCAAAATCACCGATCAAAGCAGCACTACTCGATCAAACAGTAATTGCAGGTGTCGGTAATATATACGCCGACGAATCATTATGGGGTGCCAAAATCCATCCACTACGATTAGTCGGAATGATAACACCAGGCGAGTTCAAGAAACTGTATATAGAACTTCGCGCCGTCATGAACTTGGCGATAGAAAAGGGCGGTAGTACTGATAAAAACTACGTTAACGTTGAAGGCAAACGTGGAAGCTATATGGACTTTGCTCGGGTATTTCGTCGAGAAGGATTAGAATGTCCGCGCTGCGGCACAACAATCATCAAATTCCGCGCTGCAGGCCGCGGTACCCACATTTGTCCTCATTGTCAGGTGATACAATAAAACCAGTGATTACGTTTCTGACAGGTGAGAACACTTTTGAGTTAACACGAGCGCTTGATGTGATCGTGGGAGCGTTTGATGGTACTGTTGAAAAGTTTGACGGCAGTGATTTACAACTAGCGCAGTTGCCAGATTTGCTACTTGGTGGAACCTTGTTTGCCGAGAAACGACTGGTTGTTATCAAAGGATTATCCGAAAACAAACAATTGTGGGACGCACTACCGGACTGGTTGTCACGAATGAGTGACGATATCCATCTGGTACTGGTCGAACAAAAACCCGACAAGCGTACCAAGACATATAAGGATTTGAAAAAACATGCTAACGTACAGGAATTCGTCCTGTGGGGAGATCGAGATATTTCAACTGCCGAGTCTTGGGTGGTTGCCGAAGCCAAACGTCAGAGTCTAGCGCTGGATAAAAAAAGTGCTCAAACATTGGTAGCACGAGTAGGGATGGATCAGTGGCAGTTGTATCAAGCACTGCAAAAGTTAGCTGTTCTGGATAACGTGACATCAGAGGTTATTAGCCAAATTATTGAAGCAACACCATCTGAAAATGTCTTTAACCTATTAGAAGCGGCTCTGCGTGGTAATAGCCAACAAGTCACGCAAATGGTACAAGGATTGCAACGGAGTCAAGATCCCTATATGACGTTCGGGTTGCTGTCAGGGCAGGTATTTCAGCTCGCGGCACTAGCTATTAGTAACAAGCCAGCGGGAGAAGTCGCATCCGATATTGGTGCGCATCCCTATGCTCTATCAAAGCTAGAGCCTCATTCTAAAAGACTTGGACGTACAGGCACTCGCAAGGTTGTCAGCATATTTGCTGATACCGATGTCGCGATGAAATCCACTGCCACAGATCCTTGGCTCTTGATTGAAGAAGCATTGATCAAAGTTATTAATCAATAAAAAAATGACCCCACGGTAGGGCCATTTTTATTACGAGCAGGTAAAACTATTTGCTTGTCTTTTTTGCAGCAGGTTTCTTCGTTGCAGCTGGCTTCTTTGCCAGAGCTTTTTTCGCTGGAGCAGCTTTGGCAACTGGTTTTTTCGCAGCTGCAGGTTTCACAGCAGTCTTTTTAGCCGTACCTAGCTTTACACCGGCAGCTTTGGCGGTTTTAGATAGGTTGCTTTTGCGGCGGGCAGCGGTGCTTTTCTTGATCAAACCCTTTTTAACGGCTTTGTCGATCTCGCTTTGGGCTTTTGATAGGGCAGCAGCACTTGGTTTCGCAACAAGTTCTTTGGTTGCATTTTTGATATCTTTTTTAATACCAACATTTCGCTCACGACGAACGATGGTTTGCTTCATTCTTTTTATTGCTGATTTGATGATTGGCATAGGATGATTACCTCGTATAAGTTTGTTATTACAATCAAAGGCAGATTATAGAGGAAAAGTGACAGAATGTAAAGGGGTGGTCTCGGTTCTAAAACTGTTGACGAGCTGATAGTGCTCATGGTATAGTGACAGCAAACTACACCTTAGTAGAAACAAAAATACAGGAACACCACATGGACACCGCCCAAATGGACAACGCCAGACAACAGATTGTCGATAGCATCAAAAACAAGAGTAATATTTTGGTGACTGTCAGCACCGATCCGTCGGTCGACGGGTTATCAGCGGCGCTAGGGCTATCAATTTTGCTCAACAATCTGGATAAGCGCGCGACATCTGTGTTTAGCGGCGCGATTCCACCGGCAATTAACTTTCTTGAACCAGATAAAACTTTCGAAAATAGTGCCGAGAGCCTCCGCGATTTCATCATTGCGCTGGATAAGGAAAAAGCAGACCACCTCCGTTACAAAGTAGAGGGAGATGTGGTAAGAATCTTTATTACGCCGTACAAAACGACACTATCTCAAGACGACCTTGAATTCAGTGAAGGTGATTATAATGTCGAACTCGTGATTGCACTGGGCGTGAAGGATCAGGATCACTTAGACAAAGCCCTGGCTGCACATGGCAAAATATTGCATGATGCAACGGTCGTTACGATCTCAGCTGGTCCTGACGCCAGTACTCTTGGCAATGTAGACTGGAACGATCCGGCGGCTAGTAGCTTGTCGGAGATGATAGTGAGTCTCGCAGATGTACTAAAAGCTGACAAGACCCTTCTGGATGAACAGACGTCAACAGCACTACTGACGGGTATTGTATCGGCAACAGATCGATTCAGTAATAATCTGACAAGTTCGCGCGTGATGACGATGGCAGCGCAATTGATGGCTGCTGGTGCGAATCAACAACTTATTGCGGCCAAATTAGAAGAAGCGCACGATATTGCACCTGGAAAAGTAGTCGGGAGTAATCTTGGCCAGCCAGACGAGGCACAAGGTGCTGGACCCGGCAGTGAACTAACGATTGATCGGCCTGATCGTAAGCCGAATGTGAAACCGCAATCACCTAAACAAAAGGTAGTTGAGCCATTACCAGGCCAAAAATCGACTGACGAACCAGTATCTGCTGAACCAAGCGAATCGATCGAACAATTAGAATTAGAGAAGCAGCTAGCTGGCCTAACAACGCCTCCAAGCGGCACGATGGAAGATATCGAAAACGAACTCCAGCAGGCTGTCGACCAATCGGTAGAACCTGAAGCTCCGGAAGCGCCAGAAGCGCCGCTCACTGTGCCAAGCGATGCGACAATGCCAGGGTTTGAGCCGACAGGTATTCCGGCACCTACGACGGCTAGTCCTACCGTTGAACCAGCAAACGTCGTGCCGGCAATTGTGAATGAACACAGCTTACTCGATCCAACGACTACTTCAGCACAGTCTCCGATTAATAGCATTCAAAATGATCCAAACGATGGCGAAGTGACGGTCGATCCATTCGGAACTACTCAGTCGACACCACTGGATGCAATACCAACTACTTCCGATAACAATGTCGGTACACCGCAAGGTGCGGCTCTATTAGCATCAGAACCGGATACAGCTGCGCCGTCGGCACCAGTTGTTGGTCTT
>CAYIQY010000051.1:0-6031 GCA_964365665.1 uncultured Candidatus Saccharibacteria bacterium | reverse complement strand
ACTGCCGAAGCGCAGGAAACGCAAATTTAGGGGTAATGCGTGAGTGTTGCAGGCGACCTGAAACAACGCGAAGAAGCTGACAACGAAGCGGACGCGCTGAATGTTGGTCAAAAACACGAAAACCAACTTGTAAATAACGGTCAACATGACGACCTAGATGGTTACGACCGTTCAGCTGACGGCCTGGATGACTACGACGAAGAAGAATTTGGAAAGCGTAGAAGCGGCGAGTACACGGATAGCCATGGTGATGTAATCGGAGACGCCAACTGGAATAAGGACTCGTCTGAAGATATAAAAAGCAAAGAAGAAAACCCCGATTCACTATACAAAAGCGGCGACAAGGCACCGACTGGCTTTACTGGTCGATTCTTAAACGGTGCCAAGAGATTCGGCCCATCCGGAGGAATCATTGGGCTGTTAATGGTCGGTTTGATTGGCGGTGGTGGCTCAACACTATTAGCCGGATCATTGCTTATTAATGTCAAAGAATTATTCCATAGTGACAGAGCCGATGCATCCAGAACAAACCGTCTTAATTCTCGGGCCTTCACTGCAAACAAGTTCAATAACAAAGACGGCTGCGCCAAAAAAACTCCTATTTGCGACAAAATGTCTAGTATGAGTGCGAAGCAGGTGAAAGACTATGTCAGTCCAGACTCCAGGTTCAAAATCAAAGGCGCTGTTATAGATGCAGACGGCAAAGATACAGGACAACGAATAGGCGAGCAGGATGGCGATGCAGATAATCTGGATCCGACACATCGCGTACGGGTGGAAGAAATGCAATATCCCGACGGAACGGTGGTGAAAAATGGCCAAGAACTCTATGGCCATGCCGATAGCAAACCGAGCGCTCTCCGTTCAATCGAGAGAGCATTTCACAGCAAAGCCTCCTTTTATCTCAATCAATATTTCGATGGCGTGTTAGCTAAGTTTAATGCGTCCAAAGCCAACAAGCCGTTCCCTGCACCAGGTGAGGATAATAATGATCCAAATAACCAAGCCAGTGACGAGAATAATCAAGACAAAGTGTTTAATCAGGAGGCGGGTGCGATCCATGCCGATCCGAACGGGACGAACGATGGAATAGGCAAGAAGGCTGAAGAATTAACCAACGATGTGGGTAAAGGTGCTGACGGCGAGCGTGCAAAAGCCAGTCCGAAAGGTGGTGCTATGGGTACTCTTATACAGGGTACTTGTACGGCATACAGACTTGCTCGGCTTGCCGAGGTAAGCGTCAAGGCGTACCATGCCATCCAACTGATTAAATTCGGCGTTCTGTTCCTGCAAGCGGCCGACCAGATCAAAGACGGTAAGGGTGATGGTAACCGTGTTACGTATTTGTCTAATAACCTGACATATTATCAAAACGAAAAGGAAACGAAAAGACTTGCCGACAAGGAATCGGATGCCGATAAAAAACAACAGATTTTAGACAAAAAGAATCTGACTGCAACCGATTCTGAAGGCTATAAGATTGCAACCCACGGGGATGTTTCGGGCTTGAAAGAATTCTCGGAAAAATTCATACTTGGCGGTGGAATAGGCAAGCTAGCGAACAACTTTACCAGTAAGTTCGAGACTGTTGCCGATAAAACTCCTGGTCTTCGCGGCGATAACGGCCGTCAAAAAATGAAAGATTTCTGCCGACTTGCAGGCTCACCAGCAGCAATGTTAACCACTGGATGTGGCTCGGTAATAGCTATACTAACAGCTGCTTCGCCTGGTATTGGCACAGCTTTCGGTGCTGCTGGCTGCGCGTGTCTTGCGTATGAATTATTCCCAGGTACTAATATTGTCGAGAAGTTGCCGGAATTAGCTCAAATGGCTATCCCCCTTGCTGGCCAGTGTGAGACAGTTGAATCTGGTGCCAGAAGTGCCATGGACCTATTAATTAGAGCTGTCAAATCGGATAGTGTTCAGGGGTGGATAGCTCAGGTTCTGAGAAGCTTGAACGTCGACGATAACACAAAGGGTGTTGATGCTGGTAACGCGATAGCATCGGCTGCAGGCCTATTGCTTTCAACAACTGCGAGTGGATACGGGCTAAAGCCTGCAAGCAAAAAGGATAATAACAAAGAAGTTTCGGATTATATTACTTATACGGAACCGTTGGAGCAAACATATGTCGCGCTGGAAAAAGACGATGCAAAACAAAATCCCTTCGATGCCGAAAACAAATATTCGCTTGTCGGGTCGATCGTACGTTCACTCAAACCCGAAAATTTTGCAATGGCACAATCAGGATCTTACGGTCTCTTTTCAACCATTTCCAGTCTTTATTCAAATTCAATAAAAATACTAACCGGTACTCAAAGCGTAGAAGCGCTATATAGCCAGCCATCCAATCTTGGCGACAAAGCGACCGAGCGACTTAATCATTGTGATGATGGCGACCTGGCAGGTATTGAAGCAACTGGGGATACTTTCTGCAGTATCGTCGGTGTCTCAAGCATGGATGAGTTAAAGAGCGCAAAAGAACAAGCATATACTCCTGGTAACAAAAATATCAATAAACTGATTGACTGGATGACGACTGATCAAAGCGCTGATGAAGCGGGGGGTGGTACATACTGCTCGACAAATGGTATCACGGAAGATAGTAATACGAGCAGTTGTGGTGATAAATCAAAAACACGTTCTATCGACGACAAAGGCGTACCGACACCCGGCAGTCAGTACGAACTATACCTAAAAAACTGTACTGACCAACGAAAAGCTTCATGGGGCGGCCAATATGAGGCCGATTATATTGGAAGCCAGCGCGATCAGGATTGGTTCAGTGGTAAACAGTGTATGAATGATTCCACGATGTTGAAGAACTTTCGCATGTGGACAAACTACTGTCTGCAGAGCGCCACGATGGATGGAACATTAAATTGTTACGAGGATACCGGTAAATCTCAGCCAACTACCGGCACAGGAGATGCATGCAGCCTCTTGAATAATCCGAATATCGTTTACGTCATCGAAGGGACGAAGCAGGGATTGAAGGAAATTTGCGAAACGGGCAAGTCGGTTAATTCATGTGGTGATACTAACTACAAACTTGATCAGGAACTGATGGATGTTGTCACGACACTATCGAGCAAATATAAAGTATGGCTGAATAACTTTGGGTTCAAGTACGACCGAAATAGCTGCGATGGCGGACAACATCCGAAAGGTAAGGCCGTTGATTTGAACGGCATAGAGAAGTTGGGTGGTGGTCGCGCAGGGGGGTCGGAATGGGGTGGTATTACCTATAGTGATCCTAAACAGGTGGCTATTATTAACGAGTACGCAAGCGATTGGCTAGCAGCGTTAGACCCAAGCCACGGTGGTGTCGGACAAAAAGGTTGTAGTAACAGCTTCAATCCATCGTTCGCAGGCCAATCAAATGTTAACGGCGCAGCATTCTTTGCTGATAGTTGTGATCACCTTCATATTGATGTTCGTGATCGAGGAGGGGGAGGTGGTGAAAACCGTACTAGCTTATAAGGGGCATTCTATGTGTTATAGGCTAATAATTGGATTCGCCGCTTTTTTCATGACGATTAGTTTCGTAATTGGCAATGTGAATTCAGTGTATGCTATTGATGCGAAAAATTCGTACCGACAACAAAATGATGTCCTTTATTACGGAGAGGGTTGCGCCGCAGCCGCAGCGGGACCGGTCGGATCGTCAGCTACTAGTAGTGGTGGAGGAGGAGGCTGTGGTAGCGATGACCCAGCGGCAAACAAGCAGCAGATATGGTCATTCCTAAAAAGCAAAGGTTTGAATGATGACGCGGCAGCTGGCATCATGGGTAATATGGAGCAAGAGTCGAGCTTCAATCCAAAAGCAACCAACGGAATCGGTTGCAGGGGTGTTGTTCAGTGGTGTTTCGGCCGTAATGATGGACTAGATTCATTCGCCGGAGGAAAAGGCACCAGTTGGGACTGTCTAGGTACTCAGTTGGAGTACA
Source organism: uncultured Candidatus Saccharibacteria bacterium (assembly GCA_964365665.1). GTDB lineage: Bacteria > Patescibacteriota > Saccharimonadia > Saccharimonadales > Saccharimonadaceae > UBA2112. The sequence continues at coordinate 2,081 of CAYIQY010000051.1, read as the reverse complement.
TGTGGCACGAGATGACCGAGACCGACCAAGGGAACGTTAATGGTGCCGGTGAACGCCTGGAAATACCGCTCGTCGACGCACTTAACGGAAAGCCTTTCTCGAACAGTTCAAAATATACAAAATCAGGAGCATATAACGCAGGGGCGATATTTCATGATTATTTCGAACGGGCAAACACTGCGACGGGTGAAGACCTTGGCCGAGGTGAAAGGGCAGAGGAAATATACAAGGAGTTCACTGGGAAAGCCGCGGACACCTCACTCCTCAGTAATTCCCAGTCGTCATCAGGAGGAAACGCCTGTCCGACCGATACTGCTGATGGTGGCGGTGGTGGCATAATGTCCGAGGAGTGCACCGCGCTCGTCCAAAAATATGACACACTTAAAGCAAGTGGAAAAATCACGCCTCATAGCTCAGGTGAGGAAGAATTCATCAACACCGACCTAAAGAACTGTACAACCGACCAAATCGAATGTGGCGGCGAGGGTAAGAAGGGTGGCGTACATCCAAGACTTCTTCGTGCGGTTGTAGCGGCAGCAGAAAACAGCGGTGCCAGTACACTTGATCATTGGAATATAAATACCGGCCATGGTTGCGATCAGTTCCGACACCCGATGGGAATGGCATCGGATATCTATTGTATAGGCAACAACCAATCCACTGGCCAGGGTGCGTCGGAAGATTGTAACAAGATATTCAAGTACTTTTATGATAACTATGATGAACTTGGTATCACTGAATTAATCTGGCAATATCCACCAGATGGTTATTCCTGTGATGATCCGAAAATCATGTGCTCCGGCTCAGGTGATCACTCGAACCACATACATATATCTACGGAGGTAACATCAGTATGAGATTAGAAAACATTATCCAGTGGGTATACATGCACCGAAAGGGTGTTATTGTAACGACCGTTCTAACCATATTATTGATTATTGCTCTGCAGTTCTTTGCCAGTCATACATTTATCGTCGTCAATGTCACAAACCCCGTCCAAGGTACAACCGTGACAACATATGGCAGTACACCTAGCGGGACAGAGAAAATCGGCAAAACAGGGCCCATGCTTATTACTCGCGATATTAAGAGTGTTATCGTAAGTAGTGGAGACTATGTTAAAACAGAGGTAAAGATAACCATACCATGGTATGGTTTCGTATCTATTAATGTAAAACTGGAAAATGACAGAAATGCAGATAAAGTAGCATTCGCCAGTATATATGGCAGTGCGACATGTGCGACATACAGTAAGCGCTTGGAAGCGTTGTTATCATACAAGTGCACAAATCCGACATCATTAATACAATATCAAACACCCACTACATCAACGTGGGGAAATAAGGCGTTGGAGAGCAATATGCTCTATCCGAACAAAATTGCCCAACCTTACATGGGTGGTGTTATTGGTATATCGGTTTACGCACAGGGTGATAACAGTGCTCCGCAGCCAATAGTTTACACAACTGATACTGGCGCTTCAATCCTATACGATACACCTGGGGAAATTGATGAGTCGGGATTAGCGAATGCGGATATCTTCACCAATTACACTAATCCGACCGACAACCGTTTTGTGTTCGTTACTGCCGACGGCACCGTCTATTTAGGTCAGCCGACAGGTTTAAAACAGGCAGTCAAGTATGTTCGTATTGACCCACCGAAAGGGTATACTGATGGGCCCCATAAAACACTCTGTCGGATCGTGAGTGACAAGGCTTATTGCTATAGTGGTGGTGATCCTATTGATGACACTGACGAACCACTCAAAAACGACGATATGATTCGCGTCTATGATTTCGATGGCAATGTCGTATCATCGACCGATTTACATGACAGCCTATTGCTTGGTACATTATATGTCACTACTGACGGTATAATTTATGGAAGACAGTACAAAAAACTATTTGCCTTTAAAAAAGAGGGTAACCTGTACGTCAGCGAGCAAATTTCTCAAAACATCGATTCGGCAACGGCAATAGATACGTTGTATTATGTACAAAAGGGTGGAGTGTACCAGGTTAATGCGCAGGGTGCCGCACACCAGGCGTTCTATTCAAAGAATATAAGTATCGGTTCTG
>CAYIQY010000050.1:0-6055 GCA_964365665.1 uncultured Candidatus Saccharibacteria bacterium | reverse complement strand
AGCGAAAAAATGATTGACTCTGCAAACGGAGGTTCACTCGACATGTATAACCAGGTTATGGATGATGTAAGAGCCGGCAAAAACGTAGAACTGGTTGGCTATTCAGAGGGTACGTTGGTTGCTATTGATGCAGCTGATCGTATTGCTGCCGAGAGCCCGGGCGGCGTACTCCCCGATAACGTCAGGGTGACACTTATTGCGACACCGTATGCCCAAGGTGGTCTTTTCGACAATTCCTTTACGGGTGGTCTCGTCGGCGGCGTTTTGAATGAAATGGGTATCCCAACCGACCGTAAATTACCAGCTGGTACGATCGTCAAATATTATGACACCGACGTATATGCCAATGGCGGCAACATGAATCCTGCCACGCTGATCAAAAATGCTATCGGTTTAGGAATAGGTAACCATGATATTCCGAATGAGAATGACCCGCATTACAGCTTTACGGACAGTGACGGAGTTATCCACGTCGTATATTCTCGCAACGATCAGTTCTTGACCTTACTCGAAAAATCCGGCATCAAAGTTATGGACACGGAAAATGCCAATAAAGCTATTGCTGCGTTCTTTCCAGTCGGAAAAGATGAGAACGGTGAATTTTTGCACGCGGATGTACGTGCCGGCATGAACTATATGGCAATCGCAATAGATCATCAGATCGATCCAAGTGGTAATTTGCACCCTGTCCAAGATTTCATGAACAGCCTTCCGGACGAATATAAAGAACTGGGTCAACGCAGCATGGACGGCTTTAACAATATCGCTGATATGGCTAGTAAAATCCAGTCCGGTGAAGTCGATCCGTTGACCGGGTTTATGTCGATCATGGATAGTCTCAATAGTATTATGGGCGGCCTACAGGGTGTCAGTAATATCCAAGGACAGAGCGGCCAGTCATATAGTAGCTGGGAATCATACTCAGCGAACGCTACGGCTACTTTTCAATCAGGTCAGGATTATGCTCCACAGTTTACTGCCTTGGTTCAAGGATACTTTGATCAGTTCCAGGGCGCTGATTTTAGCGCGCTTGTTGTCGCACATGATACTCAGCAATCATATGGCTATAATGAAATTCCGCAGATCGCAGATCAATTGAATCCGCACATAACAGACACTGCACCACAGGTGCCATACCAGACGCCTGAACAGGCGCCATACGTCGCGCCCGTTCAAACTGCCGAACCTCAGCAAATCGAAACGGTCGTACCGGAAGTCACCGCTCCTGCATCAGTGGCACCCGCACCGGAATCTATTCCGACTGAGCCTCCAGCCCAGTACCAGGCGCCAGCTCCTGAGCCTACTGTCTTGGCACCTGTTATTGAATCAGCACCCGCACCGGTTGTTGAACAACCGGTGCCAGTCATAGAAGCACCGGCTCCTGTCGTTGAAGCGGCTCCTGCGCTACCACCAGAGGTGTACGCACCACCCGTGGCTGAACCAGCCCCGGCTGAATTACCTCCACCGCTGGTAGTTTCCGTACCGGAAGTTGCCCCCTTGCAGACACCGTCATTCCCAGTTTTTGAGATGCCAAAACTGCAAGAGATGATCAATCTACCCACCCTTAGCCCAAGTTCGAGTTCAAGTTCGACTTCTTCGCCGCTCATCACGTCAAGCGTGACTGAGTAATAACGTCTTATAGCCATAACATTTGCCCGCGACCACTGTCGCGGGCATTTAGTATCTGCTATCATAAAGCTAATGTCTTTGTCTGATTTACCGGTTAATGAACAGTTATCGACCACCGATCCGTGGCTGGCGCCGTTCCACGCACAATTACAGCAACGATTGATACATACAGCTGACTATGCCGAGCGTCTATTAGATGGTAAGGATTTATCCCAGTTCGCACTGGGACATTTGCATTTCGGGTTGCATCGGAAAGATCACGGCTGGGTACTGCGCGAATGGGCACCGGCAGCGGTCAAAATCTATCTGCAGGGTGAGTTTTCGCATTGGGCGGACGAAGATGAATTTGCCATGCACCAGGGAGAAAATAGCGAATGGGATATTAAGTTGCCTTACGGAACCCTCAAACATGGTGATCATTACAAACTTCACGTGTATTGGGAAGGTGGCGATGGCTACCGTGTGCCAGCCTGGGCAACCTATGTCGTCCAAGATCCCGAGACCGATGTGTTTGATGCCGTCGTATGGCAACCGAAACATTCATACCAGTGGCACGACGACATGTTTCAGCCGTCCGTTGATGCACCGCTGATTTATGAAGCGCATGTCGGTATGAGCAGCGAAAAGGAAGCTGTCAGTACCTATGCCGACTTTACGGCCGATGTTTTGCCGCGGATCGTGGCCGACGGTTATAACACGATTCAATTAATGGGGATTGCTGAACACCCCTATTACGGCAGTTTTGGTTATCATGTGTCGAGTTTTTTTGCGCCGAGTTCACGCTTTGGCACGCCCGATGATTTGCGGGCGTTAATTGATGCCGCACATCAAGCAGGGTTACGCGTCATTATTGACCTGGTTCATTCGCACGCGGTCAAAAACGAAGCCGAAGGCCTCAGTCGATTTGACGGCACGCTCACCCAATATTTCCACGCAGGCGAACGTGGCAATCATCGTCATTGGGATTCGCGGTTGTTCGATTATGGCAAACCTGGCGTCGCACATTTTTTGCTCAGCAACTGCCGTTACTGGTTGGACGAATTCCATGTTGATGGTTATCGGTTCGACGGCGTGACAAGCATACTCTACACCCATCATGGTATGGACAGATCATTCAGTAGCTATGACGATTATTTTGTCGATGTTGATAACGACGCGGCAGCTTATTTGACGCTCGCTAATCAAGTGATTCATACTGTCAAACCAGATGCACTGACAATCGCCGAAGATATGAGCGGCATGCCTGGTATAGCGGCGGCGGTTGTGGATGGCGGTATCGGTTTTGACTATCGGTTGTCGATGGGCACGCCTGACTTATGGATTAAATACATCAAAGAATTGCCGGATGAAAAATGGCGTATGTCTCAGTTGTTTCATGAACTCACCCAGCATCGCCCCGAAGAAAAAACGATCAGTTACGCCGAGAGTCACGACCAAGCGCTAGTTGGCGACAAAACGATCATATTCCGTCTGGCCGACAAAGAAATGTACTATCATATGTCAGTCACTGATGAAAACCTGGTGATTGACCGCGCAATTGCCCTGCACAAACTGATCCGACTATTGACGGCAACTACGAACGGCGGCGGTTACTTGAATTTTATGGGTAACGAATTCGGTCATCCGGAATGGATTGATTTTCCTCGTTTGGATAACGACTGGTCGTACAAATATGCTCGCCGGCAATGGAGTTTGGCGGATAATCCTGAATTAAAATATCGTTATCTTGGCGTATTTGACCGGGACATGATCAGACTTGCAGGAGGGCTTTCTGGCGAGTTTGGCAACGTACTGACCCACGACGACGACCATGTACTAGCCTTTGCGCGCGGTGATCTGTTATTAGTCTTCAATTTTCACCCCTCCCAATCCTATACGGATTACGGAGTGGATACACCTGCGGGTAAATATCAGGTTATTATGACTAGTGATGATTCAGCGTATGGCGGGTTTGGTCGGATTAATACCAGACTCACCTATTTGTCTGATGGCCAGATCAAATTGTATCTGCCCGCAAGAACAGCGATTGTCCTCCAGCGACTTTAGAGTGGTACAATAGACACATGAAAATAGCTATATCAGGACTCGGTCGCATGGGTGGCCAAATCGCTAAAAAACTACAAGAAAACGGCCACGATGTCGTGGCGCATAACCGCAGCCCCGAAAAGGTCGACGAGGCCAAAGCCTATGGTGCGACACCAGCCTATACCGACCAAGAAGTCGTTGATGCCTTTGAGGGTCAACCGGTTGTCCTGTGGATTATGCTGCCAGCCGATGTTATTGATAGCAAAGTCGACGAATGGCTGACTATCCTACCGAAAGGCAGTGTGATTATCGATGGCGGCAACAGTGATTATCGCGGTGATCCTGCACGTGCAGAGAGAGCCACTACTGCTGGCGTCGAACTGCTTGATATAGGTACGAGCGGTGGTGTTTGGGGGCTTGAAAACGGCTTTTCAATGATGATTGGCGGCGACAAAGAGGCTTATGACACACTGACACCCGTATTTGATACGTTATCGAAACCACGCGGCGGCCACCAACACTTTGGCCCTAGTGGTAGCGGCCATTTTGTCAAAATGGTACATAACGCGATTGAATACGGCATGATGCAATCACTCGCCGAAGGCTATCGAATCTTGCGCGAAGGTCCCTACAAAGATTTGGATCTGGCAGCAGCCGGTGACGTGTGGCAGCAATCAAGTGTCGTGACCAGTTGGCTGAACGATCTGACCCGTCAAGCACTCCACGAAAACCCGAATCTCGATGGCATCAGTGGTGTTGTGGCTGAATCAGGCGAAGCTCGCTGGACACTGGAAACGGCTGACGAATTAGGTATTCCAATGCCGGCAATTCAGGCATCATTTGATGTTCGTCTCGCTTCGCAAAAAGGACAAACGGACTTCTCTACCAAACTACTTGCCGCGATGCGAGCGAAATTTGGCGGCCACGATATCAACGGCAAACAATAGATCTGAGACCTTTGTCTTCCAGGGGTGACGACGGCGATTGACTTTGGCTACGACGGGCTGAATCCACGGTTCAACTAGCTCAACTGGCTGGCTAGGTTGGAATAAACTTGGAGCCAACTCATTATCGAATGCAGCCTGGAAAAGATTAAAATTCAAGTCGAAACCCTTACTCTGCGCTAGTTCAAATAATTCGTGCGATATTGTAGCATGCGACTCGGAATTATCCGCTCTCGCAGAAGTTATTATCTCTTGTGCCTCCGGTTGATTCATCGCTATACCCAGTGCGAGGTGTCCCGTTAGTTTGGTGAACTCCTGGTTGTAGTATCGAGCCTCTTGACGCTTTTCTTCTTCGCGACGAGCTTGTGCATGCTTTGTTCGTGCATATCCTTGCTCGATGTGTTCGATAAACTCATGGCCAAATGGCCCGTCTGGAGATTCTATCGTAGCTGGTCCGTTCTTAAAGGGTCGGTATGTGATATTGTTGTCATTTGGCCAATATGAAATGAGTTCAGATTCGGTTGTTGAGAGTCCATGTCGTTCCACCTGGTAGTACATCTGTCCGTCGTTAGACGACATCTCGAATAAATAGTAAGTATACGCTAAGTCATCCGTTTCCCATCTCGCATGAGGCCTCTCGATGGTGTCCGTATCAAACTCGGAATCAGAATCAGCATCGTATTGATCTTTTAATATTTCTTTCGAAAGATCTCCAAACGTTAATTTTGGAAGAGCTATCTCTTGATTCCGATTGTCTGGTTGATGGTCTTTTGTTGGCATAGTCAGGGATTCATCATTAAAGAGCAGCGATAGTTTGCTACTCCTTGCTTTGACCGTATTGTCTATCTTTTTTGAATGTTTTGCAAGAATAAGTGATTTAGAACTGATTCCAAAGATACTGGTTTGTCACCTCATGGTGATACAAAACTTCAGCATCTTTGACGGATGTTCCTAATTCTCGTGGGTTGCGGTGTGATACTTCAACTTTCCAATCGACGTACTTTCCTTTGGCGCTTTCGCCGAGGATTTCTGTTATATAGTCACTCGCTTTGAAAAGGCGGATTGAATCGCCGATCGTACCTGGCAAGAATCGCAGTCGTGGGCGCTTGTCAGACTTGCCGTCGGCTGGTAATACATCGTCGATTCCAGTTTTTAACAGTCCAAATAGTGCCAAATATGGGTTAGAATCCGGCGCGACCGAACGGACTTCAATACGGGCAGTCTTTTCATTCGCCAGTGGAATACGGATCATTGATCCACGATCATTGGCGCTGACTTTGATCTGGTTTGGTGCTTCAAAATTTGGATCCAATCGACGATAAGCATTCACGCTACTGTTGATCAGCAGACAAAGTTCCGGTGCACGATTGAGGATACGAGTCAGGAATTCCCAACCGACTTTTGATAGACCTTCTTCGCCCTTTTTGTCATGAAAGATGTTTTTGCCATTTTTGGAT
>CAYIQY010000049.1:0-6144 GCA_964365665.1 uncultured Candidatus Saccharibacteria bacterium | reverse complement strand
GGTATTTTGACATCAAAACAGTGGAAGAACGCTGATGAACCACTCAGTTTTGCGATTGGTCGCGATATTTCGGGCGAGGCTGTTGTGGGCGAATTGAACCAAATGCCCCACTTGTTGATTGCTGGCCAGACAGGTAGTGGTAAATCCGTTATGATTAACACTTTGCTTACGAGTCTGTTGTATCGGAACAGTCCGAGCGAAATGAAGTTGATTCTGGTGGATCCGAAACAAGTCGAGATGGCACCATATGAGGATATCCCGCATCTGTTGACGCCGGTCATCACCGAACCCGAAAAGACAATCAGTGCGCTGAAATGGGCAGTCAACGAAATGGAGCGTCGCTACAAGCTACTTGCCGCTGAGAAGTTGCGGGATATCAGTAGTTATAACAAAAAGATGCAGTCCGGGCGCGGCAAGATCGCTGTCGAGGATGAAGAAGGTAATACTCAAGAGCATGAAGAAGGCGCAATGCCGTACATTGTCATTGTGATCGACGAGTTGGCTGACCTGATGATGGTTGCAGCCCGCGATGTTGAGGCGTTGGTCGTTCGTTTGGCGCAAAAAGCCCGTGCCGTTGGTATCCATCTGGTACTGGCAACGCAGCGTCCATCAGTCGATGTCATTACCGGTCTGATCAAAGCTAATGTTCCAGCGCGAATTGCCTTTACGACTGCCAGCCAAGTCGATAGCCGTACTATTCTAGACCAAGTGGGTGCCGAGAAACTCCTTGGGAAAGGTGACATGTTGATTCTGACGCCAAGTATGAGCAAACCAAAACGTCTGCAGGGTGCATGGGTAATGGATGAAGAAGTGAGCAAGATTACAGATCATTTGCGTCTGCAGTCGGCTCCACAGTACAACGATGAGATTATCAGCCAACCTGTACAACTAAGCGGTCGTGGCGGCGTGGTTATGGACTTTGCAACTGATACGAGCGGAGATCCGACATACCAAGAAGCTTTACGTATTGTTGTCGACAGCGGTAAAGCCAGCGCCAGCCTACTGCAGCGTCGTCTGGGCATCGGCTACGCCAAAGCCGCTCGTTACATCGACACGATGGAAGATCAAGGTATCGTCGGCCAATCCACTGGCAACTCCAAACCACGCGATGTCCTCGTTCGCAGTATCGACGAACTCGGTGATTCTGGAGAAGACTTAGGGTAGTAAAAGCAAACACCCCCGCCCCGATTAGGGCGAGGGTGAGCTTGAGACTGGTGATTGTTCATCGGGCGAAGTCGACGATCATGCCGAGAAGTTGATCCAGCTCTTTGGGCTCTTTCTCAGCGAGGCCTAGTTGCTGGTATCCACACCTGTGTGCACGATCTATTTCCATTTGCCGCTCGACATCTTGTGCATCGAACCCGCTGAAATGTTCGGTCATTGTGACGCGGAACATCGCATCGCAACCACTGTAGACATTTCCGCGACGGTCGAGGCAGTACGTCGTTGGGTAGAACCGTTGTTCATCCTTGAAGCACACAACCGTGCGTCGGTAGGCGATGGGGTATCCGCGTCGATGTTTACGTATGAAATACCGCCGTTCTTTACTGCGTTTGCCACGTTTGTAGGCGGCTTGCGCTTCATTCCTGATAGTTGCGACCAGTAGGTCCTTGGCCGTATCCGGAGTATCGGTGATCATTGGTCATCCCATCGATAGGTTCTCAAGCTCCTTTTTGGAGCTCGATCTGGTGGTCGTGCTCAACAAAATTATCCTTACCATAGCATGATCATGGACATTTCGCAATTTCATACTGGTAATTTACAGAGGTGTCAGGTATAATTAAGAGGTTATCAACTCAGCTTACATTCGGTGTAAGCACCCTCACGGGATTCCAAAGGAGGAAACTAGTGAAAGAATATGAACTAACGGTTCTGATCCATCCTGATCTTGAAGTTGATCTGGATACGCCACTGAATAAAATCAAAGGCATTATCAAAGACGCTGGCGGCGAAATCGTCAGTGAAGAAAACTGGGGCAAGAAAAAACTTGCTTACAAAATCAACAAACAAGAGTTTGCAGTCTATGTTTATATGGACGTCAAACTACCACCAGAAGCACTACTAAAAATCAGCAATATACTGAATATTACTGACGAAGTTCTTCGTTACCTATTAGTGACTGTCGACGAAAAAGGCCGTGCACTTCTTGCAGAGGACAAAAAGCGTGCTGCCCGTTCTGATACGAGCGACGACCGTGATGATAGGCAAGAGAAAGAGGAGGAATAGGACAATGGCACGAGGTATTAACCAAGTTATTTTGATGGGACGCCTTACTCGCGACCCTGAAACTCGCACCACACCAAGTGGTAAAACTGTCACAAGCTTTAGCCTGGCTGTTGATCGCCAAACACAGGATGATCAGGCTGACTTTTTCGATGTGACTGCATGGGAAAAAACCGGCGAATTGGTTGCACAGTATGTCACCAAAGGCCGCCGCGTATTAGTCCAAGGCCGTTTGCGTCAGGACAGCTGGGACGACAAAGATACTGGCAAAAAACGCAGCAAGGTAGAAGTCGTTGCTTTTGACGTGACTTTCCTTGATGGTCCAAGCGACCGTAGCGACAACGCAAGCGCAGCACCTGCAGCAACAAGTAGCAAGAAAAAATCCGACGACGTCGTGATTGAAGATATTGACGATAAACCAATAGACCTTAGCGAGATCCCTTTCTAGGTAAAACCGTTCATTGCACATTCATTACATCGTTAGAACTTCCGGTCTTCGCTCGCAGTATTTATAGATACAGCTCGCTCCAGTCCTCGGTTCTGCCTCGTACTGAACGCACACTAAACAATTTTAAGGAGAATAAGATGGCACTATTAAAGAGATTTAAAAAAGATACCCCTGCGTACTTTGATTACAAAGACCCAAAAACATTGCTACGATTTATCAACATGTATGGCCAGATCGAACCAATCAGCAAAACTGGTTTGTCTGCTAAACAACAACGCCAACTGGCTGTCGCTATCAAACGCGCACGGCACCTTGCGATGTTGCCATTCGTTATATCGAACTAGGGGTGATGGGTCATGTATCAACCAACTGATTTGAAAAAAGGTGTCGTTTGCCAGATTGACGGCAAGCCGTACCGTGTTGTTGAATATGGCCAAAAAGTCATGGGTCGTGGTGGTAGTATTGTGAACGTCAAGTTGAAAAACTTGATTGATGGCAGTGTTATTCCGAAGACATTCAAAGGTCAGGATAAGATCGAACGTGCGGAAGTGAATAACAAAACGGTACAGTATTTGTATACTGACGGTGCTGATTTTCACTTCATGGATCCTGTCAGTTTCGAACAGTTTCAGTTGAACGCGGAGATTGTCGATACGGCTGCACAGTATTTGAAAGAAGGCGACGAGTTAAGCCTGCAGTTTTTTGATGGCAGAGTCATTAATGTTGAACTACCAAAGAACTTGTATCTGGAAGTTACCTATGCCGAAGACGTCGTCAAAGGTGATACCACGAGCAACGTTTTAAAAGACGCAACCGTGGAAACCGGGCTCGTTGTTAAGGTTCCGGCTTTTATCAAGGTCGGTGACATTATCTCTGTTGATACCAGTACCGGCGAATACCGCGAACGGAAGAAATAATCCGTGACCAAGCAGCGACTTGATCAGTTATTGGCAATCAAAGGCATCGTGACCTCGCGCTCGCAGGCCGAAAGTTGGGTCAAATTAGGTAAAGTGACCGTCGATGGGCAGGTCGCGTCCAAACCTGGCCAATTTGTTCGTACCGATGCTGATATTAAATTAACCGCCACTGAGCGGTATGTCAGCCGTGCGGGGTTAAAGTTAGCCAGCGTCGCTGAGTTGTTAAAGATAGATTTTGCGAAAAAAACCGTATTGGATGTCGGCAGCAGCACTGGCGGATTTACTGACTTTGCGTTGCAAAACGGTGCGAAAAAAGTCATTGCCGTTGACGTCGGATCTCATCAGTTACATCCGAGTTTGCGTGGTAACAGCCGGATCGATTTGTTTGAGAAGACGGATATTCGTGATTTTTCGACGAAAAAACTAATAGATATCGTTGTTATTGACGTTAGTTTTATTAGTCTGCGCGAGATTTTACCATCTGTTGCGAGGATTGCACCCAACGCTCAAATAGTTGCGATGGTCAAACCGCAATTCGAAGCTGGCCGTGAACAAGTGAATAAGGGAATTATCAAAAATGATGCTATTCGGCGTCAAATTTTGCGTGATTTTGAGACATGGTCGAAATCATTGTTTGTCGTTCAAGCAAAACGCGATAGTGAAGTGGCTGGTAGCAAAGGTAACCGTGAGCGTTTTTATCTGTTGGCGTCGACTTAAAGTAGTTTACAAATAGCTTAATAAGTAGTATAATAAAGATGTTTTCTCTATCATCAGTTTGAGGTGGGGAAGATGTATGATTGGTGGCGGTATCCCGCTACCTTAACAACCAACAATGATATGGAAAGGAGGTGGTACGCGTGAGCGTATCACTACACCACCTGTCGGGGATTGTTGGGGTGGTTGTTCGGATGGCAACCAAGAAGGCGAATTGGGCGGCTGTGAGCTGCTTATTTTTGCTCTTCTCGGTTGCCGCACCCGGCTTGGCTTTGGCCCAGCCGGATGTTCCGCTACCCCCCACAATCGTCGAAGAACAACCAGCACCAGCGCCGGTCAATCCGGAGCCAGTAGCGCCGCCTCCTTTTGAGGCGCCAGCACCTCCGGCTCCCGCGCCGGCTCCGCCAGCGGAAATTCCGGACTTGGAACCAGTGCTCCCGCCTCCGCCGCCCCCCGCGCCGGATCCGGAACCAGCTCCAGCTCCCAAGCCAGAGCCAGCACCGCCTGTAGTCATCGCACCCCCGGCCCCGCCGGAAGTGACCAAGGCTCCAGTACCGGATCTGGATCCACCGTCGGTACAAGCGCCGCCCCCCGCGCCGCCTGCATTGACGACTCTGGATCCTGAACCAACCGCGCAAGCTCCGGTCCCGCCGAAGCCGACTGTGACAACGACAGTGGAACAAGCTCCACCGCCAGCACCTCGCGTGCCAGCGCCAGAGCCTTCGGTTGCTCCGTCGATCTCTCCCAGCCAGGAAGAGTCGCCGGAAGCTCCGGTTCCATCGGCTCCGAAACCGTCTACGACGGCTGACGAACCGCAAGACGACAAGGGGACGACCGAAGATTCCACTCCGCCTCCTGCGGCGCCTTCACAGGCACCGGAGGAACCAGCGGAGGAAGGGTCGGAAAGTCCAGCCGAATTGCCAGCAGTTCCAGATGTCGTGCAGGACCCGTCAGAGTCTGAGAATGTGACTCCTGACGCGGAGCCTGTCGAGGTCCCTGCGGCTGTGGCCATTGTGCCGAAGGTTCAGGAAATCGCTGCGGTAGAGGAAGACACCACACCGGCGCAACCGGTCGAGGTGTCTGAGTCAAGCATCAGTGAGCTCGCGGCAATTGCCAGATCGCGCGACAATGACCGCGAGAACGATCATGACAATGGTGGCCACAATGGTCCTCGGCCTCATGACCCTGATCCACAGGGTTGGGAGTGCCGTGATCGCAGTGGCCCACATGGTTGCCAGTGGAATGGTGGTTGGGATCATGACAATCACGGCAACATCATCTTCAGGAATACGTTCTCGTTTGACCTGAAGATCTGGTGGTGTGATCCCTACTCGGGTCAGTTCTTCGAACTCTCGATCCGGGCTGGTACATACCGCACGATGGATCTACCGCGCGGTCGTGACTTCGGTTACGCCGTGTCAGGTGTCAGCGACGCTCAGTTCGCAATGAATCTTGCCTTCGGTACGTACCGGGGTGGGGGACACTGTGATTCGCGTTGCACTCCGTGGCGGCAGGATGTCAATCGTTTTGACTTCCGGCTCAGCTTCGGTGGCGCCTGGCGTCAAGGCAGGATTGATGCGTATGATTGTGGCTGCAGTGACAACCGGGTCTATTACCTGGGGCACCACTACGATCGCATCTGGGTGCGCGGTACACGAGAAGTTCTCGGCACGTGGCAGCAGCCGCAAAACCAGCCGAGGTACTTCGTACCGCAGTACTACAAGGAGACGCCTGTCAGTCAGCACTACACACCGGGGCCTGCTCCGGAGTTTGGTGGTTACGGCGGGTTGGGCGAGAATCCCGACCCGACTTATTCCAACACCGAGGATGTAGCAGCACCGG
>CAYIQY010000048.1:0-6323 GCA_964365665.1 uncultured Candidatus Saccharibacteria bacterium | reverse complement strand
ACCGTTAACCGCCCTCAGGCCGCTTTAGTACTGGGACGAAAAGGCATTGACGCAATTGTCACAGATTATCCGGATCGGATCGCTGGCAAGCTTTAGAATTGATCCTTAGGCGACGGTCTGAGTGGTCACTCTACCGATTGATTCGATATGATGTACTCCGTCGAGATATTCTCGAATTGCAAGCGCAGCGCTGGCACCTTCACCAACCGCACTGGCGATCTGCATTGTCGCACCGCTTCGAACATCACCACTAGCAAACACTCCAGGCATATTTGTTTCCAGATGATCGTCGGTTTTGATCAATCGTTGCTCATCAAGTTCAATGCCGCTACCTTCAAGGAACTGAGTATTAGGCTTGAGCCCGACAAAGATAAACACACCATTAGTGTCAAAACTCACGGTTTCCTCGCCGTGCTTTGCCGCAACGCTCGTTACCTTGCCGTCAGTCGCGATGATATCGGTTGGCACAACACCCAAATGAATAGTAATTTTACCCTCGTCAACGAACTTTTGCAGGTCTTGCTGCAATACATCGCTGGCTTTAACGGTGCTGCGAACCAAAAGGTCAATGTGCGTCGTAAATCGTGTCAGAAAGATCGCTTCTTGGATGGCCGAGTTGCCGCCACCGACAACGACGAGTCGCTTTTCGCGGTAAAATGCGCCGTCGCAGGTCGCGCAGTAATGAACACCACGGCCGTAAAACTCCGCTTCTCCTGGAATGCCTAATTTGTTGTAATCGCTACCTGTTGCAATCAATACTGATCGTGCCTTGACTGGCTGACCGTCAACGATGGCAGTTTTAATGCCATTATCGTCGATGCTGAGACCGCTAACGTCACCGAATTCGATCTTGGCGCCAAAGCGCTCGGCTTGCTTTTGCAGTTGGTCTGCGAGAGTCAGCCCCGCCACTCCTTCAGGAAAGCCGGGGTAGTTATCGACGATATCAGTAATCGCAGCCAGCCCACCGATAACACCTTTTTCGTAGAGTACTGTCTCGATATCTTCACGTGTCGTATAGACAGCAGCCGCCAGTGCACTGGGTCCTGCGCCGATCATGATAGTATCAATTATTTTGTCTGTCATAGTTATTTTCCTATATAAAGTATAGCACTATTGTTGGAACGACGAAAGATCCGGAACAGGAATTTCTGGTGGGGTTGGAATAGCCATAACGATAAATTTCAGTGGTGTATGCGGGGGAATCAGGTCGCCGCTCCCCTTGTCGCCGTAGGCTTGGTCAGCCGGAAGTGTCAACAAACGTACGCCACCAATTTTCATGCCGATAACACCGTCAGTCCAACCTTTGATCAAACCAGATCCAGGAATCGGAGACTTGAGTTTGGTACCATCGATTGATTGATCAAAGATCTTACCACTTGGATTCCAGCCAATATAATAAGCGCTGTAACTAGTGCCTGTTTTTAATTCTTCGCCATCACCAACCTTGAGGTCTTGTTTGCCAAGTGATTTGACATCATCCGCATTAAAACTGCCTACCTGGCTGGCGTAACTTGAAAACTCAGGGAAATACTTTGCCGACAGTTCTGCTGCTTGGGCATTCACCTTGGCTTGATAATCGGCAACGATTTTATTATATTCTTCTTGTTGCTTTGTGGATTCGGCCTGGTCAATTTTGGAATTATCATTTTCTAAAATAATGATAAAAAACGATCCAATCGTTCCCAACGCCATGACAATGGCAATAATCCAAATTCCAATTCGCTGACTTCTTGATGCGGACATGTTTCTCCCTCTCTCTTTGTTTAACCCATTATAGCAGATGAAGGGACTCATCCATGAGGATCAGTTTTGTTTGGGCGGTGTCGGGGTAAAATAATCATCTTCGATGACCGTTTGAGCTCGCCACGCACCGAGTGCTTGACCAAGTGGCAGGACGTCTCGGTACCCAATCATGTCAGCAGCACGGCGTAGCAGCGAAGCAGGCCAGCCATGGAGTCGCAACCAGTGCCATTCGAACACCGCCCAGTTTTCGCCAACTGGTACGACAACAGGCGGCGCAACGGCTTTGTATTTTTTAAGTTGTCGGTTAGATTGACGTCGTTTGAAATTATGACTAACGAATAGCGCGTCATGCAGCGCCGTTTGAGCCAGACCACTAAACGGTGTAAACGCATTGTCGCCAATGACATATATACCGTCTTTGGTACGCATATAATCATTGACGATGACTTTACCATTTTTGGCGAACTCAAAATGATCACCATTGGCAGCAAAAAAAGGATGGTTCGCAACGCCGGATGTCCAGATAATCGTATGGCTACTAAGTGGTTTGCCGCTCACCATCAGCCCATTCGCCGATGCTGACTCGACTTTTTTGCCTACCTCGACGTACACACCAATCTTTTCTAGCCGCTTGAGTACACGAAGACTCGTTTTCGGATGCATGCGTGGCAACAACCGAGGCGAAGCTTCTACGAGCGTGATGCCGATCTTTCGTCGTGGCAACTTATATTCCATCCTCAGTCGTTCCAAATAGGATCCCATTGCCGAGGCGAGTTCGACACCGGTTGGACCGCCTCCAATGATTACGTACTGTTTATCAATAACGCGTTGCTCATCCATTTCCTGATATAAATGATGCTTTAGTTTGGTAATTTCAGCTTCTGACTTTATGCCGAAGGCGTAGTGATCGAGCCCCTCAATACCAAAATATGTCGTTACAGACCCGAGCGCCAATACGAGATGCTCGTAATGATATATATTGCCACGTTCGCTTGTCAGCTTTTTCGTCGCCGGATCAACAGTAGTGATGCTATCAATGACCACATCAACATTCAGTTTGCCAGCAAGTATAGTCCCTAGCGACACCCATGACTGCAGGTGGCTCCGACCCGTAGCTGTACCGTAGAGTGCCGGAAAGTATTGAAAATCCGGCTTGTCACTAATCAAAGTCACCTGGTTGTGAGGGTGTTTAGCGAGTTCCAAAGCTGTTTTGACACCGCCAAATCCACCGCCAACAATCGTAATTTTCATCTTACACCTATCATAAGCATAATATACCCTTAAGGCAAGTAGCCGCCTAGGCCAATCGCTCCACAAGTGACGAGTAGCACGACAAGCGAAACTCCAAACATACGTCGCGCCCAACGTTCGTCGTCTTCACGTCGATAATTAGTAGCACCTTGGATAACCCAGTAAAGACTGACTGTCAGCATGACGATCAAGTAGCTATAACCAGTCACACCCATCAGTGTCAGGAGTGGCGCGAATAGTGAAAAGATCACGACCCAGAAAAAGATTTGCGCTTTGGCACTGGCAGTACCGAACCGGACTGACCAGACCGGCAACTTTGCCTTTTTATAATCTTCGACCCGAAAGATAGAAATCGCATAAAAATGTGGCAGCTGCCACACCATCAGCATTCCAAACAGTACCCAAGCGCTAGCATCGAGTTGACCGGTCACCGCCGTATACCCTGCAACTGGCGGAAGCGCCCCACACACGCCGCCAATAATCGTCGATAACGGTGTTGTGCGTTTGGCAAGGCCGTACACTGCGACGTACCAAATATATGAGATCGCACCTAGCAGCACCGTCAGCCAATTCGTCCAAACTACCAACAATCCAAACCCGATCATTCCAAGAACCAACCCATACAGCGTTGCGGCCGGCAACGAGATTTTGCCAGCGGCAATTTCGCGTCCTTTTGTCCGCTTCATGCGGGTATCAAGATTACGGTCAAGCATGTTGTTTGCCACGCATGCTGAGGCTATCACAAACGCCACGCCACCAAGTGCTCCAATGAGTGTTGTCCAGCGGAGGCCGAACGCGCTGCTAGCCAGGAAAAACCCGGCCGCTGCTGATAATGTATTGCCAAGCGTAATACCGGGCTTCATAAGCTGAAGATAGGATCGTGTGTGTTTTTCCATAAGAATCTAAAAACCCTTATCGTGCTGCGTCATCATGTAGTCTGTTTTTTCAGTCGGAGTCATCTGCATCATGTTGTAATTCAGATTGTTCATAATCCACAATGATCCGCCTACCACAATCACCAAAATACCAGCCATGAATACAAATGACGCAAATTTATAACGCGGCCGGACTTCATCACCAAGATGCAAAAAGAACACCAGTTGGACGATCATCTGCGCCACCGCCAATACACCGAGTATTGCGAGTAGCCACGTGTTCGTAGCCTTGTACACTACTAGGTCATAGGCGATTATCGTGAGTAGCAACGATAGTGCATATCCAATGCTGTAACGCAAAATTGTCATTTGATGGCTCCTATCAGATATACGACTGTGAAGATAAATATCCACACCAGGTCAAGAAAGTGCCAGAACAGTCCGAATAGTGTGAATTGACGCGTCAACTTTGGGTTCAGGCCGCGCCGCGCCAGCACGCAAACGAGTACCACGAGCCAAATCAGCCCGATCAAAATGTGCAAACCGTGTGTCCCGACGAGCGTGAAAAAGGCAGATAAAAAGGCACTTTGCTGCCAGCTGTGACCTTCGCTAGCCAGAGTAGCGAATTCGTTCAGTTCAATCGCCAGGAAGGCGACACCTAAAATATAGGTCGCTGCGAGCGCGATAACGAGGTGGCGAATATTTCGCTTCTTTAACGCAATCAGCGCTAGTCCGCAAGTAAAACTACTCGTCAGCAGAATAATCGTCTCGGTCAGCGCAAGCGGCAGTGAAAAAATCTCTTGTCCGCTCGGACCGTCTGCAGTCGCCGTTCGCAGCACTGCGAACGTTGCAAACAAACTGGCGAATAGCAGACAGTCTGTCATCAAATACAGCCAGAACCCGATCGATGTTTTCGCGAGCAATGCCTTTTCTTTTACAACTTCACTCATGTCTCTGCCCTCCGCAACCGAGCTTCGGTTACTGCTATTTCATCCGGTGTGATTTCATACTCCGTGTCGGATCGAAGAGTTGAGGCTATCGACAGACCGACAAGCGCTATTAGTCCTATTAGCGCCAACCACCAAATATGCCAAATAATCGCAAAACCAATGACGAATGCCGCCGCTGCAATAGCGAATCCATACCCGGTGTTTTTCGGCATGCTGATCGCTTGATACTTCGTACTGTGAGCGAATCCAGCTTGTTTCATTTCCCAATATTCATCACGCTTAGTAACGGGATCAAGCGTCGCGAAATTATATTCGGCAATAGGTGTCGTCGTTGACCATTCCAACGTTCGAGCATCCCATGGATCGGATCCAACCGCTAGTTCTTTACGCTTCCAAATACTGTAACCCAGTTGCAAAATCTGGAACAACACACCTAGCAGAATCACCATCACGCCAATACCGGCTACGATAAATAATCCTTGCCAACCCAAGCTGGCGTCATAGTGATCCAATCGTCGTACAGCACCCATAAAGCCAAGGATATAAAGCGGCATGAACGCCAGCAAGAATCCGATGAGCCAGCACCAAAAAGCAGCTATGCCTAGGCCTTCGTGCAGTCGAAAACCGGTAAACTTCGGGAACCAGTACGTAAAGCCTGCAAATACCCCGAATATGACACCTCCAATGATCATATTGTGAAAGTGTGCGACCAAGAACAGACTATTATGTACGACATAATCGATACCTGGCACAGACATCAGAACGCCCGTTAACCCACCGATCGTAAAGGTTGTCACGAATCCCATAAACCATAACATTGGTGTCGCAAATCTTACCCTGCCACGGAACATTGTGAATATCCAGTTAAATACCTTCACGCCCGTCGGTATTGCAATCACCATCGTCATAATGCCGAAAAACGCATTAACATTGGCACCCGCACCCATCGTAAAGAAGTGGTGCAGCCAGACCGTAAACGACAGTATCATGATCGCTAAAATCGCCCAGACCATACTTGCATAACCGAATAGCCGCTTGCGGCTGAATACCGGCACGATTTCAGAAAATATTCCGAATGCTGGTAATATCAAAATATATACTTCCGGATGTCCCCATGCCCAAATCAAATTGACATACATCATCGGATTACCGCCCATATCACTGGTGAAAAAGTGCATCCCCATTGTCCGATCGAGTGCCAACATACTCAATGTAGCGGTCAGGATCGGAAAGGCAAACACGACCAGCAACATACTGCCGATTACAGACCAGACAAAAATTGGCAGTTTCATTAGTGTCATACCGGCACGACGCATGGTAAAGATCGTCACCAGGAAATTGACGCCTGACAGTAAACTACCGACACCCGCAATCTGCAGACTCCAAATCCAATAATCAATGCCCGTCCCCGGACTATACGCCAGTTCCGACAGTGGAGGATAGCCCAACCAGCCCGCAGCCGAAAACTCCCCCAGTCCCAAGCTGACATTAATAAGCACCATAC
>CAYIQY010000047.1:0-6649 GCA_964365665.1 uncultured Candidatus Saccharibacteria bacterium | reverse complement strand
ATATGACGGCCAGCGACCGCGCAGCAGAGCTGCGCGGTATACCTAGAGAATCAAAAGACACGGGAGTCTTCCGCACTTGAGTGGCGCGGCCGACAATCGAATCGCAATTATCGCCGTTCAATCAAGTTTTAATTTAGGCAAGGCCGAGGAATCCGATCCTGAAGCGCATAAATTGGCAAACTCTCCCTCCACTGGTCAGCAAGTAAAGAGAGTTACGGATGACATAATGAAACTTTTAATGAAGAAGCATGAGGAGGGTCTGGCATGTATCGGGAAGGCTTACGATACAGACGTCAGAATGCCTTTCTGGTTTAAACACTTCGGTGATCCTGAGAAAGGGGGGTACGGAGAAGCTCATCATGTTGGCGTCTTCGGTCGCACTGGCTCGGGCAAAACTTCCGTGGCGGCGAATATGATTCTCGGGTATGCCAAGAACCATGAGCATATGAGTATTCTGATACTCGACCCCAAGGGGCAATTTTACGAGGACTCTAAAGTTTTGGCCGATGGCTCGAAGTTTGAAGACAAAATCAAGGCAACGGGAATGAAATATGAAAAATTTAAGGTTCCAAATGACGTTGCATTGCCCGATGACAGTAATCTTTTTAGTGAACTTTTAGGCAGCCATGGTTTTATAAGGAAAGCCTTTAGAATTAACACCGACGAGAAGCAAATCTTGATGCAGGAATCTATTCAGGAATATATTGATGGCCGTCTCAATAACCCGGTGTTCCATATCGGCAAGGAAGACAGTGCCAATCTTCTAAAGCAGATGATGGCGTGTTTTGACTCGGAAGATCGCTGGCTCGCAAATGTTTACAGTAAAGGACAGTTTCTCAACAATCTTAGAGGAAAGGTGAAGGAAATTGCTGAAGAGACCACGCCCCTCGATTCTACAACTATGGGGGTGTGGAATGATGTTTGCGCCCTGTTCAGTGAAGACGGCAAGACACCTTTACAGACAATAATAAGGAAAATCGTCGTCGATAAGGGTAATACCGTCGTCTTGGATATTCGCAGAGACCCGCTGCATGAGAATTCCGAAAATTTGCAAGCCCTTTTTATAAAACTTATCGAGCAGAAAATCGTTAATGAGGGAGCTGTTGCATACTCTAAGGGAGGTCTGAACTGTCTCATTGTTATGGACGAGGCCCATCGCTTTATCGCTACAAACTCCTTTGATGAGCGCATTCAGCAATTGAGCAGAAAGATTATCGACTCGGTACGAACGACACGACAATACGGCATTGGCTACATGTTCATTACCCAAACACTTGAATCGCTGCACGAAGAAATAAGACAGCAGATGAGAATATCAGCCTTCGGGTATGGGCTCACAAGTGGCTCCGAGTTCAACAAAATTAAAGACATCATTAACGATGATGCAGCTGCAAAATTCTATAGATCGTTCATTGATCCGACCAGTAATGGAAAATATCCCTTCATGTTTTATGGCCCGATCTCCCCCCTCTCGTTTACTGGGTCACCTCTATTTATAGAGGTCGACAAAGAAATAAAGGATTTTTGATAAGTAATTGGTATTACTACGGCAAATCCTCTCACGTAGCACCACTATTTTACAGCGTGCCCTGTTTCGCCAGAAGCTCTGCGATCTTTGCCTGCAACTCCTTTACTTGCGCCTGTAATTGAGCGATCAGTGTTGCGTTATCCCCGCTGCCACTTGATGTCGTGCCCTTATTCAAGAGAGCACGTGTCTTTGGTCCCACGATACCGACCGGCTCGAGGCCGTGTGCCGACTGATACGCTTTGACTGCTGCTACGGTGATGGGGCCAAAATACCCTGTCGGCGTGTCGATCTTCAAGTACCCTGCCGCGATTAAAATCTTCTGTAGTTCCGTAACATCAGGCCCAGTCGATCCTAGTTGGAGTGGTTGCGCAAAGTTGTACGTAGACGCGCCCAAGACTTGTCCCTGCGGAGTTTGTAGCGCAGTCGATGTCGCTGTTTGAGCCGCCGGAACTACACGTTCGACAAGCGTAATGCTGTCCCGCGCTGTACCAAGCACGGTGCCGTTATTGCCAAAGCGGACGTATACGGTTTTCGTGCCTGATCCGGATGTGAGTGTCCACGGGTGCGTATTTTTATATGCAATCCACTCCACATTTGAGAAATTTGACGTATTTGAGACTTGCATTTGATTGGCGTTCCCCGTGCGCGAGATCGTTAGTGTTACTGCTGTGGATGCCGTTGTCGCCGCACCATTATTGATGCTCGCGGAATAGGTGTTTTTTGTTGTGCTCCCGCCTCCACCGCCACCTCCACCGCCGGAAGGCGCAGGAGAGGCTGGGGTGGCAGAGGTCGTGACTGATACTTCATTCCCCAGCATTTCCGGTGACCCATGAGACACGGGGCGGAAGAAGTACGTTGTTGAGGGTGAGAGGCCGCTTATCGTTACTGAGTGATTTGTGACGAGCGCTGAATCTTCCGTTGTCGTATTCGCATAACTGTAGTTTGAAGGACCGGCTGCGATACTTGATTCTGTGGTGTGCGATACAGTATCCCAAAGTACACGACTCGTTGCGGCGTGCGACGTTGTCCAGATAATCATTGTGCTGTTTGAGGCAACCGTAGATTGCTGCTCCGTCGAGAGAGCGAGATCGCTGACGTTGACGGTGCGTGCCGTTGACGTCCCATTACCCGCGGCGTCGCTCACCGAATAGGTAAGCGTATATTCACCCACGGTCGCCATATCAACTGTTCCAGTGACTACTATTGCACTCGTGAGATCGCCGTCGACGTGGTCACTGGCTGTCGCGCCAGGATCGGTGAACGTACTGCCGGTTGAAACGTTGAGTGTTGAGCCTCCGATGAGCGTAATGATTGGAGGAGCGGTGTCAGGTGTCGGCTCTGGTTCCGCCTCAACAGAGACGGTTCGAGAGACCTCGACGGCCGCATTACCTGCGGCATCGGAGACATTATACGTAACTTCATATTCGCCGACGGTCGTAGTATCGACCGCCGAAGCATCGGTCACAATGGAGCTCGTAATGTCGCCGTCAATGTTATCGCTGGCTGTAGCTCCGAGTTCGGTATATGCATCACCCACAGTCAGTACTTGCGGGTTAGCGCCGACCAAACTGATAACAGGTGCGGTGGTATCAGGTGTCGGTTCGGGCTCCGTCTCAACGACCGAGACGGTGCGGACAACTTGGGTAGCGGCATTACCTGCGGCATCGGAGACGTTGTAGGTAACTTCGTATTCGCCTACGGTCGTGGTATTCACTGCAGAGGAGTCAGCTGCGATAGAGCCAGTGATGTCCCCATCAATGTTATCGCTTGCGGTTGCACCGGGTTCAGTATATTCCTCCCCGACGATGATGACCTGCGGATTATCTCCCACGAGACTAATGACGGGGGCAGTAGTGTCCGGCTCCGGCTGTGGCGGTGCCTCTTCCTCGACTATAACCGTGCGTGTCGCCGTTGCTTCATTATCGCTAGAATCCTCGGCTGTGTAGGTGAGCGTGTATGTGCCTGCGGTATTCGTATCAACCGTACCACTCGTGAAGACAGCGACAGATCCGTCAACATCGTCCGTGGCAGAAGCGCCCGGGTCAGTGAAAGTATCACCGACGGTCAATGTCATTGTTGCCGAGCCACTCAAGGTAATGACTGGAGGAGTGGTATCAGGCTCCGGCTCTGGCGGCGCCTCCTCTTCCACTACGACTGTGCGGGTGACCTCAATGGCTGTATTTCCGGCTGCATCGGAGACGTTATAGGTAATCACGTAAGTGCCGACGGTATTGGTGTCAACAGTGTCGCCTCCAACTACAATGTCAGCAGAGATATCTCCATCAACGTCGTCTGAAGCTGTAGCTCCCGGATCGGTGAAAGTATCGCCAACAGTCAACGTTATTGCTGCCGAGCCATTCAAGGTGATGATGGGGGTAGTGGAGTCAGCTGGTTCAGCGTCGTCATTCGTGATCGTACACGTAGCCGTGCCGCCAGCAGCTAAAGCAATATTCTCGCAGCTTTCGTAGCTTGTGGTGTAGCCGTCAACCGGTACTTCCGTGACGGTATAGGTGCCAGTCGCGACCGTGAAATCGTTCTGGCCGTCTGCTTCAAACGCTGTCGCTGTCCCGCCATTGACCTGGAAGGAGAAATCTGTGGCCGTAGCTCCACCGGCATCATCATTCATCACGACCTTCTTCACGATAAGCGTGCCAGTGTTGGCAGCGGAAAGGGCGGCGGATGCGTTCAGTCGCTTTCCGCTAACGGTCTTTCCGACAAGCGAAGCTTTTGCATCTCCATTTTCGAGTATCGCAGCTTTGACTTGAGCGATATTGAAATCAGGGCGCAGAGCGAACACTTGAGCGACGGCACCAGCTACATGTGGTGCGGCAAAGGAAGTTCCATTTTTGTAACTGTACAAGTTGTCTGAACCATCCGAGAATTTTGATATTTCAATATCGTCGATACTGCAACCGTCAAAATTGCTGATTAATTCATCAGTGACCCAGCGAAAACGGAGCTTGAAATTCGACGAAAGATACTGACTCGGAATCGGCACATTCTCGAAGTAAAACGAGGCGAGTCCCGATGGATCTGAATCGTCATTTAACATATCTAGGGAAGCCTCATCCCACTTGAAATCGCCTGTGAAGTTCGTGCCATCGGCGCTGTATTCCAGCTGCATATAGTCGAACCAGTCACTCGTGGTGTATTCTGTGTCGCAAACGGTATAGAAACTTAATGTTGCGCCCGAAGCACCCGAGAGATTTACTGTTGGAGCTGTGGCTGTGGTATTGGCGTTGTTTGCATACGGCGTCGCGAGATCTCCATAGAGTACGGTATTGTCGCCAAAATCGTACGTTCCCCAATTCCCCGTTTTTGTCCAACCACTTGGCAGGTTTGGTGCTGTCACCGACTCGAAGTCATTGACGAAGGCGGTGGAATCCGCGACGCTACTCAGAATATTCACACCGGGAGCGCCCATATCAACCGAGACTAATCCAAAGTCAGAAAATTCAGCAATGAGGTCGTCTTGATCAGTCGCCGCCGCGCAAATAATATTTGGAAGGTCCAGATCGCAGGGATAACTGTGGAGTGTCTGCTCTGAATCGTGGTTATCTCCTTCAGCATCATTATCATCATTCCCGTTTCCCGCGGCGGTCACAAATAGTCCCGGAAAGGCCGCGATGGCGTCCTGCAGAGCCTGATCACCATAATCACCATTACCTTCACAGTCCGCGCCACTTCCCCCTTGGTCGGGCAATACAGCGCATCCCCAACTTGCATTTATGACACTCGCTCCATTGTTTTTAGCGAACGTAATCGCTGCGATGTTGTCTGCAGTCGTCAGGCTAGATTTGAGGGCCATTATCTTGGCATCGGGCGCAACGCCGATGATGCCGACGGCATTATTTTTTGCCGCCGCAATTATTCCCGCGATGTGTGTGCCATGACTGCTTCCAGTAGGAAGAGGGGTTTTATCTTCGTCTTCAAAATCGTATCCGTGATTACAATTGCCTGGGGTGCTACCGTCTACTACGCAATTCGAGCCATCCCACATATTTGCTTCAAGATCCGGATGATTGTACGCGACTCCACTATCTATGACGGCAACAATAGTATTTGACCCAGTAGATATATTCCACGCGTCTACAGCGTCGATGTCCGCATCACTCGTACCCGATGTTCCATCTACGTTTTGTCCGGAATTGTGGAGACCCCACAACTCGTCGCGTGAAGGGTCATTGGTTCCAATGGATGAGCCACCACCACCCGAAGTGAGCGGATAATACTGATAGTTCGGCTGCACATATTCGACATCAGGATCCGCTTTCAGACGTGCAATAGCCTGCTCGGCAGTCTCTTTACCGCGAGTCTTGAGTACGGTGAGGTTTGCGCGCCTGATATTCTCTTTAAGGGAGAGGTCGTGGCGCACGGCAAATTGAGTCGATTTCGAAACACCTCCCGCCTTTTTGAGATCGACACGATTTTCCTTAAATTTCACGATGATCTCACCCGGAACATAGTCGGTAAGTGTCTTTGCCACTGCTTTGTTCGGAGCACCCTGAACAGCCTTCGTGAGCACCTGATCGGTTACGGGTGTTGATGTGGCGACTTTGCTACGCATTGCCTCGGAGGGAGCTGCGAGCGCAAATGCAGGTTGGACCAACATTAAAATCGCGATAAAAATCGCGACTCCTCTATATACGTAAGTCATGGGGACGTTTGCAAATTAATAATGTTTTAATAAAGGGCCGACGGATACAACAAATAAACAAACTCGTCAAATTATTCCCACACTGTACGCGTTTTCTTCATTTTGTCCAGTGTATGCACGATGCACGAGACTAGAGCTGATAGCGAGCACTATTGCGAGTGTTTTCTTATTCATAATATGGCTTATTTCCTATTAATTTGATGGTAAGGAAGCCAGACCCCGACCAGCAGGCAAGCCTCAATGAAAACTAGTGCTAACTATAGTATGTAGACCCAAAGTAGGCAAGTGCCTACTCTGGTGATGTGAATAAGAAACCACAAGTGCTTATCCGATTCGGCAAAAGGGTTCAAAGTGAACGGATCAAACGCGACATCTCCCAAGAGAAGCTTGGCTCGCTTGCTGGAGTGCATCGCACATATATCGGAATGATCGAGCGCGGCGAAAAGAATATTACCCTCCTCAAC
>CAYIQY010000046.1:0-6897 GCA_964365665.1 uncultured Candidatus Saccharibacteria bacterium | reverse complement strand
TTGATCCGAGTAGCACGTAGAAGGTACCGCCAGCGATAATACCGAGAACTACCACAATAACGACCACTATCCAGGCACGGCGGTGTGATTTTTTTGGAACTTGATATATGGAGTCCATAGATTTCCTGTTTTTTTGTTTTTAGTTCGTTATGTGGCGATAATACCACAAGCGGTATCATTCAACAACAACGACGCGCATATTCGGACCGCACAGAACGCCGGCCGTAGCCAAATTGTAATAAAGCATGCTGATACGTTTTTGGCGAGCTTCGTCTTCGCCGCCCATGTGTGAAATAACGCGGGCACTTTCTTCAAAAGTCCACTCGTCAACATTAAAGGCCTTGTAGTTATCGCCAAATTCTGCTTGTACGGCATCACGGTCGAGAGTTGTGCCTTGACGCCTGTCGATGAGCGCGACGACTTCCATATGTTCACCTTCTAGCGTATCCACACGACCATCCTCATTGTATATCGCGTCAAGCATCTCGTCGCCGTCTGAAAAGTCGGATCGCTCACCAGCATTACCAGTGATCAGCTCATGGTCATCGTTACTAACCTCGTAACCAAGTGATGTGGCCGTAGAGCGAAGCATGTCACCATTTCTTTTGATATAGGCATAGATCGCAGGTAATTTCATGTTCGCACCGCAATCAATATGGCCACCGATCGGGTAACCGGCTTCTTTGAGAAAGTTGAGTAACTTTCCGTACTGACCTCGGGTAGTTGCGTCCCCGTCCAGTTCAAAGTCTTTAGTTGTCAGATCATCTGCAACCATCAATGTCTCGCTACCGCCCGCAGCGTTCGGCATGAGTGCATCTTTTTCGGTATTACAGCGCCCGTCAACACACGTACAGGGGATCTGTCCTGCAGTTGCACGATGAAATTCACCAGAACCAACACGGTTAGTGAATTCATCCAGACGTTCCATCTGTCCTTCTTTTGCTTCAATCCCACCTTCACCAGCCACGCCGAGTGTCTGAAAGGCTATCTTTTTCTCAACGTCAATAGTCGTACTCATTACATCCTGTTCCATTGGGTATTCTCTAGGTAATCTCTTTTAGTGTTTCTATCTAAACCAAAATATATTGTACTCCGATTTTCAGGCAATGCAACAGATGATATACTTGAAATAGCCATGGCAGATAATGAACGTTTTTTATCCGACTCGACCCCTGGTGGTTACCCGCACATACCACCAGAAGTGATAGAAGCGTTCAAAAAAAGCCCTCTTGATATCGATAAATATTACCAAGAAGCTAGAGAAAATGACGGAGAGCTAATTTCTCTCATGCAAATTATTGCCGAGCGATTTCGCAAGGAAGGCAACCACAATGAAGAGTATAAACGAGGAGTCCTTGTTGGGATGCTTGCAACCCTTAAGCTAGTCGGGCTTAAAGAAGAATCCCAAACACTAGCAAAATTATTTGAATTGCCAGCTCATACCGACGAGATACATACGCCTGCAGATCCGCCACTGAGCGCCTAATCACTCTCTGGTATCTCAAACGAATCATTTACATTTGGTAGTTAATATGCTATAGTAATCATTACGGGCGTTCGGCCCACAACTGCTACGGCAGTCGACCGAAAGGTGTTTGACAATGCGAATCATTCGCACAGTATGGCAGTCGTTTGTCATTGTGTTCATCGCGGTGGTTGCCATTGTCTGCGGCTCACTCTTGGCGAGCCCGGGCGCATGGGCACATCCCTACAACACGCCCCAGATCGGGGACTTCGTTCCGGGATCGTTCAACTGCACGGGCGAGGTCGCTTTCGATGGCGAACGCTTCGTCGAATTCTCGGGTAGTTGGCAGGGCAAATACAACGCCCTCATCCGACTGGTCGAATACAAAGACGGCAGAGAGCTGTCGGTAACTGACAGCAACCTCTTCGCCGGCGTCGACAGCCGGATACAGTACGGCACGAATGTGCTCGGACTGATGGGGACTGGCGGCGACAGCAAGTACATCCAGAACGTCGTCTTCACGCTCAAGCCGGTCGAACCTAATCGTGAGTTCGGTGTCGTTATCAAGAACGCACCGAATGGCGAGGAAGCGCTACTAGCCAGATGGACGGCGACCGAGAAGTACAAGTGTGGCGTGCCAATCCTCGGCTAACCACAACGAAAGCCCCCTAGGGCGCACGACCGAAAGGAAGTGCCAGTCCTACGGGGCTGTTTCATTTCTTGAGGATATTTATCGACGTCGGTGACGACGATGGAGATCGGCAACTTTGAGGCGGATTGCGTGACGGTCAACAAGTTGACTCGCTTTTTCCAATTCAACCTGGTCTTTGGCATTGTCACGCATTTTGAGAGCACGATCCAATGCAGCTTTGGTCTCTAACTCAACGATATCTTCGCCCTTATCAGCCTCGTCAACGAGTACTTTCAATTCAGTAGGTGATACTTCAATCACACCGCCGCTGATGGCAAAATAATCTAGTTTGTCATCATTATCGCCCTTGGCGTAACGAACGGCAATGGCACCTGGAACAGCAATACTGACAAGCGGTTCATGGCCAGCAAAAACCGCGATTTCACCTGCAGCAGTCGGTAGCATTACTTCGTAGACGTCCTGGTCAACCTTCGTGCCGAGAAGGGTAATTAACTGTAAATTCATTACTTATAATCATACCAGATTTCGTCCAGAATTTCATGACCAAAATATCTATTGACAACGGTGGCGATAAGCCTATAATCACTCTGAGCCCATACTACTGCCTTTAACCAACGACAGAGCCAAGCCGAACGGCCACAACTACAATAGGAGATGGAATGAGATTCCAGATTTTTCTGGAACTTTTCTGGCGGACTATCTACTGGGAGAGTCCCGACGAACGTCAAGTGACGTACACCGTGACGGAAGTCACATCGAAAAACCACCGGTAACTCGGTAATCCCCATTGGCCAGCCTCGGCGTGTTTTTTATGCAATGACGCATAAAAACACGTCGGGGCGCATTTACTTTATCAGTCTTTTTTCTCAGACAATGGACCAGGAGCCATGTAAAACCACGACTCAGGTTTGTCATCATACTTGCCGGCAATAATGTCGGCAGTGTCTTTGACGGTGTCTTCTAGTTTGACGTAAACGCCTTTGTTACCAGTAAACTGTTCGGCGACAAAGAATGGCTGCGCAAAGAATCGTTGCAAACGGCGAGCGCGGTTAACAGTCTGCTTTTGTTCGTCAGACAATTCTTCCATACCAAGGATTGCGATAATATCCTGCAAGTCTTTGTATTCCTGCATGATGCGCTGAACTTCACGGGCGACGCGGTAATGTTCTTCACCGACAATCTCTGGGTCGAGGCTTGTGCTCGTACTATCTAGTACATCGATTGCAGGGTAGATACCAATTTCAGTCAAAGCACGGTTCATGCTGATCGTCGCGTCAAGGTGGGCAAATGTCGTGGCAGGAGCCGGGTCAGTCAAGTCGTCCGCAGGCACGTAGACAGCCTGGACAGAAGTGATTGAGCCCTTTTTGGTACTGGTAATACGTTCTTGTAACATACCCATTTCTTGTTGCAGGTTCGGTTGGTAACCGACGGCGGATGGCAGACGACCAAGCAGGGCAGATACTTCGGCGCCGGCTTGGGTGTAGCGGAAAATATTATCGATAAATAGCAGGACGTCTTTGCCTGAATCACGAAAATCTTCGGCCATCGCAAGACCCGACAATGCAACGCGTAAACGGGCTCCTGGTGGTTCGTTCATTTGCCCAAAGACAAGTGAGGTTTTCGGCAAAACACCAGCATCTTCCATTTCGTAGTACAGGTCGTTACCTTCACGGGTACGTTCACCGACACCGGCAAAGACAGAGTTGCCAGAGTGGAATTTGGCGATATTAAAGATGAGTTCCTGGATCAAGACGGTTTTGCCGACACCGGCACCGGCAAACAGGCCAGCCTTGCCACCTTTGGTTAGTGGCGCGATCAGGTCGAGGACTTTAATACCTGTTTCCAGGATTTCTGCCTTATTCGACTGTTCAGTCAGGGCAGGTGGTTGACGGTGAATCGGAGCAGTTTTGCCTTTTGGCGCAGGCTTGCCATCGATCGGCTCGCCAACAACGTTAAACATGCGACCTTGGGTCTGTTCACCGACCGGCACGCTGATCGGTGCACCCGTACTGACGACTTCCTGGCCACGTTTCAGCCCGTCTGTACTCGATAGGGCAATCGTACGAACCGTATGTTCGTCAAGGTGCTGTGCGACTTCGAGAGTAATCGTTCTGCCATCATGTTCAACATGCAAAGCATGGTAGATTGCAGGCAATTTGTCTTCCTTGAATTCGACGTCGACGACCACGCCGACGACCTGGATAATCGTGCCGTCTTTAGTCTTGGTTTTCTCTGCTGTCTTGATCATATTATTCTCCTTGTCCTGTCATATTCGATGTAAATATATTTTTTAATGCTTCTGTCGATACCTGTTCTTCATAAACCGTTATCGAGTGGATGCCATACTCGGTACGTTCCTCCGGCGTCAAAAGTTTATGTCTTATACCTTCTTCCGGCCCGATGAATGCTATCACACTGGGTATGCCCTCACTCAGCGGTGCGCTGACGATGTTGGCACGTTGCGGCAAATCCGGTTCCAGGTGTCCATACAGCACATTCGTCAGAGCACTGTGCGCGATAGCATGAGCCCCCTCAACCGCGTGAACATCAAGTTTCACGTTGTAGTACTTTTGAATCCTAATGACCATGTCGTTTTCGATTTGAAAGTATCTGTCGCCCCTGTCGACACCCATTTCAGCCCATCTCGGGGCTATTTTCATCAGTTGAGCCAACATTTTTCGACCATCTTTGGCTTCTTTTTCCGAATCTGGTTCAACTAACAAATCTCTGAGATGCTGTGGCAGTTCGGGATAATTAGCGAATTCATGCGGGCTGACATGGTGAGGGGGATGGATCGATGCTTTAACGATGTATTTTTCCAGATTTGGCATTGGCGGAAGCGCGGATTCAGCATGTAACTGTTCGTTATCATGTTGGCTGGCCGTTATAGTTTCGCTCATTTCATCGCCTCCGACCCGCCGCTGATTTCGGCAAGTTCCTGAGTGATCGCGGCTTGGCGGGCTTTGTTCATCGCCAGCGTCAGATCGTCAATCAAATCATTGGCATTATCGGTCGCGTTTTTCATGGCGAGCATGCGCATAATGTATTCGCTGGCACGGGCAGTGAGTAAGGCGTGGTAGACTTGCGCTTCGACAAGTCGGTAGGTAACCGCTTCCAATACTTCCTCGGCACTTGGTTCGAATTCTGCGGTGCGTACATTCTCGCTAACCTCTGTTTTTTCGTAGCCAGCAGGTAAGATCCGCTGGACGATGGCTTGTTGGTTAACACTGCTGATAAATTCGGTATAGATAATATCGACAGCGTCGACCTCTTCGGCCTTGAACTGTTGCATCGCTGCATCAACAACCGCGCGCAGCTGGCCGCCACTTGGATCGTCAGGCAAATCCTGATACGCTGCTGCGACTTTGACATTCTTGATGCGCGAGACGAAGCGATTAGCCCGACGGCCAATCGTGATGGTGACATTTTTAATGCCGGCCTTATCGTCCTCAAGCAAGTGATGAGCGTACAGTTTCAGCACATTGGCATCATAGGCACCAGCCAAGCCTTTGTCGGTCGCAACGACAATCAGGAGGCGTGATTTGATTTTGTCAGGCACCATGAATAACGGATGACGATCGGTTTCACCCTGGTTGGCGAGGTGAGTCAGAAGTTCATTGGCAGCACGCGTATACGGTGCAGATGCCTTTTCAGACTCTTGCGCACGGCGCATCTTGCTGGCCGCGACCAACTGCATTGCCTTCGTAATCTGCTTGGTCGATTTGACCGAGCGGATACGAGTCTTTAATGCGCGGGTTGATGGCATTAGCGATGACCCCATGGCGGCATGCCGCCAATAATACGGCTTTGCGACCTTGAACGACTACGGTCACGAATCGTCAGGTCTTCATATAGCCCACGTTCTCTTGACACATCATTAGCTGGAGTTTCTTCGGCTAGCGCGTCAGTAATAACATTGCGAAAAGCAGCACGAGTAGCATCACGCTCTTGAAGCGTCTCTCCAATACCGTCATCTTCAACTTGCCGCGGAGGAGTATAAGCCTCACCCCGAGCTAAATCATCAATGAAGCTTGGTTTCCGGAATCCAGCGCTGCCAAATTCGCCTGCCATATCTACTCCTCAAATCCTTTCGCGACAGCCTTTGCGGTTTTATCAAGTAGCTTCGCGGTTGATGAATCAGCCGTGATCTTTTCATCACCTTTGGCCAGTTCCTGCATTTCTTTTTTGTAGTCAGTCCACAGTCGAGTCAGTAGGGCAGTCTGGGCTTCCTTGATCTTGCTGACGGGTACTTTATCAAATGAACCGCCGTTGACGGCCTGAATGCTAGCAACTTGCTCCCAAATACTCATTGGGGTGTATTGATGCTGTTTCAATAGTTCAGTCAGGCGCTGACCGCGTTCAATCTGTGATTTGGTCGCTTCGTCGAGGTCGCTACCGAACTGAGCAAAGCTTGCTAGCTCGCGGAATTGTGACAAACCAAGTTTGAGGTGTGAACCAACGGATTTGACCGATTTCGTCTGTGCATCACCACCAACACGACTGACTGAGAGGCCGGCGCTGATCGCTGGTCGGATACCTTGGTTAAATAGATCTGTTTCCATAAAGATCTGACCGTCGGTGATTGAAATCACGTTGGTTGGAATGTAGGCACTAATGTCACCGGCTTGCGTTTCGATAATCGGTAGGGCAGTGAGTGATCCGGCACCGAGGCTGTCAGCCAATTTCGCCGATCGCTCCAGCAGACGAGAATGGAGGTAAAAGCCATCGCCAGGAAAGGCTTCGCGTCCTGGTGGACGGCGGAGCACCAGTGACATTTGCC
>CAYIQY010000045.1:0-7124 GCA_964365665.1 uncultured Candidatus Saccharibacteria bacterium | reverse complement strand
ATATTTTCTGTTCAGTATGAATATGTTAATTTTTTCGTCAGCAAATAGAATTTTTGGATCGTTCACAATCGCCCGGGCAATCGCTAGGCGTTGTTTTTGGCCCCCGGAAAGATCCTTTGCTTTAGACTTGATCTTTTCCCCAAGTTCTACTGCCGTGAGAGCTGCGGTTACCTTATTTTTACGTTCACGGCGAGATAATTTGCCTATCTCGAGCGGCAAACTAACATTATCAAAACAAGTTTCATTTGCCTGGACAAAAAAAGATTGAAAGATAAAGCTCATTTGCGAGGCACGAAAGCTATCAATCTGTTTACGCTTTAGTTTGAGGATATCCTGACCGTTCACGACGATCTCACCTTCTTGTGGGTGATCGAGACCACTCATGACATGCATCAAAGTTGATTTACCGCTCCCAGACTTACCTATAATCGCAACACTGGCCCCATCGGGAATCGTGAAGCTTACATTGTCGAGTGCCGTAAAAATATTACGTTTTTTACCATAGGTCTTACTGATATTGCGCACTTCAATCACATAATTCTCCCTTTTGCTTATGTTTATAGTAGCACGAGCTTACCAGCCTCCGCCACCACCACCTCCGCCACCACCACCAGACGATCCACCACCACTGGATCCGCCCGATGATGAACTGGTCGATGCGCTGTAGCTATTCATACTGTTACTAAAATCGTTCATTGCACTCGTAAATATCACCGCATTAAACGCACCATGGCCGACATACCAATCGGGTGATGATCCAGAATTCTCATACTGGATAGCAAGGAGCTTGTTCCATTCTTTTTCCTGGCCAAATAACACAGCATATGGCAACACTCGTTCGTATAGTTTCACAAGCTTCTTGTCGCTACTATCTTTGATCTTAACTCCTGTCTTCTCTGCGCCTTCTGGGCTTTGCAGCATCTTGATGCGATCCTTTTCGGCAACTTCAATATACATTTTCAGACCCGTGAGATACCGCCGCAGTGCGAGGCCTTTATCTGTCAGTGGCCGTATTGTCCATCCGCAAATATACGCAACAACTGCTGCAATCAACAGTATTGGTGACAGAGTGATGAGGC
Source organism: uncultured Candidatus Saccharibacteria bacterium (assembly GCA_964365665.1). GTDB lineage: Bacteria > Patescibacteriota > Saccharimonadia > Saccharimonadales > Saccharimonadaceae > UBA2112. The sequence goes on along the minus strand of CAYIQY010000045.1, from coordinate 6,045 downwards.
TGAGAATTAATATGACCAGCCCCTGGCGTTTGAAAGATTTTGAGACAGCTTCATCTTTATGGCGTAAGTCATAATTACCTTTAATCCGTTCGGTGAGCGATTTCGAATTTTTTTGCAATTTGGTCGACAGGACGTAATTATTTTTGAGTGATTTTGTTTGTAGCTTTGCTCCAACTTCCGTTACACCAAAAAGCCCTCGTATAAAATCTTGTTCCTCAAGCGTCAGCCCTTCGGCCGGTTTGACGATTTCTAACTCATATTCGGCCGGTTTCCAAAGTGACTTTTCCTTTGTCTGAGTAATCGTAATAAAATGACGGACCGCGAAATCGATTATTTGTGCAGTCGTTACTGCTCGTGTATCATCGCCGATCTGAGATGCGGTCAAAACGCTGGTATTTTTTGGCGGTATATATTCTGGCGCGATTGGGTTTAATTCTTTCGTACGCTTGCTGATCTTGCTATAGCGGATCGACAACCAAATAATCGCAATGATACCGATCAGCGAACTGATAAAGACAGTCATCCACCAAATCATCACTACCCGATCCCATAGAGACGGCTCGTAGCCACGGAATGTACCGGCCGTAAAGCCGACTGCGATGGTCATGTTTTCACCCGCGCCAAGGCTGCTTGCATGCGCAGTCACAACGCTACCATCGGTAGTAATTTCACATTGCTTTGTTGAGCCTTCTACACCCTTATAACAGGCTATCTCTTTGGTAAATGTCGGTTTCAGCGAATCTGCGATATGCACCCTCGCTGTGACTACACCAAATGGCTGTAGCCACTGCATTCCATTCGTATCCCAGTAAAATTCATCGTCTTTGGTATCAGCAAAATATTTCGTGACATCACGCTGTGTATAAGTAATCACATACGTCTGAGTACCTCGAACATATTTATCACCGTCACCAATGCGCAGCACCTCATTACTATTGCTGTCATATGTCGTGTAGTTGAGTTTTCGCCCCGACTCATCCGTCACCGACTCAATATGCAGACTGGTTGAGTGACCGTCGTAATTTTTCGGGATCACCCGCTCAATGCCATGATTTTGATCAAAACTCGGGAATTCTGCTGTCAGCTTTTCGACCGTTTTGAGCGTCGAACGGCCTACGCTATCGGCACTTAAATAGTAGTCTGCTTCAAATGATTGGAATTCAAAATCATTGACTGATGCATGGACGGACGTCGTTGCAGCCAAAGCAACCGCAATCCCCAACCCGACCCATACGGCAAATCGTTTCATGCTCTTATCATAACAAACCTCAGATGTTTCCAGCAGTATTTTTGAGGTTAATGAGCGTCACTAGCGCGTTCTGCCAACAAAAAAATGTTATGATACTCAGTGATATGTTGGGGATCCAAATAACTACTATTCCTTGGGGTGCAGATAGATGAAGATTTCTTGTATTATTGCAGCATTGAACGAGGAAAAGCAAATTGCGAACGTGCTCGATGCCGCACTCAAGGCAAAAGAAAAAATTCCGATGGAAATTATCGTGGTAGATGATGGATCAAACGACTCCACCCCTCACATTTTGAAAGGATACAAGGGTATTCGAGTACTGACAAACAACTCGAATAAAGGCAAATCCTATTCTGTTGCACGAGGAATTGAGGCATCAAAAGGAGAATACATCCTTCTACTGGATGCAGACTTATTCGGACTGACCGCTGACAACATTCATGACCTTATTACACCCGTTCAATTGGGGGTCGCAGAAGTAACAATGAGCATCAGAAAAAATTATGTACGGACCAAACTAGAATCTATAACTGGCGAAAGAGTGTTTCCGCGATCTCTTGTCAATGGACATCTTGATAAAATGAAAGAGCTTCCAAATTTTAGCCTTGAAGTGTTCCTGAACGACCTCATCATCAAGGGGCAGTACCCCATCAAGGCGGTCAACTGGGTCAATGTTGTAAATAAGAATAAAACCAAAAGAAGAGGGTTTTACCGAGGCTGGAAAGAAAACATAGGAGCGACCCGTGATGTATTTAGGATTATGCCCTTTAAAGAAGCAACCCGACAGCATAACGCATTGAAAAAATTATTAGTCAAATAGATGGTATGATGTTCATAGATATGTTGGGGGTCCCAGTAATCATCGCTACTCGTCCGGAGTATATGTAAATGAAAAAAATTTCCTGTGTTATACCTGTATTCAACGAGGAGGGACAGGTTGCAGCAGTGCTCGACGTTATATTGGAGGTACAGCAAAAAACCTCTATGGAAATCATAGTGGTGAACGACGGGTCATGTGACATGACCCCCGCTATTTTGAACAAATACAAAGATAATATTCAAATAATCACCCACAAACAAAATAAGGGCAAATCTTGCGCAGTGGCCAGCGGACTTAAAGCATCAAAAGGAGAATATATCCTTCTGGTGGATGCTGATTTGATCGGACTAACGGCAAAAAACATATTCGACCTCCTCTCTCCTGTCCAAAGAGACGTAGCAGAGGTAACCATGAGTATCAGAAAAAATTCGTATCCACACACACGTATGATCAAGCTTGATTTTCTGACCGGTGAGCGGGTGTTCCCTCGCAATCTCATAACGAATCATATCGACGAAATTAAAAAACTCCCGAGCTTTGCTCTTGAAGTCTTTCTGAATAATCTCGTAATCCAGCATGGATACAGTATCAGAAATATCTATTGGAAAAATGTTTCCAATCATTACAAATATAGAAAACGAGGGCTTTACACCGGCCTGAAAGCAGACTCTCTGCTCATCTACGATATCGCTAAGGTTATGCCTGCAAAAGGCTGGTTACAGCAAAATATCGCCCTAAAAAGACTATCAATAGAAGCTAGTCCTGAATTAGAAGACGGATATTCATTGTCATAGTGAAAAAAATTTCTTGTATCATTCCCGCTTACAACGAAGAGAAACAAATTGCTTCGGTTCTCGATGCGGTGCTAGAGGCAAAGCAAAAAATTCCTATGGAAATTATTGTCATCGATGATGGATCAGATGATCGCACCCCCTCTATCCTCCGTAAGTACAAAGACGTTCAGGTACTGACGAACGCACCGAATAGGGGTAAATCGTATTCAATCGCCAGAGGCCTTGAAGTCTCAAAGGGTGACTACATACTCATGCTAGACTCGGATTTAATCGGACTAACTGCAAGTGACATACTCGCCCTTCTCCAGCCAATCAAAGACGGCATTGCTGATGTCACCATGAGCGTGAGGAGAAATTCGTTCGCTCACATGCGTCTCATGAAACTCGATTTCATCACAGGAGAAAGGGCGTTTCCGCGCGACCTCATCATTGACCGCGTTGAATCAATTAAGAATTTGCGAAGATTCGGTCTCGAATTATACCTCAACGATCTCATCATCAAACATAAGTATAGGGTTAAGACCATCTATTGGAAGAATGTTTCCCATACAATGAAGCGCAAAAAGAGAGGATTTTATCCGTCGCTCAAAGCAGATACAAAAATGATGCGCGACATGCTCTCGACCGTATCTATATCAGGCATCGCACGACAACATGTCGCATTAATGAAGTCGCTACGTAAAGGCAGTTCAAACGGCAATGACAAATAAATCGAGATCTATCAAAAAAATCAGCTGCATAATACCTGCATTCAACGAAGAAAAGCATATTGGTGCGGTACTCGACATAATGCTTGAAGCAAAACAAATTCTTCCTTTGGAAATTATTGTCGTCGATGATGGATCGACCGATCAAACTCCAAAAATTTTGAGCAAATACAAGAATATCCGTGTCGTGACAAACAAACCAAATAAAGGTAAATCTTACTCCGTCGCCAGAGGCTTCGAGGCATCAGAGGGAGACTATATCCTTATGGCGGACTCAGATTTGTTCGGGCTGACCGTAGATAATATCAGTGAACTCGTTTTGCCAGTTCAACAAGGCGTCGCAGATACAGCGATGAGTATTAGAAGAAATTTTACCCGCAGAGACAAGATTGAGCTTCTTACCGGCGAAAGGATGTTCCCGCGATCACTCATACATGATCATATCGACGAAATTAAAAAACTTCCGAACTTTGCCCTTGAGGTCTTCCTTAACAATCTCGTGATAAAGCATCATTACACTATCAAGGCCGTCGACTGGGACAACGTAGTAAACACGAACAAAACAAAAAAAAGAGGATTTTACTCGGGCTGGAAAGCAAATTTTAGTGCGGCTCGCGACATTTTTTCATACATCAGCGCGCGCGAATTGTTTCGGCAATATATCGCAATGAGACGCTTAATGATTGATGATAGTCTTGAGTGACCCGGGAGATTTCTAAAGCATATCGTTTCGTAATGCTTCGACTGGGTCTAGATTGGCCGCCTTCTTCGCTGGCAACAATCCCGAAAGCATGGCAGTAATCGTCAGCAATACAACCACACCGACCGTTCCCGCCAATGAAAACTCAATAAGTTGAATCCCTATATCGAGCGCTAGCGCGGCCGTTATGTACGGATTTACGAATGTACCCAATGCATATGCTAATAACGTACCTATAGAGCTTCCTATGAGCCCAATCAGTGCTGCTTCTATCTCAAATAGCTTCCTGACATCCCCACCGCCCATACCGAGTGCCTTCATCATTCCAATTTCTTGTACGCGCTCCAGGACACTAATATACTGCGTGTTTATGATTCCGAATACCGCAGTCATTACAGCAATGATGCCAAACACTATCAGCATGAACCTAAACGCACCGACAAGTTGATATACAGGCTCTACCGCTTCTCTCGTCGAAAGCGCATCATATCCGCTGTCAGTAATACGTTTCTTGACAGCCTGCATATCCTCAGGAGAATCATATACTGCACTCGCAGCAACGAACTTACCTTGCATAGGTGTATTTTTTGTAACAAAATCATTCATTTTTCTAACTGAATTATTCGTTACCAAAACTGCCAACGATGACGCGTATATTGCTAGTGATGATGGTTTGATGATGGCACGCACTGTAAAGTTAAAGGTTTTTTCCTTGTCAGGAACAGCTTGATTCGCAACTGTCAGCTTGACCGTTTTTCCTATAGCATCATCAGGAGTTGCGAACCCCAGAGCTTCCCGATAACCATCAGGTAAAATAATTTCGCTGTCGTTTAATTTGCTGCCGTCGCCTGCAATATAGACCCTGTACGCACCTTCGCGAACGACGTTTACAATAGCCTCGTATTTATCCCCGGCCCGATTTGATATAACCGCCTGATCGATGGCAAATTCCGGCTCAACTACCTTTACGCCATCAATAGTTTTAACTGTATCCAAATCATCCTGGTCAAGTGATGAAACAGGTATGAAATGGAACTGTAGTGAGGGCTCGCCCGTGTAACGACTTGGATAGGTGCCCGAGCTTTTATCGTCTATTTTTTTCATTACCCACAGAGAATTAGCGGTCGTATTCGATGATATAATTTTATTCAAATAGCCCTCTCCACCTAAATTAAGCGCCAATCCCATCGTCATCGCAAATGCACCTATACCGATAGCCAACATGGTCAGCGTCGAACGCAACAAGGCATTGCGCAAATTATCCGAAGAGCGAACAACTAAATTAAAGTATTTCACTGTATATGCCCATCCGTATCTCTCGGTATATTGATATCAACCTCAACCACCTGTGTGCGAACTGGATTTTGCGCCTCTGCGCTTTGCGCCATTTGCGTAGCAAAGCTTTCCTTGGTAAATTTCTGCTCTGGCAGTGGTACGCTTTTACCCTTCTCGCTTATCGAAGCTACTTTGCCGTCATTAATCACGATTTGTATGTCGCACTCATTTGCTAGCTCCTGGTTGTGCGTAACGATAATCAGGGTCGTTCCCAAAACTCGATTGCACCAAAACAATAGTTGCTCAATCGCCTTTCCTGTCACTGTATCCAAGTTTCCAGTTGGTTCGTCCGCGAATAGGATGCTTGGCCGATCAACTATCGCTCTGGCGATCGCTAGTCGCTGCTTCTGTCCGCCCGATAGATTACGGGCTTTTACATGCTTTTTTTCAAACAATCCCACCGCCTTCAATGCTTCATCCACCATTTCTTCTCTTTTTCG
>CAYIQY010000044.1:0-7300 GCA_964365665.1 uncultured Candidatus Saccharibacteria bacterium | reverse complement strand
CTCGTCATCACCGGCGTCGCGCATTTTTTGCTGTTCGACAAACCTATCCAGCTGATCAATCGGATCATTTAACTCAGAAAATCCGTTGCTAAGTTCGCTGCCGGCAATTACCGCTTGAAAGCGTTCAACTACCCTCTTGTCATCAGGATTTGTCTTGGCGAGCGGACTAATAAATGCCGGGGTGTTAATCAACCAAACGGGACCGACAACATCCTTGCGAATATTTTTCCAAAGCTTATCGATGCCACGTGCACGATTTTCAGTTTGTTCAACTTCTAACTTATTGTCGATCAGCGCTTTTTTCACTTCATCAAGCGAACTGTCATAGACATTGATGTCATAGCGATCTTTGATAACCGTTGCGTAGTCCCAAACTTCCCATTCACGACTCATATCAACATCAAACCCGTTCAATTTGAATTGCAACGTGCCGTATGTTTTTTCGAGTACGTATTTAAATAAACTTTCTTGGAATTTCATGCCATCCTGCCAATTAGCATATGCCCAGTACCATTCCATCGCTACATGTTCAGGCAGGTGTTCATCACTATAATTTTCATTGCGGAAACGCGGACCGATGTCATAGACTTTTTCGAATCCTGCGCCTATGAGGCGTTTGAGTGGTAATTCATGACTGATGCGAAGGTAAAAGTCCTGATCAAGCGCGTCCATATGTGTCACGAATGGATTGGCATCAGCGCCACCGGTAGTATGTTCCAGGACCGGTACATTTACTTCTATGAAGTCATTTTGGTTCAAATAATCGCGCGTCGCCTGCCAAAACCGACTGCGGCGTACGAAACGGTCACGTACATCCTGGTTGACGTTCATATCAACGTAGCGGCGGCGCAAGCGCTGTTCTTTGTCGGTCAGTTCCGTTGGCAAGGGACGCAAACTTTTTGTAAGCAAGCGAAGGGTTTTTACGCCGACCGAAATCTCACCAGTCTTCGTCTTGACAATCTCACCTGTTGCCTCGACAAAATCGCCAGTATCAAGAAGTGGTAATTCATTCATACCAAGCACACCGTTAGCTGCATCAAGTGGTGCGACATCCGGCCCATGAAGAAATAGCTGAACTTGGCCGCTTTGATCGCGTAGTACGATAAAAGCTAATTTGCCGAATTTGCGCAGCCCCATGACCCGCCCAGCAACTGTCACTGTTTGTCCCTCTAATTTGCCGAATTCCGTTGTTACGTTTATCGCATTATGGGTACGATGCGACTGAGCAGGATATGGATCAACACCTAATTCGCGTAGTTCCGCTAATTTACGCAGCCGTTCATCCCTGTAATCCTGGAGTGTTGCCATATATGAGCATTATACACTAACAGAGGTATATGACAAAAAGTGTTAGCAGTTTCACACTTGAATAGTCCATAGATGGTATAAAGTTGTTGCATTAAAACGCTTGTGGTGCTACACTCGGTATAGAAATAAATCGTTAATATAGCATAGATGGTATCGGAATGAAAAAAAGAACATCCAATTCAACACCAACGACCAGCTCAACGATAAACTCCACTAGCCCCACCCGCCAGACAGAAATGACTGGCATTTTTTATGCGAAAAAAAGGTTAAGTAAATGACACAAACACATGAATTATCAGCCTCAGGGCCGGACGTTACCTCCCTTTCGGTCATTGAGGAATCTCAGCCTAAGACAAGAGCTCAAGCCCTACAAACGAAAATTGGCGAACGATCTACAAAAACACTTACTCCGCCTGTGGATCCACAACTTACCTCCGAAAGTTACGCCTGGGGACTCTCTGAAGACACGCATTATGACAATTTTCCTGAAGCACAGCGATACGTTTTAGATTCAAATGATAGGGGCGAAGCAGTTGTATATCACCCTGAATCAGACGAATACGTCGCCTACCGCCCCGACTCTGTACCTAACGTGATTTCCCAGGAAACTGTCTCTCAAGGAATATATCTGCCAGATAATATTCAGAGACAAATAAATGATGCTGGAAACTTGGATAATGCAATCAAAATTTATTATGAAGAAAAAAATAAAGATCCATTGTTATCAGTCGCTATCCTAGAAGAAGCCGCTAGGCTTTACGCCGGCGAAGACGCCACGGATAAAATTCATCATTTAGCTGATGAAGCTGTTGATACTGCGGCTAATGTTGCCCTAGGTAATGTAGCATCGGTACCTCAAGAAAATGGGTTTGACGCGATGTTTAATGCATTTAAACTCACAAGTCCTGAGAAAAGAGATGAACTTCTTGGAAAAATGAAGTATACAGTACATATAGTACAGGATCAGGTACATGCGGCAGAAGGCCACCCTACTGGTGCCCAGCCTGCGATTGATCCCACTAAAATAGAGGCGGCAAGCCATGTGCTAATGAGGGTTTCAGACGCGGAAGTAACCGCTGTCGATGTCGCAGCAGTATTAAATAAAGAGACGATGAAACTTCACTTACTTGATCAGCAAAGACTTCTGAGAGAAGAACTAGCAAGACTTGAAGAGGATATCGATTTTGTTGACCGAGATATCGAACAAGAAGTTGGTCCCGCTAAACGACACGGGGTCTTTTCCGCTGTTCGCAACCTGCTCAGCAGTCGAGAAGTTATTAACCGACCTTAACGACTTCGTACTTGATATCGCCTTTTGGCGTCGTAATAGTGGCGATTTCGCCTATTTTTTTACCCATCAGCGCCAGGCCGATTGGTGATTCGTTACTAATTTTACCTTCGATAGGATCGGCTTCAACAGGACCCACAACGTGATACACTACGGATTTGCGACCTGTTTTGAGCTCGACTTTGCTTCCTAATTTGACGCTGCTGCTACGGCTAATAGTGATAATCTCAGCATTTAGTAAGACGTCCTCGATCTCGGCAACACGGCTTTCAACCAAGCCTTGCTCTTCGCGGGCAGAATCATATTCGGCATTTTCACTGAGGTCACCGTAATCACGGGCTTCGGCAATCTTGTCAGCAATAGCACCACGACGGCTCTTTAGTTCCGCTAGTTCAATTTCGAGTTCTTTTTTGCCCGCCTCTGTTATTTGAAATAATTTTTTCATACTCTTCCTCTATGATGATTATAAAAAGTGCCCCGGTGGCACTTGCCTTGCAATGTGATCCCTTATACCCCCGCGATACGCAGTTGAATCGATGGTTAATCCAGTGTAGCAAGCAGTGTTTCGTGTGTCAATGTCCGGGTCGTGCCGCTTGCACGCTCGGTCAATTCGTATTCTCCGGCTTCAATCAAGCGATCACTCACGGTGACACGAAGTGGAATACCCATCAGTTCACTGTCAGCAAATTTGGTACCGGGACGTTCGTCGCGGTCATCATAAAGCACCTCAATCCCTTTCGAAGTCAGTTCCTCGTACAGTTCATCAGCATGTTTGATAGCATCATCGCCACCAATACGTACCAAATAGACCTTAAACGGTGCGACTGCTCCCGGCCAAACAATCCCCTTTTCGTCAGCAAATTTCTCGACAATGACGCCCATCACCCTCGTGATACCAATGCCATACGATGCAAGATAGATTGGATGAGACTCGCCGTCCTTATCGGTAAAGTTAACGTTCATTTGTTCGGCTTTCTCAGTTCCGAAATTGAATATGTTGCCGACTTCGGCGCTTTTCACCTTTTCAAGTTCACTTTTATCGATTCCCAACTCTTTTACCGCATCATCCAATACTTCTTCGTTGACGGCAATATTTTTTTCGCGGTGGATGTAAAGAATATCCTCACCGGCTTCGCAGACCGTCTGGAATTCATGGCTGAACTTTGTAAATGCCCCGCCACTGGCGAATGTCACATACGTATCATCACCGAGTCCAACGCGATCATATACCTTTTTATACGCCTCAATCACAGAACTATAGTACGTGTCCAAATCTTCTGCAGATGCATGTAGTGAGTACATATCCTTCATGACAAACTCGCGACCACGCATAATGCCACTTTTGGCACGCAGTTCATTACGGAGTTTTGTCTGGAATTGATAGACACTTGTTGGCAAATCACGGTAACTTTTGATGAATTGCTGCATCATTTCCATGATTGGCTCTTCATGACTCCACGCTAACCCGACCTCTGTTTCATCCTGCAGTTTTGTCTTGAACCATACATCAACGACCTCATCGCTCCAACGAGATGTCGTTTCCCATGTTTCCTTTCGCTGAAGATTTGTCATGATCAGTTCCTGGCCGTTAACAGCATTCATCTCTTCGCGTACAATGCGTTTGATATTTTCAAGCACACGCAAACCGAGCGGTGTATATGCATAAACACCTGCCATGACTTTATAGACGAACCCTGCCTGGATCAGCAATTGGGCATTCTTCGACGTTTCGTCAGCGGGGACGGTTTTGCTGGTTTTGGTGAATAACTGAGTGAGCCGCATTTAGCCTCCTACGAGTGGGTAAATAAATAAGATGTAATATGCAATTGAGTTTTTAATCATGTGAACCAACACGCCGGCCCAAATACTTCCGGTCAGGCTACGCAGTCCGCACAGGACAAGGCTAAGGACGAATACATCCAGACCCACATTCCATTGAAAGTGCGCCAGAGCGAACAACAAACTCGTTGCGATCGCTGCCCACACCGCCGGTACGTTCCCCTTTAGTTTACCATAGAGATAGCCCCGAAACAGCGTTTCTTCGGCAAGCGGGGCCAGCACAACCAGTGTTGCAAACGCCAAAATATTGTCGCTTCGTGATCCCAATGCCTTAAAACCGATATCCTGCACCTGATCGACAGGAAACCCTGGTATCCAAGCAATCGCTGCGGCGAGTACTGCCGTCGTGGCCAGGCTGTAAACGATGAATCCTGCAGGTGCCAGTCCAATATCGATCCATGTCGGTAGGCGATCAAGTCCTAGGGTTGCAAGTCCGGTTTTGCGCTTCTTTACGAGATATGGAACCCCTATCACGATACTGATTGTCAGTACATAAATAATCGTCGCAAGGACTGTTTGGATAATCGCTGGACGAACATAACTTTCGAGTGGCAAATGGAGCCAGTCTAATAGCACAAGGCTCGCTCCAACAAACAGATTGCTCGCCAGGAAGGCAACTACTACCCACAAAGGTAAGAGTAACAACCTATTCCAGCGATACTTCGTCGCGTGTTTAGAGCGTACCCCTCGCGTGGCCGCTTTACCCAGATGGTGATGGGTGTTATTATTTGATGATTTTGCCGACATCTGCCACCGTCACCAGCACGACGAGTGCCATTAATGCCATGAAACCGACTGCCTGAATCTTTTCTTCACGCTCACGCGTGAGCTTTTTTCGTGCCAGACGAAATGCAGCCATCGTAAACCATCGGCCCCCGTCAAGTGCGGGAATCGGCAATACGTTCATAACAGCCAGCGCGATTGATACTACCGCAACCAACATTGTCAGCTGGGTCAGACCTGCTTGTTGAGCCGCTGGGAAGATCACACCCAAAATCCCAATCGGTCCCGCAACACTGTCACCGGCAGCTGCAACTTCGGCGCTCCCGGCCTTGCGAACCGAATCATCACCACTAAATTGCGACGAAATGCCGTTTGCCAGATTGCCGACTAACACTCCCAGGCCTTTAAGTGTCTCCCAGGTCAATTGCCCAGTCGTCGCAACCCCTACGATTGGCGCTGACCATGTTGATTGTGTCTGGCTTGACTGTACCAAACTGGCACCAAACACTGTTCCGTTGCCACTGCGCAAATGAACTTTCGCAGTTGATTCAACACCGCCCCGACTATAAATAACCTCAACAGTCTGACCTTTATAACGATGCGTCAAATTAATAAAATCATCGACTGTTTTCACCTCATTACCTGCAAAGCGCACAATCTTGTCCCGTGATTGCAGGCCAGCTTTTACAGCAGGATAATCAGCGCTTAGTACGCTTAATTGAACCGGCTGCTGAATAACTTTAGTATCTCCTGTCATTGCAAACTGGCCAGGAATTATCTGTGGCAGACCTGTTATCGCCAGAATCGTCAGCAGTACCGCTGCTGTTATCCAGTTGATGAACACGCCCGCGAGCAAAATCTTGGTCTTAACCCAAAAGCTAGCCGCACCGTAGTCGCCTTTTTTTGTTGCTGAGTCGTGTTCACCTTGCAGCTTGACGAATCCACCAAGCGGTAGCCAATTGAGGCTGAATACCACGCCGTTTTTCAACTTTCGTTTCCAGGCACGTGGCGGAAAACCAATTCCAAATTCTTCTACCACGACCCCATTGCGACGTGCTGCGATTGCATGACCAAGTTCATGCACGACGACCAAAAATGTCAACGCCAAAATACCCACAATAATTCCAAAAACCAACATCATACCCCCATTATACCTTCAAAATATCTTGCTCTTTGGCCTTGAACGCTGCCTCGATCTTGGCTTGATAGTCGCTAACGAACCCATCGATTGTCTTTTCGACTGATTTGACATCATCTTCTGTCAGCGTCTTGGCGTCCTTTTGGCGTTTTGCTTCGTGCAAGGCGTCTTGGCGTGCAGCACGCAGACCAATTCGTGCTTCTTCAACCTTTTCGCCGGCTAGTTTAACTAGTTGACGGCGACGTTCCTCGGTTAATGGCGGCACAGAAATCCGCACTACTCGCCCATCATCGCTCGGGTTGAGTCCCAGTGATTGATCGTTGCGAATAGCAGCCGAAATTGCTTGCAAGTTACTTGGGTCAAACGGCGTAACCTGCAATGACTGTGGTTCAGGTGCAGCAACCGAGGCGATATGTGCCAGGGGCGTCATACTGCCATATACTTCAACTTTTATGCCATCCAACATACTCGTCTGAGCACGGCCAGTCTGTACTTTGCGCAGCTCTGCTTCAAAATGCTCCAAGGCAGCTGCCATCTTTAATTCATAGGTGTCGGTATCAAACATATTTTCTCTATATTAATCATACCAAAAAGTAATGCGTTTAGTGAGATATTTGCTCATAAAATTAAAACCGCCCCGAGGAGCTGGACGAGGGTTCCTCGTGCGGCTTCAACTTCGGGGCGTGGTATTTGTTGGGTTGTCCCGAGGGCTAGCGGACGCATAAAGCCACCAGTAACAGTGGTAATCCTCCTACGGCGAGACGACGCGATTTCACGATCAGGGCGAGCACTATGAGACCCCCTACAAGATCGACCGCTCCCCATGTGGCTTGAACTGTCTTGATACTAATCTGTATAACCCGGAGAACCACCCTGATACCAAACCGGCCAAGCGCCTTGTCCGCCTGGCGCGAGTAGTACGGTACAGCTTGGGCGAAAACAACGACGGCAACGCTGAGCGCAACCATAGCCCTTTCATTCCTGCTAGGCTCTTTTACGAGCAC
>CAYIQY010000043.1:0-7499 GCA_964365665.1 uncultured Candidatus Saccharibacteria bacterium | reverse complement strand
TTAAAAGGAGATCCCCGTCGCTATGGTAGCCGACGGGGTAATAAGTTGTTAGGATGACGCCTCATTGAAAGTTTGGACAGGTGGGCAGAGTGATCTCCACCCACCTGTCCGGTGACAGTTAAGTCGGGGTGACAGGATTTGAACCTGCGGCCTTCCGCTCCCAAAACGGGTGCTCTACCAAGCTGAGCTACACCCCGCGTCTCAACAACTTAAACAACAAGAAAGCGAATTATACTAACTCCAGCTCTTCTCAATAGACTATGTTACAACATATCTGTTATTTGGTCAAGATTGAGTAGCCTGATTCTCCAAACCTCCCACTCAACAGACCACTCCCGCCGTGGTCACGAAGTGTACCACGGCTCGCGTTACGCCTTTAGTCTGTTTCGGAGAGGTTTTGAGAATCAAGCTCAGCAAGAAGATCTTGCTCGAATGCCAGGATTCCTTTGTAGTTTTGTTCGTAGCCGCTGGTATCCGGTAAATCCAATGCAATAACGTGTTTCCAGATTATTTGTATGAGTTTCGTAAATTCAGCAACTTCTTCATTTGTAAAGCTGGTATCAAGCGCGACGACCTCACCGGCTTTGGTCGGTTCGACAAATTGCACGACACCCTCCCCGACCGTGTAGCCGGCGTATTCGCGTGATTGCTCGGCGAGTAATTTGTAAAACAGCAATTGATAACGGTATTTATGGAGTTTGATCTTTTCATAATCGGCTTTGCCAGTCCATGTCCGAACGGGACGGCCAGTTTTGTAATCGGTAACTGACATTGTTTTGGCAGTCGTATCAACATTGATCAAATCGATCGCGCCGGTTAACTTGGCGTCACCAATGACAACACCCTGCCCCGAAAAATCTACCTCAGCGCGTTGATCGGCCGTAAAAGTACCGTACCGTGATGCCAAAAACGCCTGCAAACTTGCGCTCCCCTTTTGCTGATAGACCGTCAAGTCGTTATCGGCAAGTGATTGCCTGGTAAGTGACGTCTCGAAATCGTGCAAAATATCTTCTGGCGGGCGTTGATGACCCGTCGCCGTCAGATGATTGTGCGCCCGTTGCAGTACGCCGTGAATGACACGACCATAGGCTGCTGCCGGGCTGTCAGCAGATGGAAAATGTAACAGATGCTGGAGCAAAAATCCTTGCGGGCCGTCCCTGCTGACATCTAAAAAGGCATTGATGTGTGTCGCACTGAGCCGGTAATGTTGCAGCGTTGGAGCCAATAGTTGTTTCATATCAGGACGACTGAGGCTGATGATTGGTCGGTACCAATCGAGTTCGGCCGCAGCTATCGCACTCTCAACGGTATGAGATGGAGCCCATTTTGTTACCGGCCAGTTGTCGCCGACTAAAAAGCTGGCTAGCTGTAAAGTTTTACCACCGTCGTCGGTCAGGCTGTAACTAATAAATAACTGTCGTTTGGCGCGGGTCATGGCTACAAAAAACAGCCGCAGACGCTCGTCAGGCGTGTTGCCAGCCGGTGCCAGTGGCAAGTTAGCCGGATAACCAATCAGCCGTCCCGGTGACCGCACACGCTCGCCCCAAGTACTATCAACGGCGCCCACAATATAGACAGTGTCAAATTCTAGCCCTTTGGCTTTATGGGTTGTCATGAGATGGATTGCATCGTCCGGTCGGTCAAACGACGGCCGGATGCTGGTGATCGTAATATTGATTCGTCGATGCAGGTCGATAAAATCCAGAAAATCTGGCAGATATGTCGTATCACCCGATCGGTAATCATGGAGCCTGGTACGAATAGTCCGCAAGGCTTCGAGATACATCAGGTAATCATCAGGCGCTTGTTCGCGCTGCTTAGTACTAAAGAAGTATTCGAATAACGGCGAGCCAAAGCCAATTTCAGGTACGTCTTTGCCGATCATAATGTCGAGCATTTGCTCGAGCGGCTGCGTGAACACTTGGGCGGCAGCGGTAATCAGCCAGTTCTGAATTGGCGCCAAGGCTGGTGTCTCGCTCATGATTTCCAGCCATGATCGTCGCTGATCTTTAGCCGACAAACTTAACTGCCAGATTGCCAGCGGATCAATGCTCCATGCCGGATGTGCCAGTAATTCCGGTAGCAAAGCTTCGGCGTGGTCGGTATGGCCGTTTGATAGTTCGACGAGCACCTGCGCCAATAGTTCCATGTGACGAATAATTGGCAGCTCTAATACATTGTCGCGGCGTTCGTAATTAACGTTTACACCCGCCTGCTGCAAGGCCGGTAGCAACCGCATGATATCGCGGTGATGACGGGCTAAAACACTGATATCGGAGGGTTTGACGCCGGCATCTAATTGTTTGCGGATTGATTGCACGAGCCACTGTCGTTCGTCAGCTGCGACGGGCGTTTCGATAAGTTCAACGGTACTGCCCTTTGCTGGTTGGTGAGCGGTCAGTTGTTTAGTGAGGCCTGGCACGCGGTTTTCCAGCCGGTCGCTACCTGTCGTGATCACTTCGCGTGCATGGTCAAGGATCGGTTGGCTACTGCGATAATTATCGGTCAGGACGACTCGGGTTAATGATGGATATAAATCTTGAAAACCAACGATATTACCGATATCAGCACCTTGAAAACTAAAGATCGCCTGATCGTCGTCACCAACGACCAAGATATTTGGCTCATCACCAATCGGGTTGGCAGCGAGGCTAGCCAGGATACGCATTTGTGCCAAGTTCGTGTCCTGGAACTCGTCCGCCATAACGTAGAGGAACTTTTCTTGTAGGTCATATCGCAGCGACGGTAAGTGCTCAATTGCGTGAACAACTTGCAAAATCATGTCGTCAAAATCATATAATCCGGCCGTATCCATTTGTGCGAGATATTGGTCGTAGACATTGGCAACTGCACGAAGTTTAACTTGGTAGCGTCGGGCTTTGAATATGAAATGCCCGTCATCATCCTTTTCCATCCAAGCATTACGCCATGCTGTGACAGGTTTGGTCGAATTGTCAGTTATCGCCTGCCCCGCGGCACCAAGCAAACTGTCGGCCAGGATGCGGCCAAGTGGCACGATACCAACGATCGGACTTTCCGTTTCTGCGTCGTGGATCGTCGCAATATGAGGCGACAACAGTTCGGCAGTTTTCTTGCTGATGCCATCGTCAAAAATAGGCGCAAGTAATGATTCGGCCTGATCAATTGCCTGATCATTCTGGTCGAGAACACTTAGTAATTCGGCACTCGTCAAACCGCTGCGTTTGAGTTCGCTGATGGCACGCATGACGTCGCGCAGGTGGGTAAATTCATCGTTCATGCTGGCAGCAAGCGGATTATCGTACGGCAATCCTTCAAATAGTGAGCGCATAATTTGATACGTCGCTAATTCGTCTGCCGGTCGGAACTCAGCGCCACGATAAAAGTCAGCACGGTGCTGGCCGATGATATCACTGCAAAAACTATGAAACGTGTGGACAGCAATTTTGTATGAGTCGCGGCCGATAATGTCGGTCAGGCGCTGTCGCATGGCGGCCGCGCCACTGTCGGTGAATGTCAAACAAAGAATGTTTTCGGGCAAACTATCCGTCTGCTTCAGAATATTTGCCGCTCGCATCGCGAGTAACTCGGTTTTGCCCGTGCCAGGACCAGCAATTACCATCACCGGTCCGTCGATCGTATCAACGGCAGATTTCTGTGCGGCGTTCAGCTGTTTATAGCGAGTCTCAAAGTCCATTAAGGACTATTATAACCCGGGTTACCTGTTATAAGAATTTATACTGCAATCGAATGTCGCAACCTATGATCGTCAAGCAGCTGGCGAAATGCCTTGCCGCCTAATTTTCGGTGTGAGTGCTCTGAATGCAGGACGGTAGAACGTGCCTCTTCCCGTTGTGCCGCGCTCTCTAGGAACGGCCGGCCGATAAGACTTACGTGTCCGCCACCTTCTCGTTTGTGAAACCTGGCGTTTGGGTACTCGGCAAAACTATCTTCCCATACTTCCGGGTAAGCCATGATGCTGCCTGTTTGGACAACGATGTCAGACGCGTGTTCTTTGTTTGGGTGTCGTTTCACTTTGGGGCCGATATTGCTATTGACGAGAACCACCGTTTCCTTGAGTTGCTGGAAGACATCTGGGTCGATCGTGTCCCTATGCAGTAATAGCTCATCCATGCTGAGTTCCAGGTTCTTTGCAGCGTTGAATTCGTTCTTTACAAACGATACGATTTTTTTTCCAAGCCTTAATGCGTCCTGTCGTGTGGGAATACACGGTTCCCTTGCATCAACATGGGGTATATTGATACCGTAACGTTCGGCGAACAATTGCAGCAGTATAGATCCCATAGCACCACGGGAATCACCCTCTGCCGTGGCGTTTTCTTGGTCGTATCCATAGGATGCGGCCATGAACGCGTAGATTGCCAATATATCGTTCATTTGACGATCAAATGGAACGTACCGATCATGGTTTCTTGGTGCTCCGACAATCATGATAGGACGGTGGAAAAGCTCGGCCTTTTTGATATGTTCTTTGCGGTAGAAATAACCATCTTGTGTCGTTAGCGCGGTCGGCATAATTGCCATAACGTCTGATCCGGCAAATTGTTTCAAAGCAGGATCCCGCTCGCGATCAATATCGGATTCAATCACGTTGGTTGTCGCGATATAGCGGATTCCGTCGTCCATAGTGACCTCGTCTGTGTAGAAGACGATATTATCGTCAGCCATGCTGTCGTCAACCTTTAGATTTTTCAACCCTGCGACTTCATGCGGGAATGAACTGTAGGATTGCTCGTCTCTTTTAGAGGCGGAGAAACTTTTTCGTAAGTGGTTAAAACCCATTACCTTGCCTCCTGTTTAGTAATAGAAGTATACTGCTACTGTTTGGTTTTGTAAAATATTTTACAAAACCCCAAGTTAAGATGCGGTACTGTATGGATCTGACGATAGCTGATCCATATGAATGTTATATATCGCGTCTTGTGATTTGGAATCATCAATAATGCTGGCGTGCGTCCCCGGCAGTTGATGGTAAGCGATGCCGTAGCCAGCGATCGCTGCCCTTATTTCTTCTGCAGGTATAACCCTGTCATCTTCGAATCCGATGACTGCCGTCGGTATTTCTTGGCTGACATCTTTTAGCCACGATGCGGAGTGGACATGTGTGATGGCGGCACCTTCCCTGTAACGGCGGGGAAGATTTGATGCCAAGTAAAGCCCGCTGTGTGCAAGAGGCCTGGCAAGTCGTGACAAGCGGTGTGAGTTTTTGGGATGAAAAAGCTCAACACCTTCTTTTGCGAATCCAACCAGCTGTTTCCGAATGGACATGTCGGTCATACCAGCCGGTGCAGCCAGAGTCAGGCCACTGACAAGCGGACTGTCTTTGAACAGTGTATCGTGAACGACAGCTGTCCCATATGTACCAGCATCGGAATGTCCGATGACAGTTACCTGGCCGCTGGTTGCGTCAGTAACTTCACTAATAACCTCGTGTAAACCGTTTGCTTTGTGGTTCAGTGGATCCTGATCGCCGTTTGAATGAGCATGGTCGAATGTGACGACGGTTTGGCCATACTCGGTAGCTAGATGTCGAGCGAACCTACCGAAGATTCGATGCCCCTCGGTAAAACCGTTGGCGATAACGATTGGCTGTTCCTCGTTGGGTTCTATGAGAAACGGATTGGGCTGAGTCACTCGGACATCGACTTGATGACCCCAGATTCCGACCGATCCCTCTCTCACGATGACGCGCTTATCCTTGTGTATCTCTTGTCTTGGGAATGAAGCTTCGATACTCACTGTGAATTCCTTCTATAAAGTGATTTAAGTGTACTGCTGCTGATTAGGTTTGTAAAATATTTCACAAATTTAAGACTATTATAGCATAAATATTTCTGTTTGTCTATTGTTTTGAGTGATTATATGGTATACTAACCCTACTCATGAATGACACTATCTACGATGACCTGGCGCTGGAACAGATTGCGAAGAAGCAATTTGGGCTAAGCCTGGATGTCGATAAAGTCATCGTTCGCCAGGTACCGGTGAGCCGCACGGCGACGGCAACCGTCTTTTTAACGGCTAAAAAACAGCTGTTCGCGTGCATAATTGCTCAGTCAAACCTCACGCTTGGCGACGTTAAAAAACTGATTACCCGTATGGGTCTCAAGCCTGAACTGTTCATGCCACCTAAAGGCAAGCCTCACTACTTTGATGATATCGGTCGCGACCATGTGCAGGCTGTGTTCCCGGGACGTGGAAAAATTACTGCAACGGATCTCATTTATTATCGGACACTTGCGCCCTACAACCCTGCTCTCGTACAGATCAATGAAATCCCGGATGGTGAAATTCGTCAATTTGACACTGACACACACGGCAACTGGCGCCCAGCTGCCAAATTCGCCTATCGCCGAATCAAGACTAGTTAGAAACTGCCGGCTGCGCTGTCAAACTGGCCACTGTCGCTATCGTCAAGCGATACATTGTCAAGTTGTGTACTTGCGTCATCAAGGTCGGCTTTGCTCTCTACATTTACGGGCTCTGACGAAGAACTGGAAACGGTGGCGGGTGTCTTTGGCGCGATAAAGTTCGTATACCCCATATAGCCTACGGCGCCGATAATTCCCACGACAACGATAATCAACAATCCTTCAATGACAGTAAATCCATTATGTCGAGCCATCATGCTGCATCCTTTGCTGCCTCTGCGGCTGTTTTTACGGCTTTGACGAGTTCTTTCACGGCGTCACGGTAGGCGCGCATTGCGTCGATGCTGCCGGCGCGCTTTTCTTTAAAGTCAGCGACGTCTGCACGTGGATGATCACCGCTGCAATTGAGGGCAGGAATGGCCAATTGTGAGGCTGTGGCGGTCTGGGCTGCCGTTTTGGCGGCGGCGATAGCGGCTACCAGATCATCATAGTTTGCCACGGTCAGCTGTTTTTTGACATAAAATGCCTGAACGGCGTCAGATATCTTGGTGATTCGATCAAACGCGTTTTCACGGCGCTTATCCATAACATCCATTAGTCGGTTGATTGTTGTCTGGTGGTTCTCGCAGGCTCTCTTTTTGGCATCTTCCAATCGTTCCTTGGCTTCAGTTTTGACGGCTTCTACCTTCTCTTGGCGAGCCTGCTTTTGAGCTTCCAGTTTTGCCTGTAGTTCTTCCCTAGCCTTCGCTGTTCGGTCAGTCGGCTTTACGGTTGAACTGGGACTTGGTGAACTGGTATTTGCCTCTTCGGCAGCTACCATGGTTGGCATGCCAATGAATGCGAGCGCAGCCCCCGTTATCAATATTCGCTTAATGGTCTGTTTCATATGGTCATAAAACCCTTATGTTATTACCGTTCTACGATATCTAATTTTGCTTATGAATGCAAATCAAGCACAACGAGATGTTCGATATGAGGCGTTCGTGGAAAGAAATTATAACCCTGATGATGACGGACACCGTATTTCTCGGCGAGAAGCATGACATCACGGGCTTGCGTGACAGGATTGCAACTGAGGTAGATAATGCGTTCAGGTGCGGATTCTAGCAATTTTTTGACCACATCTTC
>CAYIQY010000042.1:0-7505 GCA_964365665.1 uncultured Candidatus Saccharibacteria bacterium | reverse complement strand
TCAAACTTATTGGCCTCAGCCCGGCAACTGAGCTAGCAACAGCATTGACCGAACGGACTCTCGGGCTGCAGTACTTCGATGTATCATTCGTTATTCTGGCCATTATTGAATGTATTATCGGAATATTATTCCTCATACCTAAAGCCACCCGTGTCGTGATTGCCCTACTATTTATCCATCTTGCAGTTGTTTGTTCACCGCTTGTTCTAGTACCAGAGCATGTTTGGAGCAGCTGGTTCGTACCAACCCTCGAGGGACAATATATTATCAAGAACATCGCACTCGTCGCAATTGCCATCGGCATCGCCGCGCACGTGACGCCACTCGATAAGAAAAAACGAGTTCGTTAACTACTTCGCGAATTCGATAGCACGAGTTTCGCGAATGACGTTGACTTTTATCGTACCTGGATACTGCATCGTCGATTCGATTTTAGTTGCAATATCACGCGCTAGTTTGATAGCGCTGAGATCATCAACGGATTTCGGACTAACGATCACACGAATTTCGCGGCCAGCGCTGATGGCGTAGGCCTTGTCGATACCGTTAAATCCGGTAGCGATGTTTTCAAGGTCGCGCATGCGTTCGACGAAGTTTTCGGCGCTGATATTGCGCGCACCAGGTCGAGCAGCTGACAGGGCATCGCAGACGCGGACAACCAAAGCTTCTGGTGTCGTTGCCTCAACATCGTCATGATGCGCTTCGATAGCGTGGGCGATTTCTTCTTTCATGCCATATTTGCGCGCCAGTTCGGCACCGATATGGTGGTGCTTGCCTTCCATTTTGTGACTGACAGCTTTGCCGACATCATGGAGCAGCGTGGCAATTTTGGTCGTACGGACATCAGCGCCAATTTCTTCGGCAATCAGCCCGGAGAGGTGGGCCATTTCGGTACTATGCATGAGTACGTTTTGACCGTAAGATGTTCGGAATTTTAGTTCACCGAGTAATTGCAACATTTCTGGCGGAATACCAGTCACACCGACTTCGCGAGCCGCATCTTCACCAGCTTGTTTGACTTCTTTTTCGATCTGCTTTTCAGCCTTTGCGACGACTTCTTCGATGCGACCTGGATGGATTCGTCCATCTTTCATCAGTGATTCTAGCGTCAAACGGGCGATCTGACGGCGCACAGGATCAAAGCTAGACAGGACGATCATACCCGGTGTATCGTCGACCAAAATATCGACACCGGTTGCTCGTTGAAGCGCCTGAATATTGCGGCCTTCCTTGCCGATAATACGGCCTTTCATTTCTTCGTCAGTCAGCTTGATAGCTGTCACCGTACGTTCTGCAGTAACTTCACTACTCATCCGTTCCATTGCGGTCAAAATTACCATTTGTGCCCGCTCTTCAGCATCTTCCATTGCGTCTTTTTGCAATTTTGCAACCAGACCAGTCAGATCATCTTTGATGTCACGCTCGGTCATTTCCATCAGTTTTCCAGTTGCCTCTAGCTTGCTCAGTTTGGCAATTTTTTCCAGTTTTTCCTGCTGACGGGTGCGGACTTCACGAATCTCATCTTTTAGTTTTTCAACTTCATCCTCTTGGCCACGAAGTTTTTCTCCACGTTTGTCGAGATCATCAATTTTTCTATCAAGACTAGTCTCTCGTTCAGCAAGACGATTCTCCGTCTTTTTCCATTCTTTGCGACGTTCGTTGTCTAGCTCCAATGCTTCATCTTTGGCTTTGAGGACGATATCACTCGCTTTGGTTTGAGCCTTAGCGATCTCTTGTTCTGCTTTGTTTTTGCTATTACTCGTCCGTTGGCGTCCGTAGACAACCGTGCCACCAATGCCAAAAACGACTCCGGCAATTGCGGCAATAATACCCTCTATCATAGTTGTTCCTTCCCCGTCCGCACTGTGCGATGAACATAGATTACTCTGGCAATATGGCGGACTTCAGTTTCAGTAAATTTCAGCGCTTGTTGTATGTCACAAACTACATTAATTATAGCGCCAGTTTGGTCGGCAACGCAAGGCTATTTACGAGGTGTTGTGATATTTGCATCACGGTCATAGAGAGGCAGAACAATACGGTCATTATTCCCCTCCTTAAGTGCGGTCAATGCTCTATTCTGCCAGGCATCACCATCCGTGCCGATAATCGGAACTGCCAGACTATCGGCTAACGTGTTGAGTATGGTCAGCCCAATACGAAGTCCTGTAAAACTACCTGGTCCGCGGTAAACACCCAGCCCACTCAGATCAGCCCAAGTCCAACCATGCATAGCGAGCTGATCGTTCAAAAAAAGGAGCAGTCCATGAGCAAGTTGCCGATCGGCAACCCATTCAGTGTCATAGCGCTGATCACCGTCAATCAGGCTTAACCTGCAAGTTGGCGTCGATGTGTCAAGCAGCAGAATCACCCTAGTTGCTCTACCAAATACCGGCTACTCTGCCCGCCCGCGGTCGTGATAAGTACCCGTTCCGTTGGACTAGGCGACGTAATAGTAATCGTAAGGCGATCCCCCGGTAACACTTGTTCGACGACAGCCGCCCACTCAATCACCACCACCGTGCCATGCGTTCCGATTGTTTCGGCTAATTCATCGACCATGATACCCGGGTCAACCAGTCGGTAAAAATCGTAATGTGCTAATCGTCTTCCTTCGCCCAGGTCATACAATCGACTGACCGTAAAACTCGGACTTTGAACTGTTTCGATCGCTCCCAAACCCCGTGCCAACCCACGAACAAGCGTTGTTTTGCCGGCTCCGACATCACCAATCAACTCGATCACTTCATTACCTTGAAGCAGCTGCCCAAGCCGCTCGCCAAGTTGTTGCATATGCAATTCGCTTTTCACCTCAATCATGAGTGCATTATAGCCTATTTCGTCCTCTGTTATAAAGCTCTAGCAATTTAACCCCCTGTCATTTACAATAGTCATTAAGCATTATGCATATATCAGATGGGACACTGGAAAAGCTGCTTACTCAAAGTAAGCGCTTTGCCAAAGAGGATATAGCTGCCCTCAAGGAAGAGAGCCTTCACTCTCATAGGCCACTGCAGCAAGTGGTCATCGAAAAAGAATTAATCGATGACGGGTCGCTGACAAGATTATTTGCCGAATACGCTGACATCCCTTACATTGAACTTGACCCCAAGGATATACCTTCGGTGGTTCTCAACAAGATTCCTGAACGCATCGCCCGCCAATACAACGCGATCTTGTTTCGAGTCGATTCAGACGGGCTGCAGCATTTGGCGATGGAAGACCCTGACGATGTCCAAGCAGTTGATTTCATCCAAAAACAGATTGGTGAAAACGTCCGTACTTACATTACTTCGCATGCCAACATCCAAACAGCCCTTCAGAATTACCGGAGTGACGTTGACAAAGAATTATCTGAAGTTATTGATATTCAGCGCCAAGATGTTTCCGCCAACGAGACCATCAACGCTGAAGATGTGAGCGAAAATTCACCTATAGCCCAGACAATCAATTTACTTCTTGAATATGCGATTCGCTCGAATGCCAGTGACATCCATATCGAACCACGCGAAGAATTCGTCCAAATCCGTTACCGTATCGATGGCGTATTAAAAGAGGTGAATCGCTTGCCACGCAATGTTCATGCCGCACTTATCAGCCGCATCAAGATCTTGTCCAACCTCAAAATCGACGAACGCCGCGTGCCGCAAGACGGCCGCTTCAAAGTACAAGTCGCAGGCAAGCAGTACGCCTTACGTGTCAGTACCTTGCCTATTGCTGACGGTGAAAAGGTTGTCATGCGTATTTTGGACGAATCCAACCAGGCTGTCACGCTGGAAGAATTAGGCTACTGGGGTTACTCGCTCGAAACAGTCAGCGAAGCCATCACTCAACCGCATGGTATGCTCCTCGTCACCGGCCCTACCGGTAGCGGTAAATCGACAAGTTTGTTTAGTATTCTGACTTCGCTTAATCGTCCGGACGTCAATATCAGCACTATCGAAGATCCGGTCGAATACAAAATCCCAGGCATTAACCAGACCCAAACTAATGACCCAGCCGGTATGACATTCGCATCAGGTCTCCGTGCTCTTTTACGTCAAGACCCCAATATCATCATGGTCGGTGAGATCCGCGACGCCGAAACTGCCAACCTTGGCGTTCAAGCGGCATTGACCGGTCACCTTGTATTCAGTACGCTTCACACCAACAATGCTGCCACCTGTCTCCCGCGTCTGCTGGATATGGATATTGAACCATTTTTGATTGCCAGCACGGTTCAAGGAATTGTTGGCCAACGATTAGTACGCCGACTCGAAAAACCAACCCGCGTGGCGTATGAACCAAGCGACGAAGAGAAGGCTGCCATCATCCATCTATTCAATTTGCGTGATGGTCAGAATTTCCAATACATTCATGAATTAGAAAAACAAGCTGCTGCCCAAGGTATTGGCGGTAACGCTCCCTTAAGCACTGATGAGAACGGTATCAAGACACTCTATCGACCTGGTGAATATGAAGACGAGAATGGTCGTCATGATGGTTTCAAGGGACGAATTGGTATTTATGAAGTACTGAATAACACGCTATCGATCCAAAAAATGATTACGTCGAATGCAACAAGCAATCAGATCCAGGATCAGGCTATTGCCGATGGCATGCTTACCATGCAGGTCGACGGTTTGATTAAAGCACTACGTGGTGAAACGACAATCGAAGAAGTTCTTCGGGTGACGAAAGAGTAATCTATGCCACTGTATCAATACATCGCCACCTCCGATGACGCCGGCAACAGCACCAAAGGCACGATTGAGGCGTCAGACGAAGCCGCCGTTATCGAGGCACTAAAAAGGCAGAAACTTCGACCTTTAAGCGTCACTTTGGACAAAAAAAGTAGTTCGGCATTTGGCAAACTATTTGGGCCCGGCAAGGTCAAGTCCGATGACTTGGTGATTTTTACTCGTCAGCTCAGCGCGATGGTTGGTGCTGGTGTACCACTGTTACGTTCACTGAGTTCACTCGAACAACACAGCGAAAGTCCGGCGCTCAAGGCGGTTCTCGTTAATGTCATCAAGGACGTTGAAGGCGGCTCAGCATTAGGCGATGCGCTTTCTAAACACCCCAATACTTTTAGCGATGTATATATCAACATGGTGCGCGCAGGTGAAGCGGCTGGTATTTTAGACGAGATTTTGAAACGATTAGCCCTGCAGCAGGAAAAGAATGCCACCATCCGCAAAAAGGTCAAAGGCGCCATGACATACCCAATGGTGTTAATTGTCATTACTGTCGTCGCTTTTTTTGGTCTGATGTTATTTGTTATTCCTCAAATCGGCAAAATCCTGACTGATCTTGGCGGTCCCGATGCCGAGCTGCCGCTCCTCACACAAATCATGCTCGGAATCAGTGCTTTCATCCTTGCATGGTGGTATATTTTGATACCGGCAATATTAGGCAGTGTCTACCTGTTACTTCGTTACCTGAAAACACCGGCAGGCCGCAAACAGTTCCATCGCTTCTTGCTGCACGTCCCCGCGATAAACGGCATTATTCGCAAGGTTATCGTGGCACGTTTTGCTCGAACCTTTTCAGCCCTCGCCGGCGCTGGTGTATCAATCATCGAAACCATGACAGTCACGGCTCATGCTCTGGGTAATGTCGTCTTCGAAGAATCACTGTTGAATGCAGTTGATAAGGTCAAAAACGGCCAGCAACTATCAAAAGTACTCGAAGATGATGGCTTATACCCGGCTATCGTGTGTCAAATGCTAGCAGTTGGCGAAGAAACCGGTCAGACGGATACCGTACTTATTAAAGTTGCGGATTTTTATGAAGAAGAAGTCGACACAGCAATCGCTAGTATCAGTTCGATTATTGAGCCTGTCATGATCGTATTGATGGGTAGTGCTGTCGGGTTAATCGCTGCAAGTGTCATGGGCCCGATTGCCAGCTTGGCACAGAATATTAAAGGGTAGGCGCAAGCAGTATGTCATGGTATACTAACACTAGTAAAAGCGCGTGGGCATCATGACAAAATTATTTTACAAAGACAAACCCCTGATTGGTCTAGATATCAGTAGCACTGATATCAAAATAATGTCTATCGATATGAAGCGTCAATTCGTCACCGGTTACGGCGTTATCGATCTCGACCCTCTCCAGCTAAAAAAAGCGTTTGACGAAAGCAATGATTATTTGCTGACAAGTCTGCAAACACTGCTTGAACGCAAACTTGTCGGCCATTTGGCTAGCGATCAGGTCGTTCTTGGTATCCCAACTGCTCGTACTTTTTCGCGAACCTTCAATGTGCCTGTTAGTGCCGAACGAACACTCAAGGACGCCGTCGCCATAGAGGTTGGCCAGTACATTCCTTTACCGATGTCGCTTCTTTACGTCGATTACGAGGTCATTGAGCGTAACAAGGATGTCATTACAGTCATTATGAGTGCCGTTCCCCGTAAACTGGTCGACAATGCCGTTGCAGCGTGCGAGGCAGTAGGGCTCACCGTTGCAATGGTTGAACCTGCGATCAACGCCGTCGCACGTGTCCTGAAATCAACTGAAGAAGGCTATTTGCCAACGGTTATCGTCGACATCGGCGCAGCCAACACCGACATCGCAGTTTTGGACGGGTCAGTACGAATCACTGGTGGTATTGCGACTGGTGGTAATACATTTACCTTAGATATCGCTAAAAAATTAAGTGTCACGCTGGAAAATGCCCACCAGTTAAAGGTACTGAACGGTCTCGCACCCGGCCCGAAACAAACCAAACTATCCGCTGCGCTTCGTCCTTCTCTGCGCGGCATTATCACCGAAACCCGCAAAGTCATCCGTTATTACAACGAACGGCTCAGTAATGACCGTCGCCTCGAACAGGTGCTTGTCGTCGGCAGTGGTAGCAACGTTCCTGGCATCGGTGAATATTTCACTAACGAACTTGTCATGCCAGCACGTACCGCTAACCCGTGGCAAGAATTAGATTTTGGTGAACTACCTCAACCAGCCAAACAATTTCGTTCACGCTACATCGGTGTTGCAGGTCTCGCTAACGTACCAAAGGGAGCGATGTGGAAATGATCAACCTTCTTCCAACTGATGCCAAGCGCGATATCCAAGCAGCCCGAATGAATGTTATTTTGCTACGCTACAACCTTTTGACCATTGTTGGCATGGGGGTGCTAGTAGGACTCTGTCTGTTATTTTATGTCATTTTGCATGCCAACCAGTCAACTGCTGTTACGATAAACCAAGAAAACGTTGCAAAAGCGGCTAGTTTTAATAGTGTGCGAACAGAAGCGGATTCATACAAAAACAATCTTTCAATTGCCAATAAAATTCTCAATAACAGCGTTAATTACACAACTGTTATTTTTGCAATTACGAAGCTCTTGCCTAGTGGTGTCATTTTAGACGCCATCAACCTGAACGCTACTGATTTCGGCCAACAGACATCATTCACCGCTCATACAAAAAACTATACCAAAGCCACAGAATTAAAAGAGAAATTTCAGTCATCTAGTACATTTACCAATGTGTTCTTTCAGAATCTGACCGATGGTGGC
>CAYIQY010000041.1:0-7659 GCA_964365665.1 uncultured Candidatus Saccharibacteria bacterium | reverse complement strand
TCGTGACAGGTAATTTGCGGCGGCGATCGATTTTGACATAGATAGCACCGCTAGCGGCTGTTTCGAATTCCAACCATGCACCACGGCCAGGAATCAATTTAGCACCAAAGAACTTGCGACCAGCAACGTTGTCGGCAGTAAAGAATACGCCGGCGCTACGGATCAATTGTGAAACGACGACACGTTCGGTGCCGTTTACGATAAAGGTTCCGCGGTCAGTCATCCAAGGGTAGTCACCCAAGTAAATCTCTTGTTCTTTGACTTCGCCAGTTACTTTGTTGGTCAGTTCAACGTTGACATGCAGGGGCGCATCAAATGTAAGGTTGTTTTCTTTGGTTTCTTGTTCACCGACTTTTGGGTCCTGGAAATGGTATTCCTTGAATCGTAGTTCTAGTTTTTGACCGGTGTAATCCTCAATAGGATTCAGTTCTTGGAATATTTCGCTCAGGCCAGTTTCGACGAATTCACGCCAGCTGTCCTTTTGGTGAGCGATCAGGTTTGGTAGCGGGAGTGCCGTGTCTTCTTTAGTAAAAAACACACGGGCATTACCCTTGGTAGCTTTTGCCATTTGTCCTCGCGATATATTGATTAGTTTAGTGATCTGGCCCGAAGATTCACTAAGCTTGGGATGTCCATTGTTTCCGCCACAAAAACCAGACATACGAATACCAAGCTACTCTGCTTCTTACTACCTATTGTGAGGGTAGCTAGTCAAATAGTCAATAGTATTGGGAAAGAATATTAGGCTTTGGTAATAACCTGATCGACCAGACCGTATTTCACAGCTTCTTCAGCACTCATCCAGAAGTCTCGATCCGTATCTTTTTCGATTTTTGCTAACTTTTGGCCGGTGTTTCTTGCCAGAATTTCATTCAAACGCTTTTTGAGGTAGATTCCTTCTTGCAATGATATTTCCTGGTCGCTGATTTTGCCCTGCGTACCACTTGATGGCTGATGAATCATGACACGGCTGTTTGGCAAAACAAAACGTTTGCCCTTGGTACCGCTGCTAAGCAGGAACGCTCCCATACTTGCCTGAACCCCGATGCCGATCGTCTGGACATCCGGTGAGATGAATTGCATCGTGTCAAAAATGGCAAAACCATCGTAGACGCTGCCACCTGGACTATTAATATAGAGTTTGATATCTTTTTTGCTGTCTTCGTAAGCTAAATGAAGTAATTGTGCGACAACGACGTTTGCCGTATGTTCATTGACATCTTCACCGAGGAAGATGATACGTTCGTTCAGTAAGCGACTATAGATGTCGAAAGCGCGTTCGCCATCGCTGGTTTTTTCGATAACAGTTGGGACAAGATAGTTGGTTGGCTTAGTCATATACCAAGTATAGCGCCGTATTAGCACTCACGTCAATAGAGTGCTAGATTTTTTATTACGCTTGTAGAAAGCAGTTGTTAGTTGTAAAATACCGCTATCTTACTCTTTTCATACTCGGGCTAAGGAGGTGGTGTCATGAAAGGAGAGATGGACGTACCTAATGATTGGTCACGGTGGACCAAAAGTCGCTTCCAGCACTATTACGTACTGGGCGTCGTTCATATTGTCGTTTTCTTTACGGCGATTACTACGGCGGAAAGAAGCGAGTTTGCCTCTCTGTTTTTTGCGGTGATAGGATTCATCGGTTTTTGGAGTTATCGCGCGTACAAGCACGCGGAGACAACAAAAGGCAAAGATCCCAAGCACAACGCAAGACGAGTTCTCAAAAAACTGCCGCACAAGGCATACGACGGCAAACATGAGAAGGTTACCCGCTTTGCGGATGCGCAAGCACTCGACGACGCTTGGGAACAACTAAGACCGTGGCTTCCATGACCAATCAAAATCGCAGCGGACCGTGGACAATGGTGTCCCGTCCGCTGCATTTGCAACCCGATTGGACCCAGAGGGTCTTTTTATTTACTATTTAGTTCAACCAGACGATCGATAGTTTTGTCAGTTAATAGACGGTTCGCGATATCACGTTGTAATTCCGGTGTGGTGAAATCCTGACCGGATTTGTTACCGTACTGTTCTTGATACTGACGGATCTTCTCCGCAAGTTCTTCGTTGGTAGCAGTAATCTTTTCAACTTTACTGAGTTCGGATAGTACGAGCCCGGCTTTGACGCGATTTTCGGCTGCTGTTTTGACTTCGGTTGCGACCCATTCATCTTTGGTTAGCTTTTTGCTTGTCAGATACATGTCGAGTGACATGCCCTGGTACGCCAGGTTTTGTGTCATGTCCTGTTCAATCGATTGAGATTGATCAGTCACCAATATTTCTGGCACAGGAACGGTACTGACTTCGACGAGTTTGCCGACGAGTTCATCCTTCAATTTATCCAGTGCTTCGCGTTCACGACCAACGGTCAGTTCGCGCTTGATGTCAGCTTTCAGTTCGGCGACGGTTGTGAATGGACCAGCTTTGGCAGCCAGCTCATCATTTACTTCAGGCAGGACGACATCTTTGATGGCCTTAAGGGTGGTCGTGAAGGTTACTTTGGCACTAGCAAGATCAGCCGCATGATAATCGGCCGGAAACGACAAATCTAGGTCGAACTGCTCGCCTGGTTTGTGACCAACAACACCTTCTTCGAACCCAGGAATAAATTGGTTTGATCCAAGTACTATCTTGTAATCCTCTGCTGTGCCGCCTTCGAATGCGACACCGTCTTTCTTGCCAACAAAATCAATGACGACTTCGTCACCGTCTTTGGCGGCACGTTCGACATCTTTGCGTTCAGCAAAGCCTTGGCGCATGCGATCGATCACATCATCAACATCTGCAGGTTTTACTACTCCTACCGTCTTTTTGACACCAAGTTTCTTATAGTCACCAAGTGTTACCTTTGGGAAAATTTCTGCTTCGGCGACGAATTCCAGTTCTTGGCCAGGAACAAATTTTTTGATATCAACTTGAGGCCGGTCAAGGGCTTGGATATTTTCTTCAGTAAAGGCTTTTGATACGGCTTTGGATAGCGCATCGTCAAGCGTTTGCTGAGTCAAAGCGTTGGGATCAACATGTTTTGCGGCAACGCTCGCCGGGACTTTACCGGCGCGAAAGCCAGGAGCTTTGACGGTCTTTGATAATTTCGTCAGAGCAACTTGCTCGGCATCAGCAAGTTCTTGTTTGTCGAGGATTATAGTCAGAACGACTTTGGTGTCAGATAGTTGTTTAACGGTGGTTTTCATACTCGAACAACTATACCAGAAAATGCAAAAGATGGCGACACCTGGCCGACATCTTTTGCGTTAATAACTTATCTTCCATTGAGAGGCCCGCGCCCCGCTGCCGAAGCAGCGGGAACGCGGGTTTGTGCCGCCACGGATGACGAGCACTCGTTCCTCACCAGCCGACATTGACGTCGACGCGGAATCCTGGCTGCTGCCAGTCCCACTGCTGATTCCAGCCCTGTTGCCAGTCCGGAGGCCAGCAATCGCAGTACCAGCGGTTATCGCCTGCGAGCACCGCCCCACTCCTGAGATTTCGATCACAGTAGTTGAACGGACTAGCCACGAACTCGCCTTGCCAGCCCCAGCAGAGAGTGTCCGGACCCCAGCCGGGATGCGGATCACGACCACCTTGGTCGGCGCACGCACGGTACCAGTCAATCTCGACCAGCTGTCCGCCGTTGGCTTGCGCTGTTGGTGCTGCGCTTACCGATGCGACTGAAAGGAACGCTGTTACGCCGATCGCTGCCATAAAGAGAGCAATCATTTTTCTCACCTTAATCACCTCCTTACAAGGTAGTAGTGATGGCGTACTTATATTATACCTAATTTTAAGAAATAGACAAAGAAATAACAGGGGTCGTGCTTGTGCTTTCATGTGTAATGCCCGCACCCCTGCGCGCCATTTCTTGACGTCAGGGGCGCGAGCGGTTCTTGCACGGTCAGCAGCCACAATGACAGCAGGCTTGTCCTCCGTAGGGAGGCTGATAGGTAGGCATTTCGTCGTAGACATTGCCATTCCACAACGGCGACGTTCCTGAGAAGTCGTCGGGGTAGTTAACCCCTGGTGTATGACCAAGACACGCTGGCCCAGGCTCATAACACCATTGTGTCGCTGATGCCGGACTAGACAGCCCGATTGATACACTGACTACTGCCGTAGCAAGAACACCCAGCAACGCAGCTCTCGCCGTTCGCTTGTGAGTCATAATCTTTCCCTTTCCTGAGTCGGATTTCTACCCCTCTGGGCTCTTCCTATTATAGTCCGCTGAAATACGAAATACTATAATATTTAAGCAAATAGTTCTGCGTCTTCATCAACCAATTTATGCCGATGATCTTTGACGCGACTAACGATGCGTTCAATACTCAATTTTTCCTCATTCGTTGTAGTAGTATCTTTGAATGTATACAGCTGATCGCGAACTTCGTCTGCGCCAACAAAAATAATGTATGGGATTTGTTTTTTGATAACTGCTTTGATTTGGCGATCAAGTTTGCGACCACTGATATCAACTTCAACATTGACGCCTTCACTGCGTAATTGACGTGCAACGTCAAGTGCGGCTGAGACGCTGTCATCTACAACGACAACACCTACTTCGGTAGTTGATTGCAGCTCTGGTAATAGATCGTGTGAACGAAGGAAAAGTTCGGTTGTCGTCAAACCTGGTGCGAATCCAACGGTTGGAATTGGTTCCGCGCCGAACAGCCCGACCAGCCCATCGTAACGACCACCACCAAACATAGCCCTATTATTGTCTGGGTGTAGGTCGAATACCTCGAATACCATACCGGTGTAATAATCCAGTCCTCGCATTAACGTCACGTCAAACTGCGCGTTCATAACACCGGCCTTCTTTAACTGTTCAAATAACTTTGACAACTCTTTGACGGCACTTATCTCATGGAGTTCAGGGGGTAGATCAGCTACGGATTTAGCACCGACCAGTTGGTTTATACGGCTCAAACCTTGTTCGGCTTTGTCATTACCAAAAATTTCAGTTGCCTGCGTTATGAAATCTTCTATACTAATTTTGTCTTTGCGGTCGAATAATTTGATCATCGTCTGTGAACCAGCAGCATCTAATTCAAGATAACTTGCCATCATATGATTGATGAGGTTTCGGTCATTGACCCGAACAACATACATGTCATCCTTGGCACCAAAAGCCGTCATAAGCTCATACGCCAACCCGATAATCTCGGCATCCGCTAACACCCCGTCAACGCCAAAGATATCAGCGTTTAACTGCCAGAACTCGCGTTCTCGGCCGCGCTGCGGACGTTCGTAACGCATAAAGTTAGCGATACTGTAGAGGCGCGCAGGATAACCAAGTTCTTGGCGTCGTGCGGCTACCATGCGGCTGATACTTGGTGTCATTTCAGGACGGATTGCGACGACCCGGTCTCCACGATCGACAAAACTATAGGTTTGTTCACTCGCTAGTTCTTGACCGGACTTGGCGGTGTAAACTTCAAGTGGTTCGAGTAGTGGCGCACCATATTCTTGGTAACCATGCCGTTCAACGACTTTTTTCCAAGTTCCAAAAATATAATTCTGTACCCTTTTGTCTTCGGGATAATAATCGCGAGTGCCTTTATAGCCTAGTGGTGAGAGTGTACTCATAACTAGGCTATAGTAGCATTTTTATTTAACAGATACCAGTTAGCGCTTAAGTAGTGCGTCGAGAAGGTCGCGGCGTGATGCAGCGTACATTGATCCGGCGACGATAACACTACCTGCTCCCAGACCACCGACAACCATATTCTCAGGACCAGTCTTTGGAAGTTCGGTAACGGCCGCTGAGTAGTCAGCTGATGGTGCTGGGGAGCCATATCCAGCATATGTCACCGTTGAAGCGGTCGTTGCGACCGGAGTTGGTGTGCCAGATTGGTTTACTGTTACATTGGCATATGCGTTGGCGGTTGCTGTGGCGTTGTTATTTTTATTATTGTATGTAGTTGTTGGTGATTAGCTTGGTGATGGCGAATAGCAGTGATAGTTGTAACCGCTACTAGGGCATGGTGAGTATGTTGGATATGGCGAATGAGTTGGATACGGAGTCGTTGTTGGTGTAGGAGTAGGAGTTGGGGTTGGCGAACAGCTGTGATTATAGCTATTCCCGTATGGACATGGACTTGGTGATACGTTGACAGTGACTGTTCGCGTACAAGCATTACTGGTTGTCCATCGTTCTTGACCATTGACGCTTAGTCGAACCCACACCTGTGCAGTGAACGTCCCTGATCGCGAGTATGTATGATCGATGCTACTGCTACCATCCTGAACGGCACCGTCACCAAAGGCGTAACGATAACCCGTAATCGTGGCACCGCTACTGCTCGCAGTGGTTGTAAAGCGTATTTTGCGCATATCTACAGTAGCCGCAGTCAAGCTAGTACAACTATACTGGGGATTCGGTGTTGGAGTTGGTGATGGCGAATATGTCGGATGAGGAGAATACGTTGGATGAGGCGTGTATGTCGGTCGTGGCGAATTGTAGTACCAGCCATTGTAATTGTACTTGTAATAGTTCGTGTAGTAATTGGTGTGGCTACCACATGAATTTGTGTAGCAAGGTGTTTTGTAATAGTTACTATTATAGTAGTACGGGTATGAGCTACTGTAGGTGTTACTATAATTTGAATAGTTAGCATTAGCAGATGTACCACAGCTGCTAGAACACGGCGTATTATGATAGTAACCACTATAATAATACTTGTAATAGTTAGTATAATAATTTGTATAGGCGCCACAGCTATTGGTGTAACATGCGCTGCTGTAGTAGTTACTGTTGTAGTAGTAAGGGTATGAGCTACTGTAGGTGCTACTATATCCCTTGTTGTAATAGTTAGTATTATAGTTGCTGGCTGTGTTGTAATAATTCTGGTTATAATTCGAACTTGGATAATAGTTTGAACTACTATTTCCATAATAGTTGCTATTGTAATTATTGGCGTTGGTATTGTTACCGTAATAACTACTGTTATAATTGGTGCCTGAGCCACTGTTGCCATAATAGCTACTATTGTAGTAGCTTGCTGCCATCGCGTCGCTGCCAGATTTTATTACTGAGCTGCCGGTTACTACTGCAGCCAAGATAAGGACGAATCCTCCTGCCATAACTATCCAGTTAGAGCGTATATACTGTAAATGTTTTACCACCCCACGAATGTTCGGCATAGAATCTCCCTCCTCTATTTCCTACATCCATTTTCCCATTTTTTTGAAGAGTCGTCAATGGTTTTTCTGATAATTTGCAGAAATTACAACACGTGTTGTTGTAACCATGTGTACAATACGACCCCTGATGCGACACCAACATTGACCGATCGGGTGCTCCCGAATTGCTCGATACTGACAAGTTGCTGACACACGGCAATCATGTCATCGCTTAGGCCCGGCCCTTCACTCCCAAACACCAGTACCGCATCCCGCGGCAGTGACACGCTCGCAAGTGGCTGGCTGCCCTCAATGTTATCAACGCCGATCACCGGATGTCCGGCGACAGCCCGAGCAAAATCAGCGACGGTCGCGTGATAGTAAATATTCATGTACCGGTCAGTTACCATCGCTCCCCGCTTATTCCATTGCCGCCGGCCGACAATATGTATACTACTGACGTTAAATGCATTCGCATTACGAACAATAGTCCCCATATTGAAGTCGCGCTCGATGTTTTCGATAGCAATCTGTACCGGGTGG
>CAYIQY010000040.1:0-7701 GCA_964365665.1 uncultured Candidatus Saccharibacteria bacterium | reverse complement strand
TAATACAATGTTGCCGTCTACTATACGTCCAATTGTACATAAGCATAATATAATTACAAGGAGACTTGTTAATTCAACTACCAATAATATACCTCGCTATAAGTTATGCGAGGTATATTATTGTTTACTTATGCATCAGTTATCTTTTTATAAACCAACGGCCGTTGGAACATTCTTGTTCGTCGTGCTGCCATTGCCTAGCTGTCCCTTGGTATTGATACCCCAGCAGCCAACTGCGCCATTGGCAATTGCGCAGGTGTAGCCGCTCGCGCCAGTATTCAGTGAAGTTATCGATTTGCCAGCGAGCCAGCCGTTTGAGACAACTTGCTGCGGACCTGTCGGAGCTGGTGTACAGGTTGTCGTAGTAAAGATCAAGCCTGTTGTCGTACACTGCTTCGTATAGTTGCTGCCTGTCTGTCCTTCGTCAGCGCTGGTACCGTGAGTATCACAGTTAGTGGCAGTCCCTGCAGTTGCACAGAACAAACCGCTGAAGACATTGCCGGATACCGTGCCGAGTCCGCTTTGAGTCGATGACCAGGCTGGAGGGGTAGTGGCAACTTTTTGTCCCGTGAGCGTGTAGACGGCACTTTTCGTGTAACCGTAGTGGGTTTGGTTGCCACAAGAGTTGTTATTATTGTTATTACCGACATTCGCCGACGAATAGCTAACGCCTGGCTGGGCGATACCATAGTAACTTCCGCCAGCAGTCGAATAAGCACCATATGACGTACCACCGTATGCAGTATTACCGCCGGCTGCCGTACCAGCTGTATGTGCTGCTTTATTCAAAGCAGTGTTGTTTGAATTCAAGTTCTTTTTCTTGTCACCGCCTCCCGTGTTCGAAGCCTTGGCTTTTTTCTGCGATGGCGATAGTCCCGCTAAAGTTACTATCGTTCCAGCCCTGGAGGTGCAAGGATTAACGACGCAAGTGGTAATGTTCGAAATCGTTGCCGTTTCGATAAACCCGTACATACCCCAGTAATAGGCGCGGCCGTTCGTCGAAAGACCGGTTATATAATCAGCGCCGTCAACCGATGCAAATGTCGCACCAGGCACATTAACGGGTTTGTTTGATTCAAATATATTAGTATATGTCACTACCGAAGTTGCAGGTTTGCTCGTTGGAGTGTTTTTGCTACAGGGGACAGTATTCGTTCCATTTGTTGGTATACTTCTGCCATCATCAATACCATAACCCCAACAATACGGACTGCCAGTCGCGGTCGTTGCGGTACCTTCTACGGCAATGACACACATCGTTGTTCCGGCTGCTTTGGCTAGTTTGACACCCTTTTTGCCGGCAAAAGCCGAGCCTGCTGCACTGTAAATTGCTTTTGGCGAGAGGCTGTCCGTAGTTGAATTCGTACCTAAACGACCATTATCTCCCTCGCCCCAGCAAGCAACGGTTCCATCGCTGGCGAGCGCGCAGGTGAAGTGTTCACCAGCTGAAACATCAATTATTTCCTTGTTAATAAGCGCGCTGACAGGTTGCTCTGGAATCGCCGTGCTGTAGGACCAGCACACAAGAAACCACAATGTACAGACTGAGGGTTGAGCAGCTTTAAAAGTTTGATTGAGCGAAGCAACAACAGGTTTGGAAGAGTTTGTCGTAGAGTTATTACCCAGTTGGCCATGGCTATTGTCGCCCCAACAGTAGACCTGTGCGTCGGCAAGTGCACACGCGTGCGTTTTTCCGACACTTACCTTTTCGACGAACTTTCCAGCCATGACACCAGCATCTTTTATAACTACTACTGGCGTTGATGAGTTTGTTGTCGTGTTGTTGCCCAGCTGACCAAATTGGTTTGATC
This sequence comes from uncultured Candidatus Saccharibacteria bacterium, assembly GCA_964365665.1. GTDB lineage: Bacteria > Patescibacteriota > Saccharimonadia > Saccharimonadales > Saccharimonadaceae > UBA2112. The sequence goes on along the minus strand of CAYIQY010000040.1, from coordinate 5,890 downwards.
CCCAGCATTTCGCATTGCCATCTGTTACTGCACAGGCGGTTTCCGCACCGGTAGATACTTGCTTGACCGTCGCGGCATGCGTCGTATTGATGCCAATTCCCAGTAAGGTGATCATTGCTGTAATCGCGAGACTGGTGATCACAGCAAATACTGTTTTTAATCCAAAGGATTTATTTGTCTTTATATTATTTTCGTATCCCATGAGTCGTTGACCCCTCCTAATACAATGTTGCCGTCTACTATACGTCCAATTGTACATAAGCATAATATAATTGCAAGGAGGCTTGTTAATTCAAGCATAAGGATGATACATTATACATAACGAATAATGATCACAATATTAGGAGTAATAGGAGCCACGCAATGAATGATGCAACCAACGCACCGGATAATGAACCTGAAAAGACAGAGCTAGCCGAGGATGCTGAATTGCGTACACAATCTCATCCGGATACCCCATTACCCTTACAAAAGAAGAAGTCAAAGAAAAAATTGATAGTATTCCTGATTTTGGCACTTGTCGTTATTGGTGCTGCCGTTGCAGCCTTTGTCTATTTCGTTATACCGAATTATATTACTCCGAAAGTTGCCAATGATGACACAGGCTATGCGTCGGCAACTCATTTCGATTCAGCAAAAGCACTCGTCTCTGATGTCACTACTGACCTCAGCGGTTCGGTAGTTGATGCCGTTGTGACAAGCGGATTCGGCGGGAAGACCGCTGATGGTTTCGGTGCATACTCGGTACCCACCTATAAAGTTGGCGATCGCAAATATGCCAACCTGCCCGCTACAACTAGCGGAACAAGTTACAAAGGTTCCTCTGTGGACGCTGCGAGCAACTATACTGCACTGACCGACTTCTTTAAAAAGAATAAATTCAAGACGCTCAGTTCCGGAAAAGATACCACCGGTATCAACGAATGGTTCAGTAATGACCTGAAATATATTTCTTTTGCATCATACGAATCAAGCAATATTCTTTGTATGGCCTGGCACGTTGATGCATCATCAACTGCGATAAAACAACATGTGACAAGTGTGGGCTGTGCCGATAAATCGAGTTACGAAGCAGCTGCCAAAGAGCTAGACCAATTCTTTGCGGCATATACAAAAGGTGAAGACAGCCCAACTGAGACCATTGTCCTAGGCGTACCGATGGGAAGTCCCGGGGCAGATGGCTACGAGAATGTAACGCTCTATCAGGAAGATCCTATTCAGACAGAGGCAAAAGTATTCCAAGGTCTCTACTACAGGGCCAAAGGTGAGAAGGACTGGACGTTCTTTATCGGCTCATACGGGCTACTATCTTGTTCCGAATATAAAACGGACGTGCTGAAAAAGGCGTTCAAAGACTTCAGCTGTTATAATGAGTCGACTAAAGCGTACACAACCGTACTGTAGACCGGCAACCACTCATACAGCAATAGACCCTCCGTGCCGGAGGGTCTATTTTGTACTTACCCGAGTGAGCTGTTATTCAGCCAGGTTGAGGTCTTCGGCGATCTCTTCCACCAGTTCGTCACTGGATTCAGGGATTGCTTGATAAGAGGCGGCGCCAGTACCGACCGGGATTTTCCGACCGATGATGACGTTCTCTTTCAGACCATGCAGATGGTCAGCACGACCACTTGTTGCTGCATTGATCAGCACACGAGTCGTGTCCTGGAACGATGCTGCAGATAGCCAGCTGTCACTCCAGATCGAGACCTTGGTGATACCAAGGAGCAGCTGGGTGTAGCGCACTAGTTCGCGGCCTTCTTGAACCAGTTCCGCGTTTGCGTCAACAACTGCAGCCTTGGACACGATATCACCGGTTACAAAGGTACTTTCACCTGGATCTTCGACTTGTACGCGGCTAAACATCTGGCGCACGATGATCTCGAGGTGCTTGTCAGCAACGTCTTGACCCTGTGCAGCGTAAATGCGGAGCACTTCGTTGATGATGTAGCGCTGAGTGGCTTCAGTACCCTTCAGACGCATCAAATCATGCAGGTTGAGTGAACCAATCGTCAGACGATCGCCGGCTTTGACCTGATCGTTCGCCTTGACAACCAGTTGAGTGTTGCCAGGGATTTCGTAACGGACAGGTGCACCAGCGTTGGCGGCCAGAACGATTGTGTCTTCTGCGATTTCAACGACACCGTCAAATGGCGCGACAAGCGGCTTCGCTTCGCCTTCAGTAGTAGCCAGAACATCGCCAACTTTGACATTGCTGCCAGATTTGACATTGACAGTGCGGCCGTCCAGCGGAATTCGCTCGACATGACCGGCATCCGGTGTGACCTGGACGATGTACTTTTTGCCATCTTCCCAGGTATCAACAGTACCGGTTAGTTCGGTAATGTGCGCCTGACCCTTTGGTGTACGCGCTTCGAACAACTCTTCGACACGAGGCAGACCCTGGGTAATGTCACCACCAGCGACACCACCAGCGTGGAAGGTACGGAGCGTTAGCTGGGTACCGGGTTCACCGACAGACTGGGCGGCAATAACACCGACAGGCTGGGCCTGGGCGACCAAATTACCAGTTGCCATGTCAATACCGTAGCTCTTGCGTGGAATACCACGAAGGTTTTTGGTACTAAGGACGGATTGGATCGAGACACTGTCGATTTTGTCATCAGCTTCGATCGCATCAGCGACTACGCGAGTAATCAAGGTGTCAGCCGCAATATGGCCAGGAACTTCCTTGGCGGTGTAACGACCGTTCAAACGGTTGCTGAACTGGATCATCGTGTCTTCTGATTCAGAGCGGTAGATGGTAAAGCCATCGTCATCACCAGATTCGTCGTCAACGGTGAAGACGTCTTGTGACACATCAACCAAACGTCGAGTCAAATAACCCGAGTCAGCAGTCTTTAGCGCGGTGTCGATCAAACCTTTGCGGGCACCACGGGTGGCCACAAATGATTCGAGTGACGACAGACCTTGCTTGTAGCTGGAACGGATTGGCAGCTCGATTTCGCGGTTAGCGGCGTCCACCATGATACCAACCATGGCACTGGCAAGACGAATGTGCGAAATATCACCACGGGCACCAGAGCTGATCATGACCGAGATACTGGTATCCATAGTCTTGAGGTGATCTTGCAGGAAATCGGTGACGCGGCGGTCGATGTTACGCCATGCGGCAACGGTCAGGCTGTAACGCTCTTCTTCGGTAATCAGACCTTGGTCAAACTGTTCAGAAATCAATGTTGTCTTGGCATCACCATCGGCGATGAAGTCTTTGATTTCAGGAATAGTTGGGAAGTCGTCTTTACCGGCAGATACAGCGGCGACAGTCGCAAAGCGGAAGGCAAGGCCTTTCATGCGGTCAGCAGTCTTGGCAGTTTCTTCAGCGCCATAATCCGTAAAGATTTTGGCGAGTACCTTTTTCAACTGCTTTTTGCTTTGGATGTTGTTGTCATACGCGAAGTCTGCAGGCAGAATTTCGTTAAAGAACACACGTCCTAGGGTTGTTTCGCGGATTTTACCTTTAGCAAAAACACGGATTGGGGTTTGCAATTGAATGACTTTTGCATCATAAGCCATTTCAGCTTCATAGACTGAGCTGTAAGACTTGGTCGTGGCAGTTTGAGCACTTGGTTTTTCGTATGTCAGGTAATAATTACCGAGTACGACGTCCTGTTGGATCGCAAGAACCGGCGAACCATCAGCAGGTTTCAACAAGTTGTTGGTTGCAGACATCAGCTCGCGAGCTTCACGCTGCGCTTCTTTGCTGAGTGGCAAGTGAACAGCCATCTGGTCACCGTCGTAGTCAGCGTTGAATCCGGTTGCGACCAATGGGTGCAATTGGATAGCTTTGCCTTCGACAAGCCGAGGCATAAATGCTTGAATCGACAAACGGTGAAGTGACGGTGCACGGTTCAATAGAACATACTTGCCATCAATGACCGCGTCCAATGCATCCCACACCAGCGTATCGCCAGACTCGATCAAACGAGTTGCGCTACGGATATTGTGCGCATGCTCACCACGAATCAGCCAACTGATAACAAACGGTTTGAACAGTTCCAATGCCATTTGTTTTGGAAGACCACATTCGTTGATCTTGAGTTTTGGACCAACTACAATGACGGATCGTCCAGAGTAGTCGACACGTTTACCCAAGAGGTTCTGACGGAATCGGCCTTGCTTACCCTTCAGCATGTCGCTGATTGATTTAAGGCGACGACGACCACCGGTTGCGTTCACGGCACGGCCACCACGGGCAGCGCTGTTATCAACCAAGGCGTCAACCGCTTCTTGTAGCATACGCATTTCGTTGCGGCGGATAACTTCCGGCGCATTGAGGTCGATCAGTTTCTTGAGGCGGTTGTTACGGTTGATCACACGACGATAGAGGTCGTTAAGATCCGATGTTGCGAATCGGCCACCGGTCAACTGCACCATTGGACGAAGATCCGGAGGAATAACAGGAAGAATAGTCAGTGTCAGACTGCTTGCCTTGATGCCAGCAGCATACATACCTTCAAGCACCTTGAGGCGCTTCAGAAGTTTCTTCTCACGTTGGCCTTTTGCCTCAGCGACTTCCTCAGACAGCTGTTTGATGAGCTCTGGCAATACAATTTCGTCCAGAAGTGCCTTGAGCGCTGTGCCACCCATGCCGACAGTGACGATTTCTTCGTATTCTTCAGGGAGATTACGGTAGTCGGTTTCGTTCATCAATGAACGTTTGACAAGGCTATCGAGTTGAGCCTTTTTGACATTGTATGCTTCGTTTAGCTCTTCGATTTCTCGTGTTTGACCGGCAGCCAGTTCTTTGACATCAGCGCCATCAACACCAGCTTCTTTTTCAAAGCGCATTTTGATCGCAACACGACCAGCTTCAGTTTCTGCTTCGAGATCAGCAAGAAGCTTTTCACGCTTTTCTTCGTTAACATTCAAAACGATGTAACTTGCAAAGTAGGCAACGCGTTCGAGGTTACGAACAGTGATACCAAGCAGTAGTGACATTGCACTTGGCGTACCACGCATAAACCAAATGTGCGCAACCGGAGCCGCAAGGGTGATATGACCCATGCGTTCGCGGCGGACAATTGATTTGGTAACGAGTTCGCCGTTTTTGTCGACTGCGGCTTCGCGTGAACGAACACCCTTTAATTTATTGTCGTGCGGGTTGATGTCTTTGACTGGGCCAAAGATACGTTCGCAGAACAAACCATCACGCTCAGGTTTTTGTGTACGGTAATTAATTGTTTCAGGTTTGGTGACTTCACCGTGGCTCCACTTCAACATGTCCTCAGGACTTGCGACAGCGAGACGCACAGCGTCAAAGTCAGCGATACCTGTACCAGCCATAACTTTTGACATATTACACCTCCTCCTTGATTTCTTCTATTTCATCGATATCCTGAATACTCAGACCGTCTTCTTCTAGGTCAACGTCATCTGCTTCGTCAAGAACTGTTTCCTCGTCGTCATCGTTAATGATGATAGCTGGAACTGTTTTGTCAGCAGGACCGGCTTCGGCGATGACTTCTTCGGCATCAATCACTAGTTCGGCACCGTCTTCGGTCTCGTCAAGCAAGTCGACACGCAGACCAAGACCTTGCAGCTCTTTAACAAGGACGTTAAAGCTTTCTGGTAATTTCGGACCAACGATTGGTTCATCTTTGATGATTGATTCATACGCTTTGGCACGACCATAAACATCGTCGGATTTGATCGTCAGCATTTCCTGAAGCGTTGTGGCTGCACCGTATGCTTCAAGTGCCCAGACTTCCATCTCACCAAAGCGCTGACCACCGTTCTGGGCTTTACCACCCAGCGGTTGTTGAGTGACCATGGTGTATGGACCAGTTGAACGAGCGTGAATCTTGTCTGACACCATGTGGTGCAGTTTGATGATGTGCATGACACCAACAGTCGTTCGCTCTTCGAA
>CAYIQY010000039.1:7389-7733 GCA_964365665.1 uncultured Candidatus Saccharibacteria bacterium | reverse complement strand
ACAATGAAATGGTGGAATGACCTTTGGCTCAACGAAAGTTTTGCGACGCTCATGGAATACCTTGCCGTCGACGCGCTCCATCCAGAATGGAATATTTGGTTAGATTTCGCTACCAGCGATGTGATCATGGCACTTCGCCGTGACGCTATCGATGGTGTTCAGCCAGTACAGGTGGATGTTGGTCATCCAGACGAAATCAGCACGCTATTCGACGGCGCGATCGTCTACGCCAAAGGTGCAAGATTATTACGCATGATCCAACAATATGTCGGTAACGATGCTTTTCGCGCCGGTTTGAAGCGATATTTCGATGACTATGCTTACAAAAATACCGTTGGCAATGA
>CAYIQY010000039.1:0-7379 GCA_964365665.1 uncultured Candidatus Saccharibacteria bacterium | reverse complement strand
CGAGTGGCAAGAAAGTCGATACTATTATGAACACATGGATTTCACAGTCTGGTTTCCCTGTCGTCAGTGTCACCCGTGATGAGGGGCAACTGACATTGTCTCAGCAACAATTCTTCGTAGGGCCTCACCAACCGTCCGAAAAGCAGTGGCCGATCCCCCTTGATGCCGACGATAATGGCGCCCCGACGCTCCTCGATAATCCCCAAATTACCTACCCGTCAACTCGTCCAATTCGACTCAACCGAAGTGACAGTGCCCATTTCATCACGCATTATGACGATTTGTCACGTTCAGCATTGATCAACCAGGTTGCCGATGGATCGCTCGATGTTATAGGCCGTGTCCAACTACTTGACGAGGCGACGATGCTGACCCGCGGAGGCGTCATGCCAACGGCAGAATTACTGCCGCTGATCCAGGCATACGAAAAAGAAACACTCGAACAAGTCTGGGACATTATCGGGATGGCACTAGGCGAACTGCGCAAGTTTGTCGAAGACAATCCTGACGCCGAAACAAAATTACGAAAATTATCAGCACAATTAGCGCATGACCAATACGAACGACTCGGCTGGGAAGCCAAGGAGGGTGAACCCGAAGAAGATACGAAGCTTCGTAGCAGCGTCATCGGTCTGACACTCTATGGTGAGGTTCCGGAGGCACTTGCAAAAGCCAAGGAACTATACGAAACCACACCACTTGAAGAACTTGATCCTGAACTCCGAGGTCTTGTCATCGCATCTGTGACAAAATACGGTGACAGTAAAGTCGTTGATGATTTGCTCCAGGCGTATCAGGATACACAATCAGGTGATTTGCGCCAGGATATTAGCGTCGGCATTACGAGCACACGCGTACCCGAAAAGATTGCCCAGCTGCTTGATTCTATTAAAAATCCCGATACCATCCGTCCGCAAGACGCCGCACGCTGGTTCGTATACCTCATCCGCGGCCGTGAAAGCCGCAGCGCTGCCTGGCAATGGATTCGTGATAACTGGGACTGGGTGGACGAGACTTTTGGCGGCGACAAAAGTTATGATGATTATGTCCGCTACACTGCTGGTGCATTGGTCACACGTCAACAACTAGAAGAATACAAATCATTCTTTGAACCAAAACAATCTATCCCCGCATTGTCACGAGTGATTACAATCGGTATCAGCGAGATAGAAGGCCGCGTCGAATTGATCGAACGCGACAAAGACGCCGTCGTCCAAGCATTACTCAATCTCTAGATACTCTTCAACTTCCGGCGGAGAACCTGTCATTGAAATAACCGCCAGGAGTAAATCTGTTTCCTTACTTTTTTGGACCTGTGCATAGAATTTTACTGCGAATTTCATCTGATTCAATTTCTTTTTGGTGATTGCGGCCAGCCCACCACCCTGATCGGGCTTTTTGCGATATTTAACTTCCGTGAAATATATGGTTCCATCTTTATGGGATACGATGTCGATTTCGCAGTATTTGGTCTTCCAGTTTCGTTCAATAATTTCATGACCATTGCGAACCAAATAATTCGCCGCCTCATCCTCAGCCTCATCACCAATACGTTTCGTGGTCGGAGCAGACTGCTGGAACTGTTCATGAGTCAAGACATCTGCAGCCCGAGTCTGATCAGACGCCGAGGCTCTTATCAGACCCGGAGCGAAGCCGTCTTGACCAGGAATGGTTCCAGTAGTCTGATACTTCGTTAAGGGTGCGAAGGATAGCCGGTGCAGTGGAGTTACACCAAGCTTTTCAATCGCCGCACGGTGGACGGCGGTTCCATAACCGACATGTGATGCGAATTTGTAACCAGCATGTACCGCATCTTGTTCAGCCATGTAATTATCACGGGCAACTTTGGCGATGATTGATGCCGCGCTAACACTCGGCACTAATAGGTCGGCTTTTTTCATCGTCGTCACATAGTGGCCTTTAGTCGTACCGTCTAGGAAATTGATCGTCCCATCAATAATAATCTCGTGATACGGTACTTTCACTTGCTCGACGGCGCGCTTGGTTGCCAGTCTCAATGCTTCCGATAACCCGATCTCATCGATCTCGGCAGCGCTCACCCATCCCAGTCCATATCCGACAGCTTGCTTTCGGATAATAGGATCCAATTCCTCACGGCGCTTCTTTGATAGTTTTTTGCTATCCGTCAGTCCTTCAATGATTGCTCCGCTTAATACAACCGCTCCAATCACCAAAGGTCCTGCCCACGGACCACGCCCCACTTCGTCAATTCCTAGTATCATTACTGTTACTAGTATACCTCTTTGACTTGGCATTATTAAAATGTTATCGTACATAAGTCCTGTTTCAACCTGAAGGGAACGCAATGCCCGGCCAAGCTGAAGTAAAGCAATATCCGAGTGCAGTGGGAACTGCACACGCGCACGTCATGATCCAACAACTGCGCGAAAGAGGTCGCATATCTCCCGAGACGTATGAGACTCTCCACGAGAAGTTCTCGAAAGCGGGAGACTCGGTGTCCGGGTGGGTTGGCGCCGTCAACGAGTGTCTTCGGGCAGTCGAGGAAGCTCACACTCTCGGAGTCCGGGCGGCCGTGAAGGCAAGAGGGGACGCGTAGGGAATACTATTCCCTACTGTGAACGGGGTGGCTACAACACCACCCCGTTCACAAGAATTACATGAAGAATTTATATTAAAAAACGCTCCGTTTTGGAGCGTTTTCTTGTTTTCGAAGGATCTATTCTTTTGTTTCTTCGTGTCGGGCTTCGACTTCGGCTTGCTTTGCCTCTAGTTCGGCATTCTCAGCGGCTTTTTCTGCTGCCTTTTCTGCGGCTGCTACTTTTGCCTCTTCGTGCAGACGGCGCTCTTCGGCTTCGGCAGCTTCATCATGAACATCGTTCACAGCTTCGCGGTCGAACATAACGGAGCTCAAACGAGCACTCTTGCCGCTACGGTTACGGAGGAATGACAGGTAGTTACGGCGAACTTTAGATCGGCGAACGATTTCTACTTTTTCAACCAGTGGGCTGTGGAGCAAAAAGCTCTTTTCTACACCAACACCGCTTGCAATTTTGCGAACAGTGATACGACTCGTGTGCGACTGTTTGTTATCAGTACGGATAACGACGCCTTCAAAGATCTGAATACGTTCTTTGGCGCCTTCTTTAATTTTCTGGTGAACGCGAACAGTATCACCGCTGCGGGCGTCAACCACGCTGGCTTTTTTCTGTTCGTCATTGACCTTTTGGATTAGTGCAAAACTCATAATTTTTCTCGCTTCACGTTTATAAATACAATCAACTGTAAACTATAGCACAGTTTCGTTGGTTTTGAAAGGGTTAAACGAGGAACTTGTATATTAGTAAGATTAACGATATATTGTCAGTAAATGATTAACTTCGAACCTGAGAGTGTGTATACGGTTGATGGCGATGGATGTTTAGATATTGTCGGCAAGCGACAGAGACTAATACTACCCCTACCTGCTTCAGCTCCGAATACTATAGACCATGCGCAGTCAACAACTATACTCGTTGACGGAATCAAGCCAGGAGACTTTGCGATTTTTGCCACACTGAGAGATGATGAAAGCGTAAAACAAGGCGTACCCTTCCTCGTCACGGGTCACTGCAACAGTGAACAAGGAGCCATAGTCGCTGCGGATCTTATCGAACAGGCACCTACAATATACATGACGAAGCATCTTGCACGAGTTCTTCAATATATTCTCCCTAACGAACTAGAACAGTTTAATATTCCAGCTATCGGCGACGCTGCAAATCGCCTATTTCCTACTAGATAGCCCGGTTAACTTCTTCGAGAGTCGTTTCACCGCGGAGTGCAGCCAGTGTACCTGCTTGCATCAAGGTAATGAGGTCAGCCGACTTTTTGGCCTCGGCCTCAATCGCTTCGGGATTGGCGTCGGCGATATCACCACGCAAGAACGCCTGGATGTGCGTATTAACGACCATTTGCTCCATGATGACTATACGACCCTTAAAGCCAAAGGGTGCGTCTGGATGCACTGCTGGCTTCCATAGTTTGAAATTATCCAGATCAATACCGCCTAACCGTTCGGCGGAAACACCTTCTAGCGTTTTTTTGACCCAACGCTTCGTTGCCTCATCGGGTTCGTATTCTTCTTTGGACGCATCGTATAGCTTACGAACCAACCGCTGTGCGATCAACAGACGAATTGCCGAACTAAAGATCGGATTGATGCCAATCATACCGATCATACGGCTAAACGCCGCAGATGTGGAGTTAGCATGGAACGAGGAGAGTACCAAGTGACCGGTAATCGACGCCTGAATCGCCGTTTTGGCGGTATCAACGTCACGAATCTCACCAAGCATCACGACATCAGGGTCTAAACGCAAAACCGATCGCAGTCCGTCGGCAAATGTCTGACCATGTGTCGTATCAATCGGAATCTGGGCAATACCACTGATACCGTACTCGATCGGATCCTCGAGTGTCAAAATTTTGCGAGCAGTCGTATTGAGTGCATTCAGCACGCTATACAAAGTGGTTGATTTACCACTACCGGTAGGACCAACCATCAACATCATACCGCGCGGATGGCGCGTGATTTCCCGGATTTCGGCCATTTCTTTTGGTGGAATGCCTAGTAAGTCCAAATTCAACATCGATTCGTCAAAGTTGAACAGACGCAGCACGGCGTCCTGCCCATACATGGTCGGCACGGTCTCGATACGAATATTCAACAAGTGGGTAGCGCTGTCGCGGTGGATATCCTTTTGGATGTGACCGGACTGTGATGTTTTGGCGGCTGACGAGATATTGGCACGGCTGGCGATCGCACCCATCAAGATACGGTATTTGTCCTTGTTGATGTCGGCAACAGGGTGCAGCGCACCGTCGACACGCATACGAATACGGATATAATTACGCTGGTTTTCGACATGGATGTCGCTGGCGCCTAATAAATCGGCTTGATCAATCAAATAATCCAGCATCTGGTCGGATCCGACCGAGTTCAGCGTCTTACTGACCGCCGCAATCGTCGTACTGTCACCTTCTTTGGCAATCGTGATGTCGTCGTAAATGACCTTTTTCGGCGGGTCATAACGGTTCATCAAGACCGTATAGCCCGAACCGCTGATCAAAAAGAGTTGAGCTTCACGACCCTTGTCGGAATATTCTACCTTTTTCTTCTCGATAACCGATTGCGGCGTGTTGCTCGTGACACCAAAGCGGTACGGTTCGTATTCTGACCCTTCTTGCAAAGGTACCATGCGGAATTTGTGCATGTCCTCTATGGTCAGCATGCCCTTGTCCTGCGTGACGAGATCTAGCTGTTGTTCGAACTCACGGGCATCAAGATACGGCAGCCCCAAAATGGCTGCTCGCGACTGGGTCGACTTTTCTTCGTGGTCTCGCCGTCCCCTCTGAATTTGCGACTCTTCAGCTAAGGCGTGAGTGTCTTCTTCTACTACGTAAGCCATGTCGCTTATGATAATACCTCTAATAGGGGGTCTACATCAAGTAGCAACGCTTTTTCAGAAGGTTAAACTGAGGTATCTTCGATACCCAAACCCCTTATACTCAGTTCTGCCATCGTATACCTATTAGTAATACCAGCTACGGGTACATATATTTCGCCAAAATGTTCTTCGCCGATGTCGATCCATTCACGTTCTTCTCTATCATTTGGAATGTAGTCGTTAACAACCATTATTATCTCATCACCAGCTGGATCATTGCGGCCATCATTACCGTAAATATCGTAATAGCTAAGCCCTAACCTCTCAGTTCTATACTGAAGAGCCTGAGCCGTAGCACGCCGACCTAGCTGGTTAAATTCATTAAAACGCCAGCGAGTATGCCAGCTATCGTGCCACTCGCCAGTATCAAAAGGGGCAACAAATTGACCATGATTCGTATCGAGTCGCATATCAAAATTAGGTGGCACATCTTCATCCGATTTTTCGAGAACTCTTGATAGCTCAATTTCAACCTTTATTCGCTCTTGGTCTCGAATAGTTGGGATACCCTCATCTTCAACAACCTCAAAAGGAAATAAATGTGCGATCCAAAAGCTATTACCTTCGGTCGTAAACCTTATCTCACCGAAATCATCTGCTTCCTTTAATCGTCTTTTCTCACCATATACTCGCAATATCCATCGTCCATAATCCGTAGAAGTGATGACTCTAGGAGTCGTCGTAAACGTTGTCGTTTCGGGGCTTTCCGCAACCACAGCTGTATCAAACAATGCAATTGTTTCGCCGCTATAGGCATGCTTGTAGTCCGCCAATCGCGTTCCCGTTCTTCCATCTTCAAAATCAATCTCCGCAATCTCATATATCGGAGGGCTCTTTGACTGCTCTGCCATAGTTAGAGTATACAGAACTTTACCTGAAGATGGCGAATGGTACAATAGCGACATGTCCGAGATCATTGTGATTGTCCATAATATCCGTTCGACGCATAATGTCGGGTCGATATTCCGTACATCCGAGGGGTTCGGTGTGTCCAAAATTATCCTGAGTGGCTATACGCCGTATCCAAAGACCGATCACGATACCCGCTTGCCTCACATTGCCGAAAAATTGACTGGTCAAATCCACAAAACCGCACTTGGCGCCGAAACAATGGTGCCATTTGAATACCAAGAAACGCCCGATTTTGATCAGTTGCGGCAGGACGGCTACACAATCGTAGGGTTAGAACAAGACGAACATGCAGTACGACTCCCCGACTACCAACCACCGGCCAAAATCGTATTGCTGCTCGGCGAGGAAGTCGAAGGCTTAACAAGTGATCTGCGCAGTGTCTGCGATGATCTGATTGAAATCCCGATGAGTGGACAGAAAGAGTCGTTTAACGTCAGTGTAGCGGCAGGGATCGCCCTATACCATCTCACATCAAGTTAGAGTTATTCGGTGGTAACCGCGTATTCTTCAAGCCGCTGAACAATCGACAGAAAAGTCATCATGTCATTTCGTGAGGCTGAGCGTGAGACTTGATTACGCCAATCAAGACCCCGACCAGCGTATGCGGATGCTGAAACATTACGAAAAATAAGTGGATGCTCCTGAGAGGAAAATGCCTCTATTGATAATTCCTCTGTCGCCACCTCGATACTAGTATTATCTTCACTGTCCACGTTTCCATGCTGAACAGTCAAATCGATTTGTCGCTGCCAAACTCCCTCCCTAAAATCCCAACCTCTGCCCCATATTGCTAGCCCGGCAGTACCAACTGTCCGAACATTCCCCGTATTGACCCGTACATTCAAATTAGGATCATCCTGTGTCAGCAGTAACTCACCGTCCTTGAGTAATAAGTCACCAAGACTTGATTCCGCTATTTCATCACGTATACGGCTTGCCTCGTATGTCGTTTTGACACTCACATACGAACTGTCTTCGTCATGAAGGTATTTGTCGAGC
>CAYIQY010000038.1:0-7799 GCA_964365665.1 uncultured Candidatus Saccharibacteria bacterium | reverse complement strand
TGCAACAATGGCTGAATTTTTTGTTCGGTGGCAATCGCCAGAATACCAACCCCTAACTTGCAAAATAACAGATAAACTGCTATACTTCTTCAAGTATGCCGCGGGGTGGAGCAGTCCGGTCAGCTCGGTTGGCTCATAACCAACAGGTCGCAGGTTCGAATCCTGCCCCCGCAACCAAGTTTATAAAACAAAATAGAGATTGGCTTTTATGCCAATCTCTATTTTGTTGTCGACCCTGTTAATTGGTTCCAATCCTAACTACCCTCAATGTACACAACCGTAACCGTAATGTATAATTTAAATCAATATGACGAGCGGTAAATAATGGCACGTCTCCCCACCCCCGGTGGAGACAATGGCAATTGGGGTGATATTCTTAATGAATACCTCTCTCAGGCTCTCAAAACAGATGGGACTATCAAAGATAATGTTGTTACATCGGATACTATTGCTCCAAACGCGATTACTACGGCCAAGATAGCTACTGATGCGGTTGGTGCTACGCAGATTGCCGATGGCAGCATTACGAATGCACTTTTAGCTGACGGAACAATTGCCGAAACCAAACTTGCAAACAGCGTCCAGACCAAGTTAAACCAAACGGCGCCGACATGGGCAACGCTTAGTGGCAAACCGGCGGTAGTTGCAGCAGGCACCGACCAGACTGCTGCGCGCTTAGTTATTAAAGCGGCATCCAGCAAAACATTCTTTATTGATGACTATGGCGCAGACCCTACGGGAGCATCAGCCTCCGATACCGCCGTTACGGCTGCCCTTGCAGATCTCGGTACCAGCAGAGGTATAATTGAGTTCGGTGTCGGTACCTACCGATTGGATAGTTCTAAAGTATTGGCTCACGCCGGGCAATACTTCAAGGGTCAGGGCATAGGAGTCACTACTATTGATTGCCGTGGTACTGGTTCCGGTTTGCAATGTTGGGACTCTACGGTTCCTACTAGCGGCCTAAGCGCCCCAGGCCGTGGCGGTGGCGTCATTGGCGGGCTTACTATTGACGGTACGAATAATAGCAATGCAAACTCAATTGGTTTGCAGATTGGTGACTTGATAAATCCGGTGGTTGAAAACGTGAGAATCGTTGGGTTCATCAATACCGGCTGCATTGGCTTTCTGGGGCAGAATCGATACTCCTGGACCGAATATGGAAAATTTCAGATTACATCCGACTATAATACGAACTGCTTCGTTATTGAAAGCCACGCATCCCATCCACTTATTGCCGGTGGCAAGTCATCGTGGTCATATAATACGCTCGACTTTGGCTTCAGCGCGGAAGCGAATCAAAATGGTGTTATTTTCCGTAATAACGTTAATGCTACTGGTGTTCAATGGTTTATGCGGTTTAATTGTAATCCCGGCGCAACGAACACGGGGGTAGCGGTAACAATCGGCGAGAATGGAACGGACAATAGCGGTGTCGAAGGACTGATTTCTTGGTTTGGTGAGGCAACCAATCCGGGGGCTGTCGGGCATACGGATATTAATATCGGAGCGGTTGCCTCACTGCGTGGTTTTGGTGCCCTTGAGTTCCATGATTTCTCGGCTGATTTCGTTGCCGGTTCGGCCGTACCGTACCGCGTGACGTTCGCAGGCAGAGTCAACTGCGCAAGCCTCGGTCATTACACCGATGTTGAGGTACCATTCGTCACTATCGGTGATCCTGGCCGGTTCGGAGCGCTAGGGGATGATGCAAATTATATAAATATCCAAGAAGGCGATAGTGGTAGCTGGCCTCAACTTGTTGCCAGAGGCCCCTCGGATCATATTGGCATTAATATAGTCCCTAAGGGATTGGGCTCTATTCAGGTTAACGGTATTCCGGTCGGATATAGGGCTGAATCACCACCAGCGTCGGCTGCCGCGTCTGGTACAGCCGGACAAATTGCATTCGACCAGAATTATATCTATATTTGCACAGGTACGAATACTTGGAAGCGTGTGGCAATCGCAAGCTGGTAACAATATCCCGAAGTATACTCTATAAAATAAAAACACCCGTTAGGGTGAAAAAGAGGGGGAGAAGGTGAACCGCTTTCGCGGCGAGACGAGCACCATGACGGCGCTAGTCTCACCGCGTCAGCAGCGTGCCACCCATCTCTACGGCAATTGCCTCGATCTGACGGGCGACACCAAGGACCGAGGAGTGGTGATTCGGATCGCAATCGACGATGTAAGCCTCGTGGCCGTCCTCGTCGATGCCCCGTATAGCTGTCAAGCAGGTGCCGATCCATCCTTCTTCTTTGCTGTTGGTTCGATCAGTGATTTCCCTGATGAAATCCATCCCCCGGGGGATGAAAACGCTAACCCAGAGAAAATCCGATGTGACCACTCTTCCTAGTGGTAGTCTATCCTCCGGGTACTTGTCCCAGGGCTGCACGAACACGCGTACGTAATCCACGCTTCTCCCTAATTCATGCACATAGTAGTGCTGGTACAACCAGACGGATGTCTAAGTTAGCAATATTATATCAAATTATCGTAATAAAGTCAAATAGAGTAGAGGGATTGTGAGAGAGAAGACGCAGTGCCGCGGGGAAGCGTCGTTGCCTCCCCACGGGCTACGTTACGACCACACGGCTGGCTCGCCTATCCAGCATCATGCGGTTCAAGTACTACCGTTCTTGCTTGGAACATCTGCTCGATGCAAAGCACAAAGTCGTCGTAATGACCCCCTGTTGGAAAGCAGGCAGATGGGAATGACGGGTGAGTTAATGTTAACAATAACCCTGCCAAGCCACTTTGCCGGACACAATCAACAAGGGGGTAGTTCACCTTCACGTACTTCTCGATCTCTTTGAACTTCGATATTGGCATTGGGCCGTCGAAGTAAGGATCGGATCCTTTGCGGAATCGGCGTTGTCGATTGACTCGACGTACCGGTACAGCGACTACCTTTACCATCGTGTCAGCAATGAGGTCGCGGTCGCTCATAGGCCTCTCTCTCACATAGGTGCCCTAAGGCACAATGTACAACCGGACATATTTCCGGCATATACCCATTTATGACAGACATACGATATATATCAGTGAAATAGGTAACAGCTTATTCAGTTAATGGTAGAGTGTCGGGGGTTCGAGGAGGGCCGTCGCTTTGTTCGCGATAAATTCCCGTCGGAGGATTACCGCCAAAAAGTGTTTCGATCGTAACAAGTGTATAGCCCCGGTTTCTCAAACCGTCAATAATATCCGGGACTGCATCAACCGTTGTTTCGTATATATCATGCATGAGAGCGACTGCTCCTGGATGCGCATTGTTGATAACATGACTTGAGATATACGGAGTGCTCTGGTTTTTCCAATCCTGGGGATCAATAGACCATAGCATTTGCGGTAAATTGATCGCGGCCGTAATGCCAGGATTGATGGCACCGTAAGGCGGTCGCATTACCGTTGGTTTTTCGCCAGTAAAGCGAGTAATTACCTCGTGAGTTCTATTCGCATCATCTGCGGCAGCCTGAGGTGAGAGGCCGGGCAAGTATTGGTGATTCCAACTATGTCCGCCAACCTGATGCCCCTCGTCATGCATGCGCTTGATAGTATCTGGATGTCCTTCGGCTAGCGACCCCAGGACGAAGAATGTCGCATCAACATCGCGGTCTTTTAGTATATCTAGCAGTTCCTCTGTGTGTGCACCCGGGCCGTCGTCGAATGTCAAAGCAACGCATCGCTCGACAAGGCAATTTATAACTTTTTTGCGTGCCAAAAGAGAAAGCTGTTCGGTTAGATCTAGTTCAGTCTTTGGTATTGCGTGAGTGGCTTCGATAGAATTCTTTGATAGGGGGGTAGCTGGCTGGATGTGCGGCGCAGCTTCTGCTTTCTCAGAGCTGGCTAAAAGGGCAAGTGAAGTAGCCGCAATCACAGCATACGTGCGAAGGGGTCGTTTATTCGGCGTCTTGTCGTGGTGAAACTCAGTCATGGGCTCATAATACGCCTAAATTACCTATAATTCCAAGAAATCCTAAAGTCTTAAGGGAAATTAGCTCAGTTTGCCGGCAGCAACCCGAATTGCCTCGCTCCAAGTCAAAAAGGCGTGTGGCGTGGCCGCGATCTGGTTTACAGTGTGGCCGTATTTGATAGCCAAAGCTAGTTCGTGAATCATCTCGCCGGCATTGGGTGCCATAATCGTTGCGCCTAGCAGCACGCCTTTTTTGTCGGCGATCAGTTTGACGAATCCATCACGAAAATCACTGGTGTTGCTGCGGGCGATAATATTCAGCGGTGCAACTGCCTTGCGGATATTCAAATCACGACGCAAACAATCGTCTTCGGTCAGGCCGACTGATGCAATGCTCGGGTGGGTAAAGACAACGCGCGGAGTTGCGGTGTAATCGGGGATTAGCTTGTTTTTGGATAGCAGATTACTGGCAGCAACCCGGCTTTCTAACAGTGCGGTATGCGTGTGGCTGTCACGGCCGAGTACATCGCCGGCGGCATAGATATGTTTGGCGGTGGTTTGCAATTGATCGTTCACAGTAATACCTTTGGCGGTGTATTCGACACCAGCATTTTCTAGCCCCAGATCGACATTCGGCGTACGGCCAGCAGCGATCAAGACTTCGTCAACACGCAGGGAATGTTCGTGGCCGCCACGGGTGTAGGTGACACGCCGGGCAATATTTTCTTTGTCGATGGCCAGGGTACGGGTTTGGGTGAGGACAGTCACGCCTTTTTGATCGTGTAACAACTTCTCCAATAACTCCCCTGCCTCACTGTCATAACTTGGCAGCAGGCGAGATGCGATGTCGGCGATATAGACTTTGGTACCAAAAATCGCCATGAGTTGCGCCAGTTCAATGCCGGTCGTTCCGCCGCCGATAATGTACAGTGATTTTGGCGGCCGCATGACTTCCAAGATTGTGCGTGGCGTTGCGTAGGGAACTTCTTCTAACCCTTGAATGTCAGGCAATTTCCAGTCGGCACCGGTCGCAATCAAAAACGATGCGGCTGAATAGTGACGGCGGTTAACACTGATTTCATTTGGTGACAAAAAGTGTGCGGCGCCAAGTATAGTTGTGATGCCCTCATTTTCGTAGTAGCGGCGGTTGCCTGCAGCACCGGTACGCCGAACAGCCAATTCTTTCCAGGCACGAAGTGACGGGTAATTATAGCTCATCGTGCTGCTGCGTAATCCAAATCGAGCGCCTTGACGGGCTTCGTCGTATAGTTGGGCGACGTGCAATAGGGATTTGATCGGTACGTCACCCCAGTTAGGACTGGTACCGCCAAAGGTATCAGCCTCGACAATGGCGACTTTTTTACCTTCGCGTGCGGCAATTGTTGCGGCTGCACTACCACCGGCTCCGCTGCCGATTACGATTAGGTCAAAATCATATTTATGTTTTGCCACCATAGACTCCTTAGATAATTATCCGATGATGTTGATACAGATACGCGGCTTCGGGATGATACCGTTCCAGATGAGCACCGGCAAGTCGTCGGATATCGTGACTGGTGACGGCAGGTTTGGTGTCAAGCCATAGGATGACAGCGCCGGTGACGTTAGAGGCAGTCGATTCGGCTTCGCCCTCGGGACTGCGGACACTTAAACAAGCCGCTTGGATACTGCGTAGTAGTTTGTCGGGATTAAAGGCTTCGCTAGGGCGACGGCCAGACCGTTTGACGACATCAACGGCCAGTCCCATTATTGACCTCCCATGGCAACGACTGTCGTGACGATCACCCGCTCGACATAGACGTATGCACCTAGAACTAACAAGCCGCTACCGGCAGCAAATTGCAAAAAGCCTTTGTTGGATTCGCGCCAGCGTTGAATGTGGCTGAGTTTGTGTCCGCCACCGATTAATAGTCCAACGAAAAGGAGTGGTAGCAACGACACGACGCTATATAACAAGATACCGAGCAGTTGTAAGTCCGGTGTCAGACGGACGAGAACGAGAGCCGCAATCGTGATTGGGGCAAAAACGAACAGTGCTTCGGCGAATACGCTCGTCAGCCCCAGGCCGAACGTTTCGGCGGTGCTTTTGCTGTGTTTTGATCGCTCGGCGAGAAACTGTGCAAAGTTGCGGGGAATCCAGAGTGATGTTCCGCGGTCGCCGCGGTAATAGAATAACCAGACAGAGATACCAACGCCAACAATCGCTCCGCAGCTGATCGCCCACATTATTAGTGGAGTCGTCGTCGGTAGTACGGAACTGATAACCAGTGCGAAGGTCGAAAGCAACATGATTGTCATGGCCGCAGCCCCAAGGATGAATCCGGTCGTTAGTCGCAGTAGCCGCTGATGTCCGGTTTTGCGACCAAGTGCATGGCCGCTGAGGAGGGTGAGAACGCTGACACTCAATTGAAAGCTGGCATGAACAACCGCAGAGAGGAGAATAATGGCGAACGAGCTGGTTGTATCAAAACCCGAAATCATTCAAAAAGCCCCTTTCTACTGCAATCCACCCTCGACGCGCCATAGGCTAGTTTCGCTTCGCAACGTATATAATCTATACGCTTTGTCGCGAAAACTACCCTCTGGCATCGCCGAGAGCGGCTTTCGTAACTGAAAAGGCTTTTCGAATGAATTCTTGCCATGTTTTTTGTTGTTTATTTGGATCCTTTGTGGCCTGATTTTACCATAAGTGTTACCTAGAGGTCAAAATTATAGATGCAATTTGTAAAAATACTATTGCTTTTTTGTAAAGCTTATGCTATTGTAAATACAGCCAATCACGAAAACAAAAAAAAGGAACCAACGCACATGACAACTGTCACTACTGACGCAACTGCTGAATTTGAGGAAGCTTTCCACGCAATCAGCGTCGCAACCTGGAATCGTCCTCGTTCGACCAGCGAGCTACGAGCCTTTGTTCGTCGCCACCACGACCAACTTGTCGACGCCGCAGAGTAGAAATCTCACGTCGTATCTGTTACAATCGAGCTTGCCTTTGATGAACTTTCGAGTTTGTTACCCAAACGCGCGAACCAAGCTTGCTGTTCGTGGGTTTGAAAGGAGAACCAGCGGTTACATGAAACTTTTATCGCTTGCGATGAAATTGAATGTATTTAGCTTGGTTCGACGCGGCAGCGTAGCTCAGTTGGTTAGAGCGCGAGACTCATAAGCTCGAGGTCACAGGATCATTCCCTGTCGCTGCTACCAAGAAAAAACACTCACATCAGTGGGTGTTTTTTCTTGGTTATGCTTCGGATTTATTCAATTTGATGGTATTGTATCTGCAGTTCGAAATGTACAATCCGAATGTGAGAAATCACATAAAAGCTATGAGAGGTTTGTCATGAGGGATAGTAACTTTCCACCTCTTCCCGAACTGCCGCACAAGTCGTGGATGAGCAGTCTCCGCGGTTTCGGTGAAGTACGCGCGAAGGAGATTAGTGACGATGCCGCAGGAATTGTGAAGTTCCTTCGTTCCTTGTCGGATTTCAACGACGTTCCGGACGCAACCATCGAACGCGTTGCGCTCCATCTTGCGACAGGATCGCAAGGTTCGTTCGAGGATGGCTTCACCCGTGGCATGGAATTCCAGAAGGAACGTTCCGACGCAGAACAGGCTGAGGCGCGCAGGATCGCATTTCGACGCCAAGAGGCAATGTAAGCCTCGTCGGCTCCACTATATCCGCAAGAGCAACCGGTTCTGCGTCGATGATGTGGAGCCTTTTGCTTTTAATGGGCGTGCGAACACTATATAGTTTTAGTTTTGTAAACCCGGAGTGCCATTACGTACGATCCGACTAATAGTGCTACGCACCAGGTGATAGCGATCCAGGCACTGTCTCCGATGGTGCCGTTGGTCAACAGCGAACGCATTGTTTCGATGATC
>CAYIQY010000037.1:2616-8364 GCA_964365665.1 uncultured Candidatus Saccharibacteria bacterium | reverse complement strand
CCTTAAAATATTCTTCCTGTTCTGGCGGAACATCAAATGCCGCGGTTAAAGTCGTAACGCCGTCTTTCTCTGTTAATGAGTAACTTTCCGCACCGCCCGTCCACTCATTTTCACGCTCCCGTTTTCCTTCGTCCTGCGTGTCTGCGCTGTGTCTGAGCAGCAAAAATTCGCCTGCTATGAGCTTCTCGATCAAACTTGTGACACCGTACCCGTTTGCAGAAATGAACTGTACTTCGTTACCCTCGACCAATTCCCCTACCATGTGTGTTCCCGGGTCGATGATACCTGCCCACTGCCGAAATGTTTCGTCTTGCCACAAAGTATCCCAGACCTTTTCTCTACTGGCATTTATCCCAACCCGAAATTGTATTTCTTTCATGGTTTCATTATCTCACAAAAGCAAAAAATACTCTGCCGTGCATAGTGTTTATGCTTGACTCAGCATGCCGATCTCGAAACTTAACTCTCTGTTGTATACTAAGGAGCATGAGTAATGGAAGGCACGCTATAAAACTCGTTACAGGCATGACTCTTATTTATGCTTTCTCCTACTTAGCAGTAGGCGCACTTGCATATGCGCTCATTACAAATCAATTTTATGTCGGTGACAATGCCGTGTTCACTCTTTACTTGCGTAGTGAATCATCTCCCGAGCAGTGGTCACATGTTATGGCATGGCAGTTTCCCATATTGTTTCTCCGAAGCCTATTAATAGCTTTGGTAATATTGCCGTTTGTCTCAACCTTACGGAAAATGCCTTTTTGGAAATCATCTATCCTAATCTTCGCCTTCTTATTTGTCCTTACCCATCTTGCCGCTGCCGCGCCTAGTCCAGGTAACCTCGAAGGAATAATCTATATGAAGCCCGAGCTTCTGAGCGCCCATATATTCTTGCTTATTCAACCAGAGATGTTAGTTCAAACGCTACTTGTTGCTGGTGGATTCACCTACATAATCAAAAGAGTTCAGTAGCAGTATTACCAGCAGAACTGCTATCCACCAGCTCAGATCCAGAAGTCGGGGTATGAAAATAGCCAGACCAAATGATCTGACTTTTTTCATGGCTCCGGCGACTGGATTCGAACCAGTGGCCATTCGATTAACAGTCGAATGCTCTACCGCTGAGCTACGCCGGAATAGCAGAGGTAATTGTACCCAATATAGGGGTGGTTCGTCAAGCGCGCAAAACGGATACGATAGTGATACCCCTAACCCGCCTCTTTTGGTAAATATAGGACAACCTCACTTTTGCACCTTGCCAGCGTCCAGCCTGGCCGAATTTATGGATGTTTTCTCCTGATGAAAGGTAGCTATGGCTACCTTGAGACAGGAAAAACAGACAGAAGACGGTCAGATGGAAGGTGGGTGGTGTGAAAAGTGAGGTTGTCCTATATAATTAGGCATAAAGGGAATCAATGGCAATATACACAGGGGCGAAACGTATGGGGAAAAACATCGGGCTATGGCGCATTGTCCCTGCACTGCTGTCCGTTAGCGTACTCGTGACCATATGGCTAGCCACCTCAGTCACGGCTGTGACGTCAATATCGCAAAGCTACACGACGACCAAGGATATTCCACTCGGTTCAATTGTCAGTCTGCTCAAAAGTACCTCTGATGAAATCACCACCTCCACAATCGACAACGCAGATAATATCTTTGGGGTAGCGATCAACGCCGAAAGCGCCCTATTATCGATTAGCGGCACCAAAGGCACACAAGTCCAAGTTGCTAGCAGCGGTACCGCAGCAGTGCTGGTGTCGGACATCAACGGCGAGATCGTACAAGGCGACCCGATTACCGCATCACCGATTGCCGGTGTCGGCATGAAAGCCACTGATAACATTCGAATCATTGGCATGACACAAGGCGATGCCAAAGGTGGCAGCAAACAAACCTACAAAACCAAAAATGGCGAAGAAAAATCAGTCACCGTGACTACGGTGCCGGTGCTGGTGAACGTCGCATATTTCTTCCGAGAACCAGACAAAACGATTATTCCGACAGCTATTCAGAACGTTGCCAACGGTATTGCTGGCAAAAAAGTCGACAGCCTGCCGATTTTGATCAGTGGCGGTATCTTCCTGATTATGTTGATCGTCGTAGTCAGTATCATTTATACTATGATACACAGCAGTATTATCTCGATCGGCCGCAACCCAATGGCACAATCAGCGGTTTATCGTGATCTGATTCAGCTATCAACACTCGTGCTGGCAATTCTGATGGTCGGGCTGATTGCTATTTATCTGGTGTTAACGAAATTATGAATGATAATGGTGGGTTAATGTTACAACTGTTCGTGTACGTAAATGTCTTTTTAGCCGGTGTGGCCGTTGCCTTTGCCGCACACTACGCGTATACCCATTTTTGGTCGAAACGACATGGCCATCCATCAGCATCGACAACAGAAGCACCGACTTTGTCCAAAGCAGCGCGCGATCGATTGCTCCATAATGCCGAAGCGACATTTAAGGCGATATTGGAACATGCTGCCGGCGAGTTGCAGTTCGATTTGAAAGATACATCCGATAGCGTCAGCGGGAAGTTGAAGCAGGTAGGCGATGAAATCATTGATACGGAAATGAATCGCTACCAAGAAAGCCTGGAAGGATTACGCAAAGAAACCGAGGAAATCATCGGCAGCGCTGCTAAATATGTTGCCGAACACCAAGCTGACACGGAACTGCTAATGATTCAGCGACGTAAAGAAATGGAGACGGCTCTATCGGATATTATGAACAGTGAAAAAGATCGTCTGCAGGCCGCTATTGATACGAAGCTGGCAGGAAGTGTGACGTCGTTTTTGATCGAGACACTTGGGCACGATGTTGATCTTGGCGCCCAAAGTACCTACCTGATCAAGCAATTGGACGAACACAAGCAAGAGCTGATCAAGGAGCTGCGTGATGAAGTTTAAACTGCCTGATAGCATATCATCCCAACAGGATTTAGGCAGCGTGATTGTCGAACTGCATGAATGTTTGAAATGGCTGACGCACGAATCGGTTAAGAAAAAGGCCGGTGCAAAAACGAATGCTCCCCCACCAGTCACATCCGAAGCAGCGACGACTCTGATTCATGAATACGGCGCAAGCGAGGAAAAGCTTGAAGCACTGATTGCCGCCCTTGAAGATTCGCAGCGAAACGCAAAAATTATCACGATCACGCTCGCTGCTCAGCCATCAAATGGTATCAAAGCATTGCTCGTTGGTTGGTGCCGGAAAGAGATTTCACCCGACGTATTAGTCAATTTCGGATTTAACCGTGCCCTGCTTGGCGGCATGGTCGTCCGTGCAGGCAGCCGTGTGTTTGACTGGTCATTCCGTCGGCAGATATTAGCGGCCGGCGACAAATTCCCAGAGGTATTGCGTCGTGTTTGATAATGCCAGTTTTCAACGGCTCGTCGAAGCCGACAACCTGACAGGTGAAGTCGTAGCCGTTAATAGCTTTATCATCGAGGTAAAGGGTCTGGAAGGCGTGCCACTTGGTGCGTCGGTTCTGTTCGAGGATGGTCAACACGGCTATGTTCGTGAAGCCTACGGTGACAAGGTAATTTTGTTTAATGTCGACACCGAACAAATGGCAGTCGGGACACTGGCCGTTGTTGAAAGCAGCTTGCTGCAGGTACCCGTCGGACGTGAACTGATCGGCCGTGTTCTTACGCCGATGGGCGTACCACTTGACGGCAAGGGCGCAATCAAAACAGCCGAGACATCAGGTATTTTCAACCCGGCACCAGGTATTATGGCCAGGAGTCCGCTAAACGAGCAGCTAGCAAGCGGCGTGACGGCCGTCGATAGCTTTTTCCCAGTCGTTTTGGGTCAACGTATTGCGATTTTGGGCGATAGCAAATCAGGTAAAAGTACGTTCCTGAGCCAGCTGAGTGCCAATCAATCTGACAGTGGCCAGATCGTTGTCTTTGTGCTGATCGGCAAACGCAAAGCCGACGTCGAGAAATTACTTTCCGGCCTGCGCGATTCCGGTGCTATGGATCATACGATTGTCGTTCAGGCAGATATTTTTGACTCTCTTACTCAGTCATATCTGGCACCCTACGCCGCCTGCGCCATGGCGGAAAATCTATGGTATGCCGGTGAAAACGTGATTATTATTTATGACGATTTGTCGTCGCACGCCGAAGCGTACCGCCAATTGTCATTGCTGCAAGAAGTCGATCCTGGCCGCGATTCGTATCCAGGCGATATTTTCTATGCCCACTCCAGTCTGCTGGAACGCGCTGGCAAACTGCTGTCCAGCGGCAAATCGCTGACATCCCTACCGGTTGTACTGACGCCAAATGACGACATCACGGCTTATCTATCGACCAGTATCATGTCCATTACCGACGGTCAGATTATCTTTGACCTTGGTATCTTCCGCACCGGCAAACGCCCGGCCGTGAACGCCGGTCTGTCAGTGTCCCGTGTCGGTGGTAATGCCCAAACAGGACGACGCAAGCGATTGTCTGGTACGTTGTTCAAAACCTTGGCGCGCTACAAACAAGCCGAGGAATTCTCGCACTTTAGCAGCCAGCTATCCAAAGAAACGCGTATTGACCTCAGGGTCGGCAAGTACGTTAATGACATACTGCAACAGCCTCCCGAAGAACTGCGCTCACTGCCTGAACAGCAATTATTACTCGAGACCGTCCTGTTGAGCGGTGGCGAGGCCGAACTTGATATACCCGGGCTCAAGGGTGCTGTCCTTGAGGCAAGCAAAGAGGCTAAAGAGGACGCTGATTATGACCGGATCGAGGCCGAGTTATTAAAGAAATTTACCGTTACTCCGCCTGTCCCTGCCACTCCGCCGGCCGAAGAAAAACCTAGCGAACCTGCCGATGGCAAAAAGGACAAAAACAAGGAAAAAGAGAAAGAGAAGGCACATGCGTAAGCCTGGCGCGATTGAAAAAGAAGCCGTTCAGATCGGCACCGTGCGTGATCTTACATCGGTGTTCGAAAGCCTGGCGAGTACTCAGGTAGCCAAAGTCAAAAACAAGACAGCGCTGTCCAACCAATTTTTCCACCTGCTATGGCAACGCTACAGTTCGCTCCGCGCGGATCCGTCTTCGCAAATCACTAACCGGAATATCGGTGAAAATAACAAAAAGGTCTTTATTGTTATCTCGGCTGAAGGTGGCCTGAGCGGTGACATCGACCAGCGTCTGATTGAGACCATGGCACAGGATTATGACCCCAAAACGACTGATGTCGTAGTGCTAGGATCACATGGCGCCTCGCAACTGCATCAGCGCGGTATCCCATACGTACGGGCTTTCAAGGTTCCAGAATCCGACCATTATATTAACGTCGCACCTGTCATCAACGCAGTCGCATCCTATGCCCAGATAATCGTGTACTACGAAGAATACATTTCGCTCAGTGAACAAGTCATTAAATCAATTGACCTGGCATCAACTATGAAACAAATGAGTGAGGATGCCGACCAAGATACGATGACGAATGATGACACTATTTTCGAACCGTCGCTTGATGAAATCGCCGACCAGATGGAAATCACTATGATGCATCTGGCACTGAGTCAAAGTATCCTGGAATCTAGTTTGGCGCAGGCTGCCAGCCGCTTTAACGCGATGGCCGTCGCCAAAAAACGTGCCGGCGAATTGTTAGATGGGTATATGTTGGAATTTCACCGTGCCAAACGCGGCGAAAGTGACCGGCGCATGCGCGAAGTTATGGTCAGCCTCAAGAAAAAACAGCGCTCACGAAAGGCAGCCCAATGAGTACC
>CAYIQY010000037.1:0-2516 GCA_964365665.1 uncultured Candidatus Saccharibacteria bacterium | reverse complement strand
GGTGTCATCACAAGTCTTCGCGGACTGACTGTCGAAGTGCGAATCACCGGCGAAAGGCCGGACGCACGTGAACTGTTGCTCGTGGAAGGTATGGAGAATGTCTTTTTGGAAGTCAATTTCTTTCGCGCCAACACTGCCGTTTGTTTGAACCTGACGAATGTCCAGGGGCTGCAATGCGGTCAAAAAGTCAGCCGCAGCCACCAAAAAGTAACCGTTCCGGTCGGTCCGGATACTGCTGGCCGCGTCTTTAATGCCCTTGGTGAGCCGCTTGACCAAGGCGAACCCGTCAACACAAATCGCCGTTCGATCACCGAACCGACCGGCACCAAAAGCTATCGTAACAGTGAGAAGTTAGAGCTGTTGCAAACCGGACTAAAGGTCATCGACTTTTTAACACCCTTCGTCAAAGGCCGTAAAATCGGTATTGTCGGTGGTGCCGGTGTCGGCAAGACCGTCCTGACAACCGAGATGATTCACAACGTCGCCAAAGACGAAAAAAGCATGTCTATTTACTGCGGTGTCGGTGAGCGTATTCGTGAAGGTAACGAATTATATGAGACCTTGAAGGACACCGACGTGTTGAAAAACACAGTCATGTTCTTTGGCCAGATGGACAGCACGCCGGCCATCCGTTCGATGGTCGCGCCAGCTGCAGCAACTGCCGCCGAATATTTCCGCGACGAAGAGGGTCGCGATATTCTGTTTTTCGTCGACAATATCTACCGTCACGTTCAGGCATTGACCGAACTGTCGACCAACATGGGATTAGTACCGTCAGAAGGTGGCTATTCACCGCTTGTGTTCTCTGAACTGCGACGCCTGCAAGACCGTTTGGCCAGTACGGAACACGGTACGATTACCTCTGTCCAAGCCGTCTATATCCCAGCAGACGATTTGTCCGACCCGGCCGTACAGGCGATTTCGCAACAAATGGATTCTGTCCTCGTCTTATCCCGTGTCGTCGCCGAAAGTGGCATCCGTCCGGCAGTTGACTTGCTCAAGACTACCTCGTCGCTGCTTACCCCACAGATCGTTGGTGAACGACACTACCAATTAGCCGGACGCGTGCAAGCGATCATTCAAAAGTACGACTCATTGAAAAACATCATCGCGATCGTTGGTGAAAACGAACTGTCTCCTGCCGACCGTTCCGACTACCAAAACGCCAAAAAACTCATTCAATACTTTTCGCAGGATTTCGCGGTTGCCGAACATTTGACGGGCAAACCAGGTGAATACTTCACGCTGGAACAGACACTCAGTGGTATCGAGGCGATTCTGGAAGGCCGCGACGAGCCAAAGAAAGAGGAAGAAAAAGAAGTGCCAAAGCCAGAAGCTGCACCGGAAGCCACGGCCGAACAAAAACCTGAAGAGAAAAAACATGAGTGATACCCCGCTGCTGAATGTCATCGCGCGGGCACCGTTTCAAGTGTATTACGAAGGACCAGCAGAGGTTATATCTGCTGTCAATAAGGTCGGACCCTTCGATATATTACCTGGTCATGCTGACTTTTTCTCGGTTCTGAAGCCCTGCGAAATTACTATCGAGACTGCCAAGGATCCCGTCGTCTTTCCGATCCAAAGCGGCATCGTCACCGTCCGTGACAACGAAGTCATGTTATTCGTCAACATGTGACGAAGGGAAAAGAGCAGCCCGAACGGCCGGATTCATTCCGGCGTCCGGCGCGATGAGAAAAACCGTAGGTTTGTCTTATAAGGCGAAGCCGCTCTACATTACTGCATCACGACATAATCAAATGCGTACCCGCCAGGACTCAGTCCGGTCGGCGACACGATACTAAATCCCTGAGAATTGCGATTGATGTAAAAATCGGGTACTGACCGGCCAATCGCCGTGACTACAATATGAGGCGTCGCACCAAACGGCGTACGAAAGCCGACATTCGCCAGTACGCCGCCGACTGCGCCGACACCAACGTTCGCTGCAATAGTCCCGCTGGAATCATTGCCACTGCCTGATACCGTTCCGTTACTACCAAGTGCGCCGCCGGCTGTCACCGTCGGCACCGACCCCTGGGTAATAATATGTCCGCCGAATGTCAAATTGCCAGTCGTTTGAAAACTGCCTACTTGCAGGGTTTTGACCGATAACGCTCCGCCGACTGCCAATGTGCCCGATACGCTCAGGTTATTATTGATGGTCATCAGCTGACTGACAGTGACAAGTCCTTGCAATTTGGTCGCTCCGACCACCGTCAAATCCTTGCGCAGGTTGAGGTTGGAAATTGTCGCATCGCTGTTCACATTCAACTTTTCGACAGCCGTTTCGCCTGCCTGCAGTTTCACGAATGACGCTTCAGCGGCATTGAATTTGCCGTTCAATTTTAACTGGCCGCCCAGTGTCGTATCGCCGGCTATAGTGACGGCTCCCCCGAATTTGGCATTCGGATTGACTGTCAGTTCGACGCCGCTTGTTCCTACGGCATTACGGCTAACACCTAGTTTGTCCAACGCTGCACTGCTCAGTGTGACTGATTCTTTATCGCTCGTGTCAG
>CAYIQY010000036.1:636-8466 GCA_964365665.1 uncultured Candidatus Saccharibacteria bacterium | reverse complement strand
GCGCAATCACCGAAGTAATGAGCGTTCCAATGACGAGCGGCCAAGCTCCGAAAATAGTATGAGCTATGTCCCAATTGTTATCAAAAACGAATCCGACAATTCCCATCTTGCCGATAACCGGCATCGCTGCTACTGCTAGTTGAACGAAAAAATACAGGATAACAGCTAGTATGAGGATTGCAACGAATTGTAAGCCTCGACGAACCGCACTATCGGCGCTCCAAACCCGCGCCGTGGAGGCGACGCGGGTTCGAAGTGTTCCTATGCCAGTTGTCGAGTCGGCAGGCATGTAGCTTATCGGGCTGTAATTGCCGCATCGTTACATGTCATGCCAGAAACCTTTGCTTTAGCCTTGGTCAGCAGGCTTGACGCAAGAGGAGCGTATTCGAGTTTTTTCATACTGTCCTGACCTTTGCCTAGCAAATAGTTCAACCAGCCCTGCAAGGCGCTTGCCTCGGCAGCAGTTTTGACACCGCCAGCTTTACAAGCATCTTCGTATACAACGATGAATGTCGGTGAAGCGATTGGGTATGCACCTTTAGCTGGTGAGTTAATCGAGTTAAAACGCAGATCGTCAGGAAGGTTCGGGATGTTTTCACCTGCCTTCGATGTGCTGTCGAGTGATGGTGCGACATATGATCCATCCTTATTTTTGACTGACGCATAGGTAAACTTGTTCTGTAGCGCGTAGGCCAGTTCAACGTAGCCAATTGCGCCGTTCGTTTGACTGGTCGTAGCGGCAACGCCATCGTTACACTTTGATCCGGTACCGACAGGCCACTTAACAGTTTTGTCACTGCCGATTGACGATGCCCACTCGGTGCTTTGACCTTTCAAAAAGCTAGTAAACTGTGATGTTGTTCCAGACGAGTCAGAACGATAAACCGGTGTAATCGCTAGATCGGGCAATGACACGCTTGGGTTGAGTGCCTTGATCGCAGCATCGTTCCACTTGCTGATTTTGCCGATGTAAATATCAGCGATGGTCATGCCGTCAAGTTTCAGGCCGCTCTTCACACCAGGAACATTATAGGATACGGTGATCGCACCGAACGCAACGGGGATATTAAGTGGATCCCCGTGGGCTTTGGCTTGTTCGACTTCGGTATCCTTTAGCGCGACGTCCGTTGCACCATAATTAACGGTGTTAGCAATAAACTGCGCGACGCCAGCGCCTGATCCAACCCCTTGGTAGTTAACAGTTACATTGTCGCTGGTTTTGTATTCACTGCCCAGTTGGCTATAAAGTGGTGCTGCGAAAGTCGAGCCGGCTCCTGTAATAGTAGCTGGATCTTTTTTAACGACTACTTCGCTTTTGGCTGCTGGTTTGTTGTTTGTGGCGAGTACAATGCCGCCAACTGCCCCAAGGACGACAACGACTCCGATAATTATCCCTATTGTTCTGTTCATAATTCCCCCTCTTATACACAAAATATATATTACTTAGGTTTTATATATACAAATATATAGAGCTTTTAAGCATACTGCAATACTTTTATGCTTATCGCTGTAAAAATTACAAAAACCTAGTAATTTTCTACAGTTTAATATATATATAAATTATGAAGAGACGAAAATTACAGGCAACGGGTGGCAGTAGTATCACCCTTACACTACCCAAATCATGGGTTAATCGCTGGGGGCTAGGCAGTAAGGACGAAGTGCTGGTTAGTGAAACAAGCACGGGATTATATATACGGCCTGCTGTGCGTGCCAAAAGAGACCTGACGCTACGACTTTCACTTGATGAACAAACCGATAGCTGGATAGCGCGTGAGATGATTGGTGCCTATATTGCTGGCGTCGATCGGATAGAACTTGTCGGTAGCCCTATCAGTCCAGCCCAGAATCAGGCAATCCGCCAAACAATTCAACTATTCTTCGGATTTGAGATTATCAAAGAATCGTCGCAGGAGGTAGTCGCACGCACACTGCTTGATACCAGCATGCTCTCGATTCCCGATAGTACAATCGGTGTCTTCCAGATGAGTCGTAGCATGTTCGAAGACGCGTTAAAAGCAGCTCAAAACGGCGACAAAGAACTTGCCGCTGATATTACGCAGAGGGATTACGAGGTGAATAAATTTGTCTATGCGATCAAGCGTCGATTCCAGGAAGTATTGAGCGGTAAAATTGACGGCAATGCAGCTGAAGCTGGCTTTTATCGGAGTATTGCCGGTCAGATCGAGCGTATTGGCGATCATGCTGTCAAAATCGCTGAACTAGCAAGTAGCGATCGCACTGATCCCGTCAGGCTATCGCAAACATTTCCGACGATCCAAGAGGGTGTGCGTCTGCTGTTGGAGGATACCGAAACCATGTTACGGCAGTCCGATAAACAGCAGGCACACGCTATCCTGGATCGCAACCAAGAACTTGAGCAATTGATTTTTAGCTCAAAAAGAATGAAACAATCCTACGAAGGTGCAATTATCGAGGACAGTATTGATCGTTTGCGCGGTTATTTAATGAATATCGCCGAGCGCATGATCGACTACCAGGTTAGCCGGCAAATAACCGGCTAACCTGTTCCTCCTCTACTAAAGGGAACGTGCAAATGTGTCGTTGTTCGTCCAGTCCGTCGGCTCGTAAGAAATACCCGTTTTCGAGCCTTTCCTTATCTGGACAGATGACGCCATGCGATCTGCGATTGTTTTGCTAAATGTTTTCCATGGCGATTTGCTTGCCATGAAGCGGTGGATTTTTTCGTCGACGGTGTTTTGGTCTATAGGTGTGTACATATACCTCTCCCTTTTCCTTCTCCGATTATTCCCCTGACATCTTGCCAGTTAAAACCATAATAGCGGCTATTGGTGTCCGGTGTTGTAAACTATCTCACGATCAAAGGGTGATAATACTCATAAATCACTGAAAATGGTAGTATGGAAGGGTGGAAGATATAGCCAAACTTCTCCCCAAACAATCGACTCGACGTTCGATAAAAAAACGTTCGATACTCATTTACCAGGGAGAAATTCCCCGACAAGCCTACATTGTATTATCCGGTGTATTTAAGGCGTACCGATTAGGTAACTTTGGCGAAGAACAGATTGTCGGCTTTCGTACAAAGGGTGATATATTCCCTGAAACCTGGATCTTTGGCAAAACCTCCAGCGCTCTCTATTACTACGAGGCCCTTGAGGACGGCGAAGTATTAACAGTTGAAAAACCAGTGCTTCTAGAACTTATCGACGGTCATCCTGAGATCAAACAACGCATCTTTGACTATGTCGTCACTGGTTATACCGGGCTTTTGATGCAAATCAGTGCACTGGAACAATCACGGGCTGCCGAAAAACTGCTTCTCATGATGTACTATCTGATGTTTCGTTATGGTCAACAGACCTCTGAGGGCGTTTATAAAGTGGATCTAAGGCTGACACATACAACACTCGGTAGTTTGATGGGGCTGACGCGTGAAACGACAACTATGGAAATGGGAAGATTAAAACGCAAAAAGATCGTCAGCTATGACAGTACTGGATTTATTATTTATCGCCACGAATTAGAACGCCGGTTAGGCGACGAGAGTTTCAGTAGTATTACCCTGCAAAACCCAGCTAGTTAACCGAGGCTGTCCTTGACGATCTGTAACAGTTCACGAGGTGATGCCCAAGCCTTAAGGACATAACGATCGGCACCCAATCGATAGGCGTCGTCGATTTCATCTTGTAAATCGTAATTACTAAATACAACTACTTTTACTTTCGGGTGTTTGCGTTTGATATCATATTTTTCGAGAAATTCCACGCCGTCCATTACCGGCATCCGAAGATCAAGCAAAATGAGTTGTGGTGGTTGATCCGTCGCAAGCTTAAGGGCACTTTGCCCATTATAAGCAACTGTTACATCGTATCCAGCTTGGGTTAAAAGATTCTGATAGATCTCGGCCAGTTCCGGCTCGTCCTCTACAATCAGAATTGTTTTTTTGGTCGTTGACTGCATTATATCTCCCTAATCTTTCTCAGTATAGCCTATCGTTTAAAATCACCTATAAAATATCTTACATTTTTCGTGGCAGACGAATGGTAAAAATCGTCCCCTTGCCTTTTGTTGATGATACACCAATCGTACCGCCATGCAGCACAGTAAGATGATGTGCCAGATAGAGCCCAACCCCTGTACCCGTAACCAAATCACTGCGAGGGTTAAGGATGCGGCTGAATTGTTTGAATAGTTTGGGATAATCTGCTTTGTCAATGCCGACACCGGTGTCCTTGACAGTAATTAACCAATGGTTCGCACGCCGTACAAGCCGCACTTTCACAGTTCCACCGGTCGGCGTATATTTGATCGCGTTATTAACAAGGTTTTCAACCACCATCCACAGCATATGACTGTCGCCAACCATCCAGCCCTGTGGAGGGCTTCTGAGTTCTAGACTGACCTCGCCCTTTTCAGCCTGATCGCGTTGTTCATCGATGACATCCCGTATCATTTTTGCAATGTTGAATTTACGTTCGGTCAAAACAATGCGGCCGGTTTCTAGTTTTGCCACATGCAAAATATCATTGATAACGTGCAACTGTCGGTTATTACTGGCGTCGGCTCGTTCCAAATATGCTCGTTGCTGATCAGTCACTTCGCCAGCAAAGCCTTGCAGCACCATGCCCAAATACTGCTTAACACCAGTTGCTGGTGTACGCAGCTGGTGCGAAGCCATTGATAATAGTTCGTCCTTTGCAAAATCAACATCGCGTTCCTTCTCGTATGTTAACCGTTGGTAGCGGCTGCGTAGTAAATAACCTGAAACGCCAGCAAATAGTGCACCTAATATGAGCCCGCCGAAAAGCAAAAACTGAGGGAAATAGTTCAGTGAAAAGACCAGGATGCTAGCGGTATCAAATGTGTATACCATCGTAAATGTTTTGCCATATTCGCTAAATTGCTGCGTTACGGTACGGACGTCACGGTCGGTTATCGAGCTGGTCTTATATAGCAAATTTGCTGGCACGGCATTGCCCAAATAGACCTGTATTTGTGTGTGTGACAGATCGGCATCGCTGAATACTTGATCAAAAAAGATATCACCACGGAACATTGCAACCGTATAACCCCGTAACACCTGCATGCGCTCATCGGGGGTCGTGATGGGCTGGGTCGGGTCATAGAACGGTGAAAAGACTAAAAAGCCAGTTTTCGATGTCGTTACATCGCCTTTCGTTGAAAAAAGATTTGGCAACGGGTCACTAATTGTTGTCTGACCTGTCCGAGCTGCCTGATCCATCGCTTTAACCAAAACCGGCATCTGACCCAGATTAAATCCAATTGCCTGTGAGGTTACTGCCGTCTTGGGGCTGACATAGGCTATTTTGGAGTCGGCTGTATTATTACCATAAGACAGCCCAATTGCTTCCATACCTGAAAAATTCTTCGGAAGGTCATAGACGCCGATATAGCGTTGCCACGATGACTCATCAGCTTCACCCGATTGCAACCTCCCGGTGCTTCCCCACAACAAGTGAGCGTACGAATCAAACACCGTATCAACGCGAAGTTCATTCTCGCGGAATCGTCGATCGATCGAACGTGAGCGCAAGACTTCCACGTTGGCTGTGGCGAGACTATACCCGATCAGGCAGGCAATCACTACCAAGATCATTATGATGAGCGGTAGGGCACCATACGACAGGCTTGGATAACGCATCAATGTACGTGACCTGGCGTTTTTAAATACTGACTTGGGATGAGGTCGCTTCACGTTTCATCACTCCTTGTCCCCTCACTATAAATCCGGCTGCCTGGCGGGTCAATCAATCGTACAAAAAAGGCCGCGCTTTTATCTCTGGCGCGACCCTTCTTGGCTATTCGGCTTTTAGGCGTGATGCGGAGTACTACTACCGCGAAACAGCCTGACAAGTGCTAACAAAATCACCGCGCCAATAATGGCCACGATGAAACTACCGAACGTAAAGCCTTCGACTTGCATTCCCGTCAGTATCCGGACGATGAATCCACCAATAAAGGCACCGACGATACCGACGACTATATTCATGAACATTCCCTGCTGGGCATTCGTTCCCATAATCATTGATGCGATCCACCCTGCAAGTGCACCGAATACGATCCATAATATGATATCTAATACCATTTCTTGCTCCTCCTTCATTAGTGTTGTCAGCACTTACTATAAGACCCGCTACTACTTTTTAATGTAAAAATTATTACTATCAATTAGTTGGCGAGGATTCACCTTCGTCCACCTTGAGCAATCGTTTGCGGATTATCTCGTAGCGCTGGCCCGTCAGGGCTGATTCCATATAATCATCGTTCAAAAGATTGACGAATTTATTCAAATCTTTATCGTCCATAATAATAATTGCACCCGAGTCGTCTTCCATGAGGTCGATATCGAGCTCATTGGCATGTTCGATCAACTCTTCTTGCTTAATCATACTCGGCTCAATTTTTTGTAATTTTTTGACGGTACTTTTCTTTCCTGCAACCAAATTCTGCAACGACTGCCCCTCTGGAAAGCTGAGTCGGAAGTTCGCATTTATTTCAGCTACCTTCTTCTCGGCAATGCTTGCTTCTTTGGCATCGTAACTAAAGAGTTGTCGCAAGCGAGCCTGACTGAACACGTACATATCTTGGTCAATAACCAGTAGCTGGTTGTCACTTGGAATCCGCAGTGCTGCATCGGCGTCAAATGGCACAAATTTGCCATCACGCAGCAGCCAGCCAGCCTTGCCGCGCATAACGTTCGACTGTGGCAATACTTTCATAACATAGGCTGGGTGTTCCAGACCTGGATGACTCACCCGAGCCAAAATGCCTTTAATACGTTTGAAATCGTGTTCATCGTCATTGAAAACTTCAATTTCATGTTCCTGTGTTTTCAGCCAGTTGAGTGTTTCACGGGCTTTTTGAACCTTAAAGACCTGTGTTCGTTGTAAAACTCCTTCTTCAGCCTCGGCCTCTTCAAAGCCTCGAACGATCAAGCCTGTCTCGGCACCTTCATAGATATATTCCAAAATACCATCGATAAAAAGCGGCTCCAATTGTTTTCGTAGTTCCTTGGCAAGGCTGGTTCTGTATAGCGTGTCGTTTTTACTGATAAGGAAAAGGTCGATCTTGAGCTCGTCTTTGTACTGCAGCAAATTGTTTGCCCATGCAAACACATCGGTCTCTTTATAGTTATCTTTCTCTGCTTGTTCTGGCGCCAAAATGTCTTGATCCATGAAAATGCAACCTCCTATAGGGCCGAACACGTCATCTGGTGTCTTTATTTTTTTATGATATCTCAACTAGTGTAACGGAAAAAGCATTGGATGAATGCTGTAAAAAATGCCATGCCTAGTTGCGCGTTATTTTTGTCACTTCGATGGTACCGACTGTCGGATAGGTCGTGCTTGTTTCTTTTTTGAAGCTACCTGTTACCTCAACCTGTTCATTCATGGGCAGATTGCCGACATTTTTATACTCAGGATCGCTATCTTTTAACCCGTAATAGTGCCCATTCTCATCCTTCAGGCCGAACGCGCATTCGAGCGTTTGCGGACCGCTCGTGTCTTTGTGCGGGAGACAGAGCACCACGCCCTTGATACTTATTGATCCTTGACCTGGAACAGTTGACGATTCATTACGCGACGTCATGGAATCCAGCAAAATACCGATTGATGCCAATACCGCGATCACCAACAGTACAGCCCATATAAAAATAATGGAGAGTGGCGTTTTGTTGATGCGTTTCTTTTTCATAAGATCATCATACCAAATTCCATCCTATCTTTTTTGATAAGCAAGATATAGCCAAACAAGGGATGTGAGGGCTGTCATGAAAGCTGAAAACCATAAATTTAAAGATGCGTATGTTAACGCAAATGCGAA
>CAYIQY010000036.1:0-626 GCA_964365665.1 uncultured Candidatus Saccharibacteria bacterium | reverse complement strand
TAAAACAGTCCCCGTGAGTAAGCTCGTCGTCAGCGCAGGCTTATCTTTTGATCTGACGGATGGTAATAATGCAAGAATGAATACGATTGAACCGATTGTTAGTACGATATCTTGCCAGTTGCTCATTGTATTAGCATATCAAACAAAGAGACTTCCGAAGAAGTCTCTAGATATAACCATTCTGACTCCGCCTAGCGGGCGTACTTCGCAACTTCGAACTAAGATTTACCGTTTAAGTACTTGCCAGCAATACTTAAAGCGAACGAAGGCAGTATGATAAAAACAGTTATGACTAAAAGTTTTATGAGCGTTTCGCTCAGAGCGGAGTCTTGCTTGTCCGGACCGGAACCTGTCAAGACGACTAAAATCCCCAGAATACCAAAGATAATCGATGCATAGATGAATACTTTTGTGGCTATTTTTTGCATTTAATAACCTATCTTATTACCACTGAGGAAAAAATAATAAATCAGCCCGTAGACTACGATAGCTACGACGATATAGATTGCAACCCACTGCCAAATTGGCCGCTTGCCGTAACCTTTTGATGATTTTTGAGGTGTCTCTGGATCGTTATCTGCCATTATTATCTGCCATTATAGTTATCTCCTTGTACTTCTATTATA
>CAYIQY010000035.1:0-9001 GCA_964365665.1 uncultured Candidatus Saccharibacteria bacterium | reverse complement strand
CCGTCCATCACAGGAACTCCCAGGTGAAATCCAAAGGCATCTGCCGCAACCGAATTGAAGGGATTTGATTCTAATGCCAGCGCCGGACTGGAAATCAGCCCCGCACTGGTTGAACTGAATGGCGAAAAGGGCAAAACCTATACTCTCAAATTGCGTGTTCATAATGTGACGAATAGTGATCTGGCTTATGACTCATCGACGAATGATTTTTCCGCCAAAGACGAGACAGGTAGCCCGAAAGTATTACTGGATACCAAATTGCCGGACACTGCGTCAGTCAAGAGCTGGGTAAAACCGATTGGACGGTTCACGCTGCGCACCCAGGAAACCCGTCAGTTGGACGTGACTATCACGATTCCAAAATCAGCCGAACCGGGCGGACATTATGGTATTGTTAGCTTCGCCGGTAAGGATCCGCAGATTGTCAGTACAGGTGTCGGTGTCAATGTCAGCACTGGTCTGTTAATGTTGATTCGGGTTGATGGTGCTATCAAGGAAAATCTATCACTGGCGACACTGACTGCTGAACAAAATGGCAAACGGCAGGATTTTTTTGAAACGGGTCCGATAATGTTTGTGACACGTCTGCAAAACGAAGGTAATGTGCATGTCAAACCAGCAGGTACAATAGAGATACGCAACATGTTTGGCGGTGTCGTAGCGACCTTGCCGGTAAATGACAAATTATCGAATGTTTTGCCGGGGAGTATTCGGCGTTTTGAAGCAAACCTGAATAAAGATTGGATGATTGGTCGGTATGAAGCCAACCTGACGGTAGGCTATGGTACGACGGGCCAGGCAATCATGGGAAGTACCAGTTTTTGGGTGATCCCATACAGGCTATTGCTCGCTGTCCTTGCGATCCTCCTGACACTTGGCTTTATTGTTCGTCGCTTAACCAAAGTATATAACAGGCGCATAATTGAAAAATTCAAGCAAGCCGATGGCAACAAGACGAAAAAAACGAAGAGTTAATACTATCAGGCGAGCAGTGGCGAAAGTGTCAAAGCTGCGTCATTTTCGATTGGCTCCGCATCAGCACACAGGCAAATTGATCCATCACCGGCATACTTCGCATGTAGCGCTACTGATCCTATTGGCCATTATCGGACCCTTGGTTTTTGCTTTTCAGGATGTCACCCAGGCGCTGCCACCACCAGTGGATAGCGATGTCTATATCAGTGCAACTGTATCCGGACCGCCGCCTAGTAGCGGTGCAACGATCACTTCGCCGGTTACTGGCACGCAAATACCATATCAATCAACAGTTCAGGTCAGCGGTACCTGTGCCATTGATACATTTGTCGTCGTATCTAGCAATAACTCGGTCGTTGGCTCTACTGCTTGTACGCCTACGGGGACATTCGCACTGGATGTACAGTTGCAGCCAGGTAAAAATGTCCTGACAGCCAAAAATTACGATGCATTAAACCAAGCGGGTCCCGATACGCCGTCAGTGACAATATTCCTCTCTTTGCCTAGTGGTGAGTCGCCTGGTCCTCAAATCACCAATCCTGCAATACCGAGCAATCCCTATGTCGGTGGTGGCGATCGGACGGCATGTGATGATTACAAAGTCCCGGAGTTGCCTACTAGTGGTAAGCCTCATGTTTCGATTGTTTGTATCCCGCGGGTGGTCGAGCCTAATGTTGAGTACAAAATGGGTATTTTAGTTTGGGGTGGAACGGCTCCCTATGCGCTCGACATCGACTGGGGGGACAAGTCAGAACATGGGCTGATAAGCCTCGCCAAGGCGGGTTACACCA
The DNA here is from genome assembly GCA_964365665.1 of uncultured Candidatus Saccharibacteria bacterium. GTDB lineage: Bacteria > Patescibacteriota > Saccharimonadia > Saccharimonadales > Saccharimonadaceae > UBA2112. Next base: position 7,235 of record CAYIQY010000035.1, on the reverse strand, counting down.
AAGTATCATTCAAATACGCTCATTCGGGTACATATACGATTACTATCAGGTTAAAGGACGCAAATCAGAATTCTGCATATGTTCAGACGGCTGTTCAGGTGAATGGGCAAAAGCAATCATTCTTGGGAGGTATCCAAAATACGATATCGCGTATTCAATGGTTCGAGACACCGGTACCTGTATATTTTCTGGCAGTAGCATTGACACTGGGATTTTGGGGCGGTGATTTATTCGACCGGCGTTTTGGAATTAGCAAACACTACCAGCGTCGAAAGTCAGCTTAAATATTTATTGCGCCGCTGATGCGAAACGGGACAGCTCGCTAAGGATTTGCTGATTAACGGTAGTAACATCGACGCTGGCATCAACCTCGATCAGTAGTCCCATTTCACGGTAGGTTTCGATAACGGGAAGGGTTTTCTCTCGGAATTCAGCGAGGCGAGTGTCGAGAATGTCTCTGGCATCGTCGGCACGTTCGCCGCGACCGCCAGCTGATTGTGTTGCCTCCCAACGACGACGTAATGTTGATTCGTCAATTGCGAGGTAGATGACTGCTTTAATTGAATGACCACTTTGCTTGGTGGCTTGCAATACGCCGGTTTCTTCGCCGTGCCAGCGGCCGACAGCACTTAAAATAAGCGGCTTATTGGCAAATTCCGACCGGCTTAGATAGGGAAGGACAATATCAATATATTCTTGTGTCGGCGCCAGATTACCGGCATCGATTGCTACTTTAACATGTGGCGGGATAACACTGCCGCGTAAAATTTCACCGCCACCAAGTAGCCGTGCGCCGAATTTTTCGGCCAATAGCTCTCCCTGAGTATCTTTTCCTGCATAAGGCAGCCCGAATAGATTAATACTGCCGCTGCCCAGCCAATTTTTTATCTCTGTTTCCACTAAGGACATTGTAACAAACCTAGACTCCAAGGACAAATCTAGCACTCGAATTGCATGAGTGCTAGATTTTGCTATAATAAAGCCATGACAGAGCGTCAAATCCAGATCTTGGCAGCAATCATTGAACAGTATGCCGAAGTGGCCGCACCGGTTGGTAGCGTCATGCTGGCTAAATTGTTCAATGTCTCGAGCGCAACGATTCGCAGCGAGATGTCCAAACTGGAAGAACTGGGGCTTATCACGCAACCACATACCAGTGCTGGCCGGATTCCGACAGACCAGGGGTATCGTTTTTATGTGAATGCCATTAACGAAGCCCAGGTCGACCAGACACCGTTACTCGATCGCAGTACGAGAGCGATTGAGGCGCGGGTTGGTGGACATGGTGATAGGGCAGATCGCGCGATTCGTAGCGCCGTCGACAGTCTGGTCGAATTAACGCAAAACTTAGGCCTGGCGACCATTGGCGACGAACTATATCTAAACGGTATTGGCAATCTCTTTTCACAGCCGGAATTTATGCAAGCCAATCACGCCCAGGGAGTTGCTCGACTACTGGACAACCTCGAACCATGGTTGCGCGAAGCCGCGCCCAACGAACCGTTGAATGTCTTTATCGGCAGCGAAAATCCGATTGGTAAAACCAGTGGTGTGACATTGATTATCAGCCGCTTTCGGTCGCCATATAGTGACAACAGCTACATCGGTGTGCTGGGGCCAACGCGTCAAAGTTATGGCAAGGTAATGCAGCTAGTGCGCCACGCCGGTGCGATGTTGGAGGAAGTGTTGTAGTGGTTAAGAGCAAGAAGCAAGAACAATTAGAACAGCAAATAGTTGAACTGACTACGGATTTGCAGCGGACTCGGGCGGACTTTGAAAATTATCGCAAACGCGTCGAGGTAGAAAAAGCAGCGGCTCGTAATGCAGGCCAGGCGAATGCCATTTTGAAACTATTGCCAGTCATCGATAATATCGAACGCGCGATTGCCCATCAGCCGGCTGATCTTGCCGAAAACAAATGGGTACAGGGTGTTGCTGGACTCGTAAAAAACCTCGAAAAGTCGCTGGAAAGTCTGAACTTGAAACGTATTGAGGCAAAACCAGGAACCGTTTTTAATCCCGAATTTCACGAAGCAATTCAGTTCGACGAAGACGCTGAGGGCGAACACGAAGTTATTGCTGAAGAACTGCAGCCTGGCTACTTATTAAACGGCCAGCCAATCCGTCATTCCATGGTCAAAGTCACTCGAAAATAAATTCTCAGATGATATACTATATAAAGTAAATAAGGAGTCAGTGTGCCACAATCAAAATACGTTATCGAAGCCAAAAACTTGCGCAAATCGTACGGCAAAAACGAGGTTCTTAAGGGCATCTCACTGAAAGTTGAGCGAGGTACAATGCTGGCACTCCTGGGGCCAAATGGCGCCGGCAAGACGACTACCGTTCGTATTCTTAGTACGCTTCTGAGTTTCAACGGCGGCTCCGTCACAGTTGAGGGTCATGATGTGGCTAAAGATTCTGATGCTGTGCGAGAAGTTATCGGCCTGACTGGCCAGTCTGCGGCAGTTGACGAATTACTGACAGGTCGTGAAAATCTTGTGATGATGGGTCGTCTGTATCATTTAACAGCGAAAAGTGCCAAGGCTCGTGCGCAGGAATTACTCGAAGAATTCGATTTGATTGATGCAGCTAATCGTCCGGCGAAGACTTATTCTGGCGGTATGCGCCGTCGACTTGATCTTGCTGTCAGCCTTATCGCGACACCACCGGTTATCTTTTTGGATGAGCCAACGACAGGATTGGATCCGCGATCTCGAATTGCGATGTGGGAGATTATCGAACGCTTGAAAGATAACGGTGCCACTATTCTCCTGACGACACAATATCTAGAAGAAGCTGACCAGCTTGCTGACAAAATCATGGTGATTGATGATGGCAAAGTGATTGCCGAAGGCACAGCCAAAGAGTTAAAGGCGAAGGTTGGTAAAGACCGGCTAGAACTAACGTTTAATAATGCCAAGGATTTTCAGACGGCACTTGCTGTTATTGACGGCAAGGGCAGGGATCAGAACGAGGACGAACACACGATCACCTTGACGATCAATGATATCAACAAGGACGTGTCAAAAGTATTAGAAGATCTTGCCAGATCGAAAGTGAAGATTGCATCTATGGCTGTTCATAAGCCAACTCTTGATGATGTATTCTTGGCGCTTACTGGAAAAGTAAAAACGAAGGAGGAAGCGTAATGGCTGCGGAATTAGAATTTGAAAAGAAGCCGCGTGTTTGGCTGAATATTCTTGATTCACTCATCATGATTCGACGGAGCAGCACGCATATTATTCGTAACACCGATCAATTACTAGGCACATTTTTCCAACCGATTATGTTTTTGGTGTTATTTGCAGCAGTGTTCGGCGGGGCAATTACCCAAGCACTGCCGGAGGGTGTCAGTTATCTGAACTTTTTGATGGCAGGTATTATCGTTCAAACTGTTGCTTTTGGTTCGACTACGACGGCAACTGCTGTGGCAAACGATTTGCAACGCGGTATTATTGATCGTTTTCGCAGCTTGCCAATGTCAGATCTAGCGGTGCTAAACGGTCATGTGATTTCAGATGTGTTTCGTAACGCATTATCGACGATAGTCATGATTGTCACAGGCCTGGTTATCGGTTTTCGCAGTAATGCCTCAGCCATGGATTGGCTGGCGATTACAGGTATCTTGCTGCTATTTACACTCGCTTTTTCATGGCTTGCAGCAATTGTCGGGGTATTTGCCAAGAGTGTTGAAGGCGTGCAGTGGCTAACATTCGTCCTTGTCTTTCCGCTGACATTTGCCAGTAGTGCATTTGTGCCAGCAGATTCAATGGTTGCGGGACTCAAGTTATTTGCAGAAAACCAACCGATTACCCATGTTGTTGAAGCGGTAAGATCACTCATGCTCGGCACGCCCATTGGTGATCACGGGCTGCTGGCTGTCGTTTGGTCTATCGGTATTCTTGTTGTTTCTATCCCACTATCAGCATGGCTATTCAAGCGCAAGACAACTCAGTAGAGCATCAATATTATTGCGGTGATTGTTTAGATGAATCAGACGGTTGCTGTACCGTTAAAGATGTTGATTGCTTGATATCATCACTGGCTTGCTGCACAGTTGTCGTGATGGCGGTTGCCGTATCTGTCAGCGTTGACTGGGCTTGAGAAGCACTGCCGACGAGTGTCGAAATTACCTCTTCTTTTGTCGCGCTTACCTCGTTGCCAACTGCTTTGACTTCACCAATGAATTCACTTAATTCTTGTAAAAAACTCATGCCGTATATCCTAGACCGAAGACTTTTTACGCCGTCGAACGACGACTGATGCAATAACCACAACGACGATCGCCACCACAAGAGGCGCAATGATCGTGAAACTACCACCACTGACGACTTGTTGGAACAAGCCAGTGTCCGGCGCGCCAACAGATTGTCCGGTACAAGTTCCAAAGTCACCCGCGCCGTAGGCGTTATTGCTACTGTCAGTACAGTTATATGTTGCCATGTATGTTTTCGTCTTCTCCTATTGCTATACTACCATAATCGGTATAGTATAAAAGAGTTAAGTAAATAAAAGTGAGGAAATATGCCAAATTTAGGTACCCCAGAACTAATCATCATCTTACTAGTCGTACTGCTACTGGTCGGCGGTCGCAAACTGCCCGAACTCGCACGCAGTGTTGGTCAGTCAATGCAAGAACTACGCAAAGGCATGAGCAATGACTCAAAACAAACAAGCACCAAAGCTGTCGAAAAAGCAAAAGAAGTCTAACAACTCCACTGCTGATCTGACGTTCCTTGGGCACGTATATGAGTTGCGCAAGCGTCTTTTTTGGGTGGTTTTGGCACTTGTCGTTACCTCAGCGGCAGGATTTCAGTTTAAAGATCAGTTGATCTCGGCGGTTATGGCACCGTTGCATGGTGAAAAACTGATTTACCTAACCCCAGGTGGTGGTTTTAGCTTTATATTTACTCTTAGCCTCTATTTCGGGGCATTACTCACGATTCCGATTGCCGTCTATCAAATATATCGTTTTCTGCAACCGCTTCTTGGTCATACTTCGCGGCGATTCGTTGCGATTCTTATGACTCTCTCCACACTTTTGGCTGCAGCTGGCGCAGCGTTCGGTTATTTTGTTACAATTCCGGCGGCGCTTAACTTCTTGTCAACTTTTGCTGGCGATGCAATTATTCCTAGTTTGACCGCTGAATCGTATCTCAATTTTGTCGTCGCTTATGTATTAGGCTTGGCGGTTCTGTTTCAATTGCCGTTGATTCTTTTCCTCCTTGATCATATCCGACCTTTTCCACCTGGTACACTGTCGTCCTCGCAACGCTTTGTAATTATTGGCGCAACCGTTGTAGCAGCTGTCATTACACCTACACCTGATGCTATCAACATGGCGATTGTCGCTGTGCCAATTGTCGTTATATATGAAATCGGTGCGCTGGCTGTCTTTATTCGCCACCGAGTTGGTCGTAAAGCTCGTAGCACTCAACCTTCGGTTGTAGAAGATCAAGTTAGCACTACTGACGACGAACCACTGACGGCTATTATTGAAGAATTAAAACCAGTCGCTAATCACTTACCGCAGACACCTGTGCTACAGCCGGCGACGCATCAGCGCAGAACAGTTGATGGCTTCATGGTGACACGTCAGGCACCGGCGGCTGTCCATGTTCCTTCGCGACAGACAGTCCCTGTCCGGCTTGCGTCGCAGCGTGAAACATCTTCCCGACAGATAAGATCAACTGACGGATTCTTGACCGTATAATTAATCACGGATACATAATACGCTCAGGGCATTACTGTCTTCATAAATGTCCTTGACTACCTTGAGGGTAGGGTGTTTAATAGGGTTAGACATAAGCACAAAAACAAAAAAGGAACGCATAATGGCAATCAAGACACAAGTAAACGCAATTCTCAATAAAAAGATGGATCGGCAGGACTTTATTAAACATGTCGCTGTCGGTGTCGTTGCACTCACCGGTGCTGGTACGGCTTTGAGATTGCTGGCTCCGAAGTCAGCCACAACAACGAAACCTGTCAGTGGCGGCTATGGCAATTCTTCATACGGTGGTCCAAGCAACGGAAACAGACTCAGCTAGCTTACTTTAAACAGTAATTGTAATTTGCTGATAAACGTTATATAGGTATAATCAACCCAAGCATCCTAACCGGAGGTATTGCTGTGGTAGAAAACATAAGAAGGCGAAAGCGGCTCACCGATATGAGGGGAGTTATTAGCTAGTGGCACGCTTTCCGATTCTTGGCAGCGATAACGGCACTTGGGGTGTTCTGCTCAACGAGTATCTCTCAGACCCTGAAGAGCCCCACGGAACTATCAGGGCAATGCTGCTACGAGTGCCCAATGCCGTTGATACTATTGCTATCACCAAAAATCTCCTCGACACTGATGCCCAGACCAAGCTTAGCGCCATCAGTAACTCGGAATGGAATGATGTCACCAACAAACCAATCTTCATCGCGCTGCTGGAGCCACGCAAGTAGTATGGAGTACACACTGTAATGTTTGCCGCCGGTATGGTCCTTTTTACCAACGCGACGCCACCGCAATTTGGCTCAGCAGGCGCGGGGCTCAACTATACCACCACCACTACTTGGAATCATGATATCACGGGTGATTTTGGTTTGGTGTTTGGTCTCTCATATCATCAGGGAGCCAATACAGGAGGATACCCACCATCTGGCAATGCCCCGGTCGTCACTGCATCAATAGGTGGCCAGAGCGCCACGATGATGACGCCGCGGGTTCTTGTTGGAGTTACCTATGTGTATGTTAATCCGGTTTATTACACGAGGACTTGGTGGCTGACCGCGTTTTCGAAGGCCGGGCCACTAACCGGAACACAGACTGTCGCTTATACGAGCGGACAGGGTAGTACTCCTAACCGCTATAATGCAAACTCTGTCGCGTACAAAGGGGTGATATCGACGGGCACGCTCATCACCGGAACCGGCACGACAATATCGGTCCCATCGTCATCGGCCGGAGTTCGCTATGTGGCGGCTTTTGCCAATGTCACCGGCACGAACTTTACTGGATTCAATCAATCCGTGAGACACGATGGAAACTATCTCCTGATAGGAGATGCTGTTGGAAATGGTGGAACATTGGATTTTTCAGTGGCACAAAGTGGCGGCGCAATAGTCGTTCCTCTGCTGATTACTTGATGTGATCGAGGAGTCAGTCTGATCTCCGCCTTTGTATAAAATTAGCACTCTTGACATGAGAGTGCTAATTTTATAATATACCAAGGCATGCAAAC
>CAYIQY010000034.1:0-10237 GCA_964365665.1 uncultured Candidatus Saccharibacteria bacterium | reverse complement strand
GACCGCCAGCGCGATAGACATCGATTTTGAGATCTTTGTCGTCGATTTGCACTTCATCCGGAGCATCAATCTGTGGCAAGATTTCGACGAGCGCAAAGCTGGTCTGGCGGAGATTATCACTATTGAACGGACTCAACCGCACAAGCCGATGAACACCATTTTCGGAACGTAATTTACCATATACATACGGTCCGGTGACTTCAAATACGCTGGATTTAATACCCGCTTCCTCGCCCGAAGATCGCTCAACTTGTGTCGTGGTCATATTCGACCGCTCGGCCCAGCGTAGATACATACGTTCCAACATCTCAGCAAAATCCTGGGCGTCCGTACCACCGACGCCAGCACTAATGCGAATAATCGCATTGTGATCGTCATAATCGCCATTAAATAGCAGTTCCTTTTTGCGCTCCGTCAGCTCTTGTTCAAGCGCTGTGATCTGCGTATCGAATTCACCCTGCAAACTATCATCACCCATCGTCATTAACTCAACAATGTCATCTACCTGTGCTCGAAGTGTCTGCCAAGGCTGAACCATCGCAGCGAGTGCTGCCTGTTGCTTGCTTTTTACCTGCGCCAGGGTTGGATTATTCCAAACTTCGGGTACAGCTAATTCGGCCTCTAATAATTCTAGCTGTTCCGCTTTGTCATCAATCGCCAATTGCTGATAAGCCGTAGCGACATCGTGTTTCAGCGTCGAAACCCGTTTTTCCAGTGGTTGCATAGATTAGATTATACAGTACCGCCCCATGCTAAAATAAAGGTAATATGGTAAAAATTGGAGTTTTCGATTCAGGTATCGGCGGTCAAGCTATTGCAGAGCGGCTGAAAACTTTATTTCCTGACACAGAAATTATATCAGTTAATGATGGCGAGCACGTACCCTATGGTTCAAAGTCCGAAGACGAGATAAAACAGCTCACACTCGCCGCTATCCAACCTTTGATCGAATTGAATTGCGATGCAATTGTTATTGCTTGCAATACCGCAACTACCGTTGCGATTACAACTCTCCGTGCATCATATCCCGATATTCATTTTGTTGGGATTGAGCCAATGGTAAAACCGGCAGCTGCCGTGACCAAAACCAAAAAAATTGCCGTTTTAGCAACTCCTCGTACCCTTGCTAGCGAGCGTTATAAAAACCTGAAGGAACAATGGGCGTCTGATGTTGAAATAATCGAACCTGATTGTTCTGACTGGGCGCAATTGATTGAATTAAACCGTTCCAGCGAAATCCCCATTGAGTCATTAATCGATAAACTTATCGAGCAAAATGTCGATGTAATCGTCCTCGGCTGCACACACTATCACTGGTTAAAGGATCGTATAGTAGCTGTCGTTAGCTCAAAAGCCACCGTATTGGAACCATCTGACGCTATCGGATCAAGGCTTGATCAGCTTTTATCTACAGAGCCAGCACAGCGCGACTAAACTGGTCACCACGATCAGCGTAGTTCTTAAATAGCCCAAAGCTTGCACTGGCGGGGCTAAGGAGAACCGTCGTACCTGGTTTTGATAATTCGACGGCAAGTTCTACTACTCGATCGACAGTTGGCTGGTCTACGATTTTATATTTTGTAAATCCGAACTTGTCACAACTTGCGGCGATTTTAGTCGCTTCATCACCGATTAGAATAGCATCGACGTCGTGTCTTGTTAGTTCCAATCCGAGTTCTGTAAAATCAGAATTTTTTGACGATCCGCCAAGAATAATTACCTTATGTCCGTCGAATGACCGGAGGGCCGCAATGGCCGCGCTTGGTGTTGTTGCGATACTGTCATCATAATAATTCACACTGTTCAATTCTCTCACGAACTGCAAACGATGTGGCAAACCTGCGAACGAAGCCAAACCCTCTTCGATCGCCCGAAGATCATGCGTGTATAACCACGCCGCATCGATTGCTGCGCAGGCATTATTTTGATTATGGAGACCCTTTAGCTTCAGTGTCTCGACCGAACAAATCCTTTGTTCGCCGTAGTAAAACGATTCATCCTTAACATGAGCGGAGGTATTGTCAGGATAGCTCATTCTTTGACCTCTGCTGAGCGTGGCGATGTCTCGACTATATTGATTAGATTGGTCATATATAACAGTATCTGCTTCAGCTTGATAACGAGCTATGTTAGCTTTGGCATTCACGTATTCTTCCATTGATGCATGAACATCGAGGTGCTCCTGTTCGATAAACAATACGATAGCTATATGCGGACTGATATCAATATCCCACAATTGATAACTGCTTAATTCGTAAACGACGACATCATCAGGTGTAATTTGATTCAGCACGTCAAACGCACCGACACCGATATTGCCAACCAGCCAAGTTTTCTTACCAGCCGCATCAAGAATTGATTTGACTAAGCTCGCAGTCGTACCCTTACCTTTTGTTCCAGTCACGCCAATAATTGGAGCGGGACAGGTTTTTATAAATTCACGTGTCATTGTTGTCACCTCGCCAGTAACTTTGACCATTGATGGTGGAATTGCAGGTGTTTTAATCGCTAAATCAGCTGTTATGCCCTTAAAATCCTGGACACCACCAATAAATTCAATATCTGCCGATAGGGCATTTTTCGGCTCCAGCTTGTTATCATATGCTATGAAATCTGCATCAGGAAACTTGGCACGATAATAGTTATAGATGCTTTCACCCTCTACTCCGTATCCAAGAATTGCGATTTTCATAGGCTTAGTATAAGCGCTTAGACCTTTTCAAACAATGTGGAGAGTTTATTGTTCAATTCAACGAGTTCGCGGCGTTCACCACTGCTGACACCAGCTAGCACATTGATATTGTGAGCGATAAATTCACGAGCAGTATCGATCATCCGATCACGAGAGGTATTATTGATTGAGTCCGGCACCTTTTCATACTCTTTCACGACGCCATCGGCAAAATAACGATTAGTGTAAAAATTACTGATTTGCGCCACTGTCTGAGCGCCCATCTGATGACGACCGAGTGCATAGGATTTTGCCGCATCCATTTCGGCCTCGCTGATTTTGCCGTCAAGTACTGCCCGCAGCTCTCGTACAATGATATCGAATAATCCGTTGGCTGTATCGAGGTTTACCTGACCGCCAAAATCCCAGCTGCTATCATGAAATCCAACCGACGTATCGCTAAACATGCCGTAAGCCAAGCCTTTTTTGCGAGCCGCACCATAGATTCGTGAATGCATCGTGCCGGTCAAAATATGATCAAGGCAGTTCATAGCATCCGATTCTTCATCACTCAGTTCGCGCGGTAAAATCATTGACCAGGCAAAGGTGAGGTTTGATGCTTCTTTTCGCCGAATAAGTGTCGGGTTACCGGCAACAAAATCATCATGCGGCGCTTCAAAACGTTCACCTTCTGGCAGTTCCCACTCTTCCAACTGACGTTTTATTTCACTCTTGCGGCCGAGTAGCCGTCCAGCAATAACAAAGCGCATATTGCTCGCTGTGTGCGTTCGCAAATGATGTTCTTTGATATGACGCAATTTTACTCGTGGGATTGTCTTGAGCCGTTGATTAAATGTCAGGACATCTTCGCCCAACAGCTGCTGAACTTTCGGCCATAGCACGCGGTTATGATTATTCAGGTAGCCAGTTAGCTCACTGCGAACATTGCCTTTTTCTGCTTCCAATTCATCGTTATTAAATCGGGGCTGACAGATAGAAACACGCTGCAGATCAAAAATTCTCTCCCATTCGAAGTCAGCACAATCAGCAACATAAACCATGCTCATATCACTCGTATAGGCATTATGATACGCGCCGTTTTTGGTAAATTCGGCTTCAAATTCGTGTTCATCACGATAACGGGCATTGGCACCAAACGCCATATGTTCCATGACATGCGCTGTTTCATAGACGCTCTTGTTAGCAACATAGCGGTTGCCGGCACGGAACTGGAACTGAAAACTCATCACAGTCGCACCAGGCACATCTACCAAGAGTCCGCGAGCTCCATTCTTTAATCGCACTTCCTCAACAGTGTGTTTCATAGCTCGTAGTTACCTAACTCCACCCTACTTGCGATTTTTCTTACGGTTTTGACGCTGTGCTTTTTTCTTCTTACGCGCATCATTTTTTATTTTGGTTTCAGCTCTTGGTTTTTTAGCGATGCCAAAGTCTGAATCGCGATTTAACTCACCCCCGGTTACTTCGTTAACGCCACGTTCAACTGAACTTTCCGCGAGGCGGGTTAATTCGGTATCGTGCTCTTCTTCGACTCTCGCCACAACATCACTTGGGCGGACATGCATAATGGCCGTTAGTACTTCATCGCGCAGTGTCGCTTGCAAACTTTCAAACAGTTTTTGGCTTTCAGCACGGTATTCAACTAACGGGTCACGCTGGCCAACTGAACGCCAGTGAATGCCCTCGCGGAGATGCTGCATGTTTTCAAGATGCTGCATCCACAATGTATCAAGGACTTGCAAGTAAACTTCGCGTTCAACTTTGCGCATGATTTCAGGGGTCAATTCTTTTTCTCTTCCTGCATAGAATTTATTTACCGCGGTTTCGGCCATTTCACGACGAGTTTTGTCTTTTTTCTCAACACCAATTTTCAAAATTTCAGCATCAGATAAGGAGAAAACAGCTGTAAATTGATCGGCAAATTGCGGATTGTTTTTAGCAGGTAGCAGAGTCAAGTCAGTTACTTTATCGCTAATTAAACGCTCGATTTCCGGTTTGATGTCATCACCTTCGAGAATTTTTCGTCGCATGACATAGACGACGCGACGGTGACGGTTGATAACGTTGTCGTATTGGACAACGTTTTTACGCATGTCATAGTTATAGCCTTCGACGCGTTTTTGTGCTGATTCCAGTGTTTTGGTCACGGCTTTATTTTGGATTGCCGTGTCACTGTCGACACCAAGACGGTCCATCAGACTCGCGATACGCTCACCCTGGAAAATACGCATCAAATCGTCTTCGGTTGATACATAAAACTGTGTCTCACCAGGGTCCCCCTGACGGCCACCGCGACCGCGGAGCTGATTGTCGATACGACGTGATTCGTGACGTTCACTACCAATGACGACAAGCCCGCCGAGTTCTTTGACGCCCTCACCTAATTTGATATCGGTACCACGACCTGCAATGTTTGTTGCCAATGTAATTGCGCCCTTTTCACCAGCCTTTTCGACAATTGCAGCTTCGCGCTCGTTATTCTTGGCGTTCAGGATTTCGTATTTGATACCTTCTTTTTTCAAGTAGTTGGCAATCAGTTCGTTTTTGGAAATCGAAGCACTACCAACAAGCACTGGCTGGCCGGCTTCATGGTGACCTTTGATGGCATCTGCAACCGCTTTTAGTTTGCCGGTTTCGGTCTTGAAAATCAGATCTTCATGATCAACGCGCACAATCGGCCGATTAGATGGAATCTGGATTACGTCCAACTCATAGATTTGCTGGAATTCCTCAGCCTCCGTAAACGCCGTACCTGTCATACCTGCTAATTTATCGTACAGGCGGAAAAAGTTCTGGAATGACACTGTCGCTAAAGTCATGCTTTCCTGAAGAACCGCGACGTTTTCTTTGGCTTCAATCGCCTGGTGAAGACCTTCGTTATAACGTCGTCCCTGCATTAAACGCCCGGTATGCTCGTCAACGATAATCACTTCGCCGCCGCTAGTGACAACGTAATCTTTATCGCGATGAAACAGTGTTTGGGCTTTGAGAGCTTGATCCAAATGATAGACCGAACGTACATAACCCGGGGTATAAAGATTCTTGATACCAAGCATTTTTTGGACTTTATCGACGCCGTCATCACTCAGCGATACCGTGCGGCGTTTTTCATCCAATACATAATCGTCGGGTACTAATTTGGCGGCGATTTTGGCAAACTGATAGTAGCTATCGGGGTTTTCGGCTGCTGGCGCACTAATGATGAGCGGCGTCCGAGCCTCGTCGATCAAAATGCTGTCTACCTCGTCAACGATAGCAAAATGAAGTGTACGTTGACGCAACTCATCGACTTCGTTGACCATGTTGTCGCGCAAATAATCAAAGCCGAATTCGTTGTTAGTACCATAGGTGACATCAGCAGCGTAAGCCTCTTTGCGGGTGACTGGACGTAACTTGCGAATCCGTGGATCGTCGTGTTTTTCGTTATCAAAGTCAGGGTCATAAATAAACGACGCATCGTTAATAATGACGCCAGTCGAAAGACCGAGGAAATGATATAACTCACCCATCCATGCTGCATCTCGTTGAGCCAAATAGTCGTTAACAGTCACTAGGTGAACGCCCTTGCCCTCAAGTGCGTTCAGGTACACTGGCAGTGTCGCCACGAGCGTCTTACCCTCACCGGTTTTCATTTCGGCAACGTTACCGTCATGTAACGCCATACCCCCAATAAGTTGGACGTCGAAGTGACGCATGCCCAGCACGCGGTCACTGGCTTCGCGTACGAGCGCGAAAGCATCTGGCAAGATAGCGTCTAGCGTCGTGCCTTTTTTCGCTAGGCGTTGTTTTAATACTTCTGTTTGTTTTTTTAGTTCTGGTTTACTAAAGGCGTGGTACTTTTCAGCCAACGCATTGATTGCTCCAACCTTTTTTTCCAAGCCCTTCAAAAGCCGCTTTTGCGGGTCACCAAATATCTTCGTTAAGACTTTTTGTCTATTTACCATAACTAACCCTACTCCTGCCATATAGTCTGAAAATCACTCCCATTATTATAGCGTATTTTTCAGAAAAAGACAGTAGTTTTGTTGTGATATTAGATGGCTTCGCGAGCGTAGCTTCGTTTAAAGCGCGCCAGCATCGCGTGACGACCGCCATGAGTCGTGGTAGTTGCTTTGTACTTATGTAACTGTGCCGCCAATTTAGCCTCGACAATATCGAGTGCAGCCAGAATATTGACAGTTGAATCCTTGGCAGTCAGTGTTTTATTTGGAACATGTATGATTACTTCGGCTTCATACTTGTTGCCATGAGCACGGTTGACTTCTTTCAATAGGACTTCAGCACTTGCAGTTTTGCGTGCGTGCCGCGGCAGATAGCGATCTAGCCGACTTATTTTTTTGATAACGTACTTCTTTGTCGCCTCGTCGACCTCATATTTGACGCCGGTGATGGTGATTCGATTTATCATTCATGCCCTCCTGTAGATACTTCTATTATAGAGGATTTAGGCGAGAATTAACAATCGAACTGGTTACAATAGCTCTCGACCACCAAGATATGGTCGTAATACTTCAGGAACACGGACATTACCGTCAATTGTTTGAAAATTCTCTATAATACCAATCAGTGGACGCTGAGAAAAGGCTGTTGCATCATTAGTATGCGCTAATTCTACTTCGCCAGAACTTCGTCGAACACGAGTTTTCATGGCACGTGCTTGATAGTCAGTAATATAATCTGCGGTGTGTGTTTCACGATATTGCTGCTGTGATGGTAGCCAGACATCAATATCGACACCCTTGGCATTCGGGCGACCAATGTCAGCGGTACACTTTTCTAGGACGCGGTATGGCAAGCCTAGTTGTTGCATTAAATATTCCTGGATTGCGACGAGGAAAAGATGCTCATCGAACGATGTGTCAGCAGTTGTAAAACTTTCCATTTCGAGTTTGTTAAACTGATGCAACCGGAAAATACCTTCCGTATCCTTGCCGTACGTACCAGCTTCGCGTCGAAAAGCCGTCGTATAGCCAACCATGCGAATCGGAAGTTCGCCCTCAGCCAAAATTTCGTCCAAATACATTGGCGACAATGTGTGTTCAGCACTCGCATTCAACCACAAATCCTCATCCTCAATCTTGTAAGTCTGTTCCTGTTTGTTCAGCCGGCCAGTGGCTTCAAATACCGCTGTTTTGGCAACTGCCGGAGGTATTACCAATGTGAATGGTTTATCGCTCACCTTCAAATTATTATCTGCGATAATTTTTCGAAGAGTCTCTTGATTTGAAAGCGTCTCGATGCCAAATTGCCACAGCGCGAATTCTAACCGTGCCAAATCACCCTTGATATAAACAAAACGAGATCCCGCCACTTTGACCGCTCGCGGCGTGTCGAGCCAGGCTTTAGCCTCTGCAATCTCGGCATGATTTTTAGGCGTGAAATCAAATTCAGGCTTGCCACCTACTTCACGAATAACCACGTTTTCAGCTTCGCTTGTCCCAACTGGTACACTCGGTAATGCCATATTCGGAACAGATTTTAGTAGCGCCAACCACTGTTCATCCGTGCTAGCTAAATAACCTTCACGTTCTGCGAGCTCAACTTTAATTTGCTTACCCTCGTCGATAACAGCTTGATCAGGTTTACCACCTTTCATTTTTGCCGCGTTTTGATTGCGTTTTTCACGCAGGTCATCTACCTGCTGTTGCAATGTGCGACGGTCATCGTCTAGTGCGACTAATTTGGCAATGTCAATATCATAGCCTTTATTACGGGCATTTTGCGCCACCAGGTCAGGCTGCTCGCGTACCAACCGAATGTCTATCATAGTGTCCTCAGTATACCAGATATCATGCCGAAGGTACGCGTGAATAACACGCGCTTTAGCGGGGTGGAAACTATTTGCGAATTCACTTCGCAAATAGTTGGAGGGGCAGAGCCCCTACTCGGTTCTCAGGGCTTCGATTGGATCCAGTTTGGCAGCTTTTCGAGCTGGCAAATAACCGGCAAAGATAGCGATAATCATGAGGGCGACGATAAGTAGTGCAACTGGCAACGGTTGGAATACAAGAATATAGTTACCATCGCCAAGACTCAGCTGTTTTGTGATCCACGGGTTAAGAGCGGTGCCCGCACCCCATGCAATACCCGAACCAATGACTCCACCCAAAAATCCAATCCATGCAGCCTCGTATCGGAACAGCCGCGCCACATCCCGCCCGCGCATACCTAGCGCTTTCATGAGGCCAATCTGCTGTGTCCGCTCGAGCACGCTTATATACTGAGTGTTAATGATGCCGAATACACTGGCAAACAACGCTAACACACCAAAGCCTGTGACAATCCCTTGAAGAATATTTACGATAGTAAATAACAGCCCTTGTAGATCCTTCGCTGTCTGGGTCGGATAGCCAGCTTTTTCCAATTCCGCCTTGATATCTTCAGGGATTTTATCACCTTTTACGAGCGCTGAAGCTGCCAAATACTTCTGGTAGCTATCGGTACCTTTTGTCGTGAATTCGGACAATGAACGCGCCTGTGTATCCGAAACAAGCAGCGCAGTTCCCGTCGCGAATGAGAAAGTTGACTGTTTCGTCACTGCACGAATCGTAAACGTCACCTCTTTAGTCTCGCCTTGCGTCAGTTTTGCGAGTCCCGCCGCACCTTGAGTCGCAATGATTCGGCTAATCTCGGCCTCACTTGGTTGAGCAGCCGGTTTTACGACCGTCATGGTAAGTTTTTTACCAATTAGCGCTTGTTTATCGGATACGAGGCCTTGTTTCACAAGAACGTCCGCAAACGGCTCTGGGACAACAACATCATTATCACCTACTTGTTCACCGAGTGCAGGCAAACTACCATTTGCCGTTTCACTGCGAATCGTTGCGTCATACATTTGAACTGCTGATGCATATTTCTTATCGCTCCCGTCAACTGAAAAATAGCGGATCGTTGGCATATATGCCGGTTGGACTTGCTCAAGGTCACTGCGTTTTTGCAATGTGTCTATATCCTTCTGACTGAGTTGTTTGTAAGTCTGACCTTGCATTGTCGTAGTATCGGGGTCGTATTCTCGCAATGGTCCTTGCCCGCTGTCCTGACCGACAATAGCTTTATCCTTAACGATAAATAGTGCTTTTGGATTGATGTTTGATCCGATCAATTTGTCAGCATACTGCCGAGAGCCTTCACCGGCAGCAATACTGAGTGTCAGCGTAAAGGCTCCCACAGCAATAGCTAGGCTCGTAAGAAGAGTCCTCGCTTTAGCCTGACGAAGACTACGTCCAGCTCGGCGAATAATATCGGTTGTTTTCATTTAACTACCACCTTTTTGATGTGTTGTGGGGTTGTCTTCGGTTTGGCTTTAGCGGTACGCACTGACTGAATTTTGCCGTCCTTGATGCTAATTTCAATATCGCATTTTGCCGCAAGATCAGGATCATGAGTCACAATGATAAGTGTCGTACCGTTTTGTCGATTGTAATCAAATAGTAATTTTTCAAGCTCTTTAATTCTTTTATCCCATGTCCAATTCTCTAGGATATGCTTTCTTCCTTTTTCAGAAATTTTATTATCTAAGGAGATTCCAAGGATTAATCTTGCAAT
>CAYIQY010000033.1:0-10671 GCA_964365665.1 uncultured Candidatus Saccharibacteria bacterium | reverse complement strand
CAAAGCAACGGGAATATATACACCACAAGAAGCCGCCGTCATATACGAACGAATGAATGTGTCTGATCAAAGTGTAGTAATAAGCCAAAAAGATAATCATCGTTGGGGAACCGGTGATGTTGCATTAAAGGCTATAGAGATATTTGATAACGAAGTAAAGAAGACGTCTTCGCATATTATCCAACAGGGTCACAATATGACTATAAAAATGGACTTGAAGAATGAAGCAAGTACGGAAAAAGATATTGTGGTTGGACTAGCAATTCATGATGCGTTTGGAGTTAACATCTCAGGACCTAACAGTAAAAGTAATATTATGAAGAGTGACAAGAGTGTTATCTTCCATATTCCAAAAGTCCAACTTGTGCCGGGCGAATACAGATTAACGGTTGCTATCTTCGATGAGCATGTCGAAAAAGAATATGATCATATTGATGAGGCGGCAAAGTTCACTATAGTTAGTGATGATACTCAACAATACGGTAAGATTAATCTATTCGGTAAATGGGGACAGACATGAATAGAATAACAAAGCTAGCCTCAACACTTCCTTTTGACCAGTATTCGCGTCAGCTTATTGTTTCACGGCTAATTGATGCCACAATCCGGCATACATCAAAAAAACAAAAACTTAAAGTAATTGATTTAGGTGGCCACAAAGGTAAAACGAGTGAGTTTCAGCCACGGGATGAAGTAACAATTCTCGATGTTTTCGATGTATCATACAAAAACTATATTAAAGGTGATGCCACAAAAACTGATTTCACAGATAATTATTTTGATGCGGCAGTCAGCTTTGATGTATTTGAGCACATTCCACGATCACAGAGAAAGGCATTTGTTGCCGAGTCACTGCGTATAAGTAGTTTTGGTGTATTCGTTGCCATGCCCGTGGATACTGATAATAAGGTAGCATCTGCTGAAGTACTACTCAATGACTTTTACAAAACCGCATATTCCGAAGATCACCCTTGGTTGAAAGAACATATAGAATATAAAATCCCAACCGAAAATGAGATTCAAGAGTTGGTGAAAAATGAA
This sequence comes from uncultured Candidatus Saccharibacteria bacterium, assembly GCA_964365665.1. Classification (GTDB taxonomy): domain Bacteria; phylum Patescibacteriota; class Saccharimonadia; order Saccharimonadales; family Saccharimonadaceae; genus UBA2112. The sequence continues at coordinate 9,630 of CAYIQY010000033.1, read as the reverse complement.
GGTGCAGAAATGGTTTCCATTTCGACGAATCAAGTTGGTGATTGGCAGTTAATGCAAATGCTTATCTTTGCATCAGGATCTAACGAAGATATTACCAAAGATATTCAAGCCATTAACACATGGTACAACCAGAACATTAATACGTTGGATGCAAATGTCGATATAGGCTACAGGAAAGTATTCTTTATCTCAAAAAACAAGGAAAACGTAGCTCTTGTTAAAAATGCGATAGAAAAATTTTCAAAGAAAATAACTGACAACGATTACGTAACCGTACATCGAGAAACATTCACAGAGTTTTCTAGCGTACTATCAAAGATAAGCAAAAAATACAGTCAGCTTTACAGACTCTATAGCCAGCCTGGCGGTGAGAAAGACGAGTTGAATCGTGAAATAGAGAGGCTGCATAAAAAGCTTTCTAAAGCATCAGACCATATCACGAAACTCACCGCGGATCTTAATAATATATACGATTCATCTTCGTGGAAAGCATCAAAGCCTCTTCGCGGATTGGAAAAAGTGAACAAGAAGTTAAAAAAGACAAAGGCTCGTACGTAAGCATGAACAAGCTGAAGAAAGTTATTATCCGCAATAAACACCTTCACCGAGTAGCAAAGCGAATCAAACGTATTGTAAAGCCACCCCACTCTTCTATCTTGCCAGCAGTAACCTATGATGATTGGATCAAAAAAACCGAATCAGGACTATGGGAAATACTACCAAGGAGTGCGAAAAAACCGCTTATCAGTATCGTTGTACCGGCCTATAACACTCCGGATAAATACATCCTTCCTCTGATCGATTCACTAATAGGCCAAACATATCCCAGTTGGGAGCTATGCCTAGTTGACGGGTCTACAAATAATGAACGTACCGATGCTCTAAAGGAATATGCAAAACAAGACACACGAATTGTCTACAGGCGCGTAAACGAGAATCTTGGTATTTCAGGAAACTCGAATGTTGGCTTCAAGATGGCAAAGGGTCTATTCATCGGACTACTCGACCATGATGATACCCTGTCTCCACACGCACTTGAAGAAGTTGTTATTGCTTATAACAACAATCCAAAAGCTGACATTATTTACAGCGACGAAGACAAACTATCTGATGACGGAAGTGAACGTTTACTGCCGTTCTTTAAACCTGACTGGTCACCCGATCTACTACTAGGCGTCAATTATATAACGCATTTCCTTGTCGTAAAACAGCAGTTAGTCACAGCAGTTGGTGGTTTGCGTTCTGAATTTGATGGCGCACAGGATTATGACTTCCTACTTCGTATCACTGAAAAAACAGATAACATTGTCCATATCCCTAAAATGCTTTATCACTGGCGCATGGCCGAAGGCTCGACAGCAATTGTTCCTGGTGAAAAGAACTATGCAAACATCGCCGGTCATCGAGCGCTCGCCGAGGCGGTAAAGCGAAGAAAGATAGCTGCGGATGTCGTTGAAATTCCCGAACGACCAACAAACAATCGTCTGCGTTATCAACTACCAAAGAAACAGCCAAAAGTTTCAATAATCATTCCCTTCAAGGATAAGCCAGATTTGCTTCTCGCATGTGTCGAAAGTATATTTACGAAAACAACATATGAAAATTATGAATTAATCCTCGTATCGAATAACAGTACTGAACCAGAAACGCATGAACTATTGGACAAATATAAAAAAGACAAACGTTGCAAGGTGTATGTATGGGATCATCCTTTTAATTATGCCAAGATAAACAATTTTGGTGTCTCAAAATCTAACGGTGAATATATTGTGTTACTGAATAATGATACGGAGGTTATAACACCCGAATGGCTCGACGAATTGATCGGTGTCGCGATCCAGCCAGGTGTCGGTGCGGTCGGACCTACCCTTCTTTATCCTGATAAAAAGAATGGTATTCAACACGCAGGTGTCATATTGGGTATGAACACTATGGCGGGTCATGTATTTCGTCATCGCCAATTAGAGGAGTGGACAGATTTTGGTTTGCCGTCATGGCCACGAAATTATTTAGCCGTTACTGCCGCTTGTCTAGCAGTATCGCGCAAGAAGTATAATGAGGTTGGTGGACTGGATGAGAAGTTCATTGTTGCGGGTAATGATATTGCATTTTGCCTGAGTTTACACGAAGCGGGCTATCGGAATGTCTATTGGCCGTTTGCGTCACTGTATCACTATGAGAGCGTGTCAGTGAAGACTTATAGTGGTGTCTCGTCAGATTATGACCACTCTCTGACATACTATCGTCCGTATCATAAAGCGGGTGATCCATATTTCAACAAAAACCTGGATCTAATGAATGAACAAGTGGGAGTAAAGAGATGAAACACGTAGAAAAAGCCAAGAATATTTATAAGAATCAGGGTCCGAAAGTTCTCGCAAGAAAAGGCTATCGATTCGGTAAAACAAAGATACTGGAAGTCATTGCACCTAGCCGTTTACGACGTGGCTATAAAGATCTATGGGAAGAGTACGCATTTGTTTCTAATCCTATTTTTCAGATTAATTCTGAAGATATTGAACGGAGCAAGCAAGCAACAAGTGGAAAATTACCAAAAACGATCAAAACGGCGAACTGGTTTGTTCCGAATTTTGATCACATAAAATTTGGTGGTATATACACGATCTTTCGATTTATCGAAAAAGCATCGATTGACGGTACCCATAACCGTATTATCATTTACGATAAGCCATCATTTGATTTTATAAAGCTTGAACAAGAAATCAAAGAACACTTTCCCCGGCTAACAAACTACGAGTTTATTATTTTCGATCACGCTAACCAACATGTTGATGAATTGCCCGAAAGTGATATTGCGTTTTGTTCGTTCTGGGTATCTGCGTATCTATTGCTCAAATTCAATAAGACAAAACGAAAATATTACTTTATCCAGGATTACGAACCGCTATTTTATCCTGGCGGTTCAACCTATGCGCTGGCTGAATCGACCTATCGATTTGGATTCCGTGGACTTGTAAATACACCAGGACTACTAGCAGCAGTAAACCAACGACACGGTATGGAGGGGATTAGCTTTATCCCTGCCGTTGACCAAGCAATGTATCACCCTGATCCAGACAAAAACAATAAGCGGACAAAGATATTCTTTTATGCTCGTCCCAAAAATCCACGCAATGCATTTAATCTTGGTATTACAATCATTCAACAATTGTTGGATAAATATGGTGATTCGATTGAAATCGTGACAGCAGGTGCCGAATGGGAAGAGTCTGCCTATGATCTGAAGGGCAAGATCACAAATCTAGGACTACTGAAATCGATAAATGAAGTAGCGGAACTCTATCGCTCCAGCGATATCGGATTTTGTTATATGCTATCGAAGCATCCATCCTATCAACCATTTGAATTTATGGCGTCTGGCATGGCAACGGTAACCAATAATAACGAGGACAACCTATGGATGCTAAAAGATGGCGACAACTGTCTATTGAGCGAGCCTTCAGCAGCTGCAATGGCAGAAAAGATATCTTTACTCATTGATGATAAGAAACTGCGCCAGAGAATCGCTAAGAACGGCTTAGTAACACTCGGCTATACATGGCCACAGCAAACCGAAATGATCTGGAACGATATTAAAAATACTTAACTACTACGGTATAGGGCTGCCAGTTGGGCTGGCGTTCAGGAAATCGGATGCCACAGTTGGTGTATTGTTAGGGTTTCCGCCCAGATTTTGATAACTCGGGTATGAAGCAATATGATGTTTTTGACCACCGTTACCATAGTAAAGACCCCCATTGTTGTAAACAAAGTTTTTCAACGATCCTACAACAGGTAAACGAGACAGAATGTTATCACTAAGCTGCAGAAATGATCCGTCGGCGATACCCCATGCCGAGAGCGTATTCGCATCAATACTGAGCCGCGTTCCGTTTTGCATAACGTATTTTGAACCTGCAGAATTCTTTACAAGTACCGATAATTCTGCCGTGCCGCTGTAGGTTGTCCCTAAATTACTCTGACCACTGATACGACTACCAGAATTAAAACCAAAGTAACCATAATAATCCCAGCTGGGCATATGGAGTTTCTGTTGGCCATTTACTACCCAGATCCCTGAAGAATATTCAAAAGTATTACCGTCAGCTAGCTTGTAAGCTCCATCTGGTATCTGAGAGGCTGTATAGCTACTGATAGGTAGGAGCTGTGCGATCTTTAGCCCAAGACCAACAAACGCATCCCAGTTCGGTACAAGGCGTTTCTGGCCGTTCTCTAACGCATAAACCGCTCCGGTTTCCTTGACCCATAGATAATTTCCATAAGCTGCCGTTGGGATTTTTCCTAGTAATCCTTTGCCAATTGTTTGCCATGTTACGCTTGGCATATCGGAAGAACTAGTGACATTAATCTTGCGTCCCTGGTCAATAATATACTTATTGCCGCTATCATCACTTGCCCAAATGCTAAGATCGGGAGACGAGGTTGAGGGAGGTGATGGCGTATAGCTAGAATCGGTAGGATGAAGGTTTGCATAATTCTGCATGTTCCATGCGCTAAAGACTTCATAATTTGGTACTTTATGGAACTGAGACGTGCCTGGTTCGTATATAACAACCGGCGAAGTTGAAGTAAATTGAATAGCGATTTGGCGAGTTATTTGGGGGGATCCCAATGCTTGGTTGGCATTAATAGATTGAGTATTATAGAGGAGATTATCCCAACTATAGCCGAGATCACTAAAAGCTTCACCATTAACGATTGGTAGCTTATTACCACCCTCTAATTTATAGACGACGTTATTATACGCCATAACAGGCGGAACCGGTTTAGCCGTGCCGGTGAGTCGTTCCAAGAATTCTGTACCTGGTATCGTCTTAGTAACGCTGGTATTAAAGCAGTCGAATCCCCAGGCGGTACAAGTTGCGCCGTCGGCTATATAATAACGATAGCCATTATTGGCAAACTGGATTTGGCCATAACTTCTGCCAATTGTCCGAGTACCGAGCGCACCTTCATCATCAAATTGTGCTAAATATTCGTAGGATACTGGGATAACAGGTTCGTATTGCAAGAAATAAGCAAGGTAGATGTCCCAACTGGTTAGTTTAAATTTTTTACGAGCATATTCGCCATCGGGCATTAAGCCCTCAGCGACTAACCATACTTGTCCATCAGGCCCTTGACGTAGCCATTTACCGGCCATTTGTGTATTACCAAACCAGTCATTAAAGTAAAGCCAAAAATTGCGATTGCCATAAGCTCCACAAGGTGGCGCTGATCCGTAACCAGCAGCTAGCGCAGCCTGATTTGGTTGATATGGTGTGTAGTTATAGAGTGCCTGGGTTGAGCGATTTTGGATAACAACCGTTGAGCTGCCACATGATGCCTGGGGGTTATATTGAATAACATTGCTCCCAAGTACATACGGTGTATACCATGTCGGACTGTTGTTCATGATTGCACGGAACATTTTACCAGACCAACCTAGTTGATTAGTAAGGCCGTAATACTGGGAATCACAAGGGGCAGTATCGGGGCAACCATATCCTGTCGCCGTTCGATATTGCGTATCTAGGGGCCAGGTATCGGTAACAAGACCCTGTTCTTTTTGTAGTAGAACTATGAGAACCTGTGGATTAATTTGGTACTGTTGGGCGGTATCATAGATAATTTGTGCCGCGCTCCGTCCACCTTCACTATAATTTTTGAGACAAATGAAAGGCGCTGGATGGCCATGCGCTGCGCCCCATTGAGCACGCGTTCCACCGCCAAATTCGGATGGTTGTGTGCCATTGGTATCACACGTAGGGACTTTACTGTTTAGAAAATTCTGTATAGCCCCCACACCCATAGTTGAACTGTTAGTGAAAGTAAGCTCATCAATAATATTGCCAGCATTCCAGCCGGCAGCATGAGTGATAGAAGAGTATATGAGGGGCATAAGTACACTGAGTAGCAGTATAAAAATACCGGTTCGAAGTCGTTTTGATACGAAATTGATTGCCACTATCGGACCTCTACTGACCGCTCGGCGGTACCTGTTTTTGATTGGGTGGTAACAGTAATCTTTACATTCCATGTTCCTGGCGACAATTCGCTAACGGGGATATCAAAACCTTGGCATGTTGACGTGCTTGCCAACGCTTGAGTACCAGCCGACCTTGTTACATTTACACTTCCTTTAGTCATAATTAATTGACACGAGCCACTTCCAACTACACTATCGATGAGTATTCTTATTTGGAAGGTGGGGTTATTCTGGTTGGCGGCCGTAATACTAACACCGAGAGTATCTTTATTTTGAGGATTTGTTTCCGACTGCTCAACTGTATTTTTTTTAGCTTCCTGCCCGGCATTAAGCTGTTCTGTCGTCGGGGGTTCATAGTTGATATTTTGAGTTGATACTGGGGCTTTGTCCCTATGTGGCCAACCAAAAATACTTCCGTTTAAAGCAAAGACATAGACTGCAGCGGCGAGTATACCTGCAACGACAATACCTGCTCCGATTAGTAGGGCTCGTTTGCGTTTGCTGTGTGTACTATCTGTAAGACTTCTCATATGACATTTTTATTTTATTCTAGAATTGTTCTCTATTAGAATAGCATAAGCAACCGTTCACCTCAAGGATAGAACGAGCTTTCATCACATCCCCGCACGCAGTGTCGTGCGTCGATTTTCACCTGTGCCTACTTTACTTTTACCACTACCAGCTGCAACGTCGTAGCCACCACTCCACCATGGCTCAAACATCGATTTTTGAGCCAGCACTGTTCCCGACGCATTGAATAGCCGGATATCTGCACCACCATCCGTGTATGGGCTTGTTATAATTTCGTCTTGCGGTGTGCTAGTACGGACATTTCCAACGCTAACCCTGACTCCTCCATGAAAGCCGTTATAGGCGAAGAAGCCAACTATGCTTTGCCCATTACCTCGAAAGACGAGGATATGTGAACCACCACCCGGCCCTGCACTTGTAACAATTTCGTCGGTGCCATCATTATCTATGTCACCAGCCGCAACATCTACGCCAATACTGTTACCCGGATAGGCAAAAAATGCTGAGAGGGGTGTGCCGTCAGCCCTGAATACTTTTACATGAGTTCCCCAACCCGGTCCCGTACCAGTGATTATCTCATCGGTTCCATCTCCATCTATGTCACCAGCCGCAACATTAACGCCTGTACTGTACCCTGGATAGGCAAAAAATGATGAAACAACCTGACCATTCGGCTTGAATATCCTGACATGGCTGCCGCTATTCGGTCCCGTACCAGTGATTATCTCATCGGTTCCATCTCCATCTATGTCACCAGCCGCAACATCTACGCCACCCTTGAAGGATGGATCGTAAGCAAAGAACGTATGAACCGGTGTGTCATCTTGTCGAAACACTAATACTTGAGGTCCGCCGCCAGGTCCTGGCGCTGTAGCATACTGATTACTCGATAAACCAAAATTACCCATTGTAACCTGGAGACTCGAACGAATACCGGGTCCATATGGTAACACCTCATCGCTGAGTGCAGGGTATTGGCTGGGTGCCCCTATGTGATTACCATAAACCAAAGAACCATAGGGGTTTTCGATTGATCCATCCGGTCGAATAATCTCAAAGTGAAGATGTGATGCGGTTGACTCTGCATTACCTGAATCGCCAACATAGGCAATATGCTGACCTTTAACGACAGGATTTCCAGCCTTCATATCAGGCGCATAAATAACGGTTCCCCTGGCGTTACCATCGTCAGTTCCAGGCGTGTCATTATTGATGTGAATAAAATTATAGCGATAATTCTGCGAGTCGCGAATACTCACCATATAACCATACGATGGTTGCGGCCATGCAACGTACGTGATAACGCCGTCCACTGGAGAAACGATTTCCTGCATTTTGTTTGCGAAAACATCAGTTGCAGCATGAATACCACCACTTCTTGCCGAGTAATAATCGTCAGAAAAGTGGGAGGGACCGATAATGGGATAGGTTATGTTAAAGGGGAGCGCAGAACTAGAGGAAGACCAGAGAACACACAATACACCACTCAGTACAAGAGGTCGACAAATACTTTTTATAGCAAAATATAACTTATTCATAATTCAAATTTGGCAATATACCATATACCATTATAACCAATAGCGGCATATCCATCTAATGGCAACATCTATGGCAATATAGTAGAGTAGAGGTAGTGAAGCGTTTCGAAACTATATGAGAGAAAAAGTAAAACACATCCTTTCTTATCGCGGGCGGCGGATACCTAATATGGTTATTGGCTTATTTGTTCTTTTGCCGCCCGTCATCCTTGTGTTGCTCCTTGCAAGGTATTCCGTTAATGTGCCATTTTGGGATTCTTGGGAATTAGTTCCAATCTTTGAAAAAATCAACAACGGCACCGTAACATTTGGCGATTTTTTTGCACAACATAATGAACATCGTATCCTGTTTCCACGGTTGATAATGGTAGGATTGGCTAATATAAGTCACTGGAATGCATTATATGAAATTGCAACTAATGTCGTGTTGGCTGCAGTTAGTTTTTGGTTCCTGTACCTCATCTTTAAGCGTACTTTTACTAACCAAACGAGATTAATCGTCGGCATTTTGTTAGTGAGTATTATTTTCTTCTCACCAATCCAATTCGAAAACTGGATGTGGGGATGGCAGATACAGTGGTTCTTAAATGTACTAGGTCTTATAGTTGCAGTTTGGAGTTTGTCTGTATCAAAACTGCCACCGATAGCACGGCTGATTATTGGTGCTATTGCTGCCACGATCGCAACCTATTCACTGGCAAGTGGTTTTTTTGTATGGCTGGTTTGTGCTCCGCTCTTATTCTTTTCACCACAATTAAAAAAATTATTGCCAGTTTGGATAGCATTGGCGATTATAGTGGTCGGCAGCCACTATATCGGCTACCATGACCCTGAATATCACCCATCCAAGTTTCTTTTCCTTCACGATCCATTAGGTCTGTTGAAGTACTTTTTGATATACATCGCACGTCCTATAGTTGTTGATTTTCTCGAATCAATTCCAACAGCAGTACTTTATATTGGTGCAATTGCAGGTGCAGTTGGCTTTTTTGCACGCAAGAATTTGAAAAAAGAAGCGGTGATACTATTGCCGTGGGTTGCAATCGGGATGTATGGCATTTTCGCAGGTCTTTCAACGGCCGTGTCGCGTTTGGGTCTTGGGCTAGAACAAGCATACTCAAACAGGTATATTACACTTTCGAGCTTACTGCTAATTGCACTCGTTGTTGGTTTATTGAAAGTTCATGAACTCATGCGTCCAGGTAATAAAGCACTCACATACCTCCCTATCGCCGCACTATCATTCATACTTATTTTGACTTGCCTTAATTTTAGTAAGGGAATTATTCAGATGAAAGAAAGACATACTTATTTACTCACTGCAAAGCAATGCGCGCAGGATGCTCGGAGTGCTACGGACGATTGCCTACTAAAACTATATCCGGATAAAGATAGAGTGTGGCAAAGGTTACAGTTCGTTCGTCAAGAACATTTGTCAGACCTATAGCCTGTATAAGCTGCCAGAGTCTGGTATAATAAATGACAATAACAAAGTGATCAAGTGAGGGACGGAAATTGAAATACAATATTTGTATTGTTGGCGGTTGCGGGCATGTAGGCTTACCACTTGGA
>CAYIQY010000032.1:0-10740 GCA_964365665.1 uncultured Candidatus Saccharibacteria bacterium | reverse complement strand
TGAAACCCTGTACTGTGCTTGAGGCCGTAACCCATCGCTCGGTCAACAAAAATATGGAATAACCAGAGCAGTATGATAAATAGCAACGTCTGGCTGAAAGTGACGATATATAGTGCTATGAGACATGTTGGGCCGATGAGACTATGGCCGATATTGTAGGTTAGCGCGCCAACCTTTTTATTAATGAGGTAACCCAAAGTCGAAATATCGAAAATCAAAAACCAGACAAGCAGCCACCACCAGTCAAAAAAGGCGACAGTAGTAAAAAATGCGGCGACGAGTACAGCTGCAAAAGCGTACTCAGCTCTGATAATTAGTTTGATTAAATCTTTATTCATAAATTTTCCAAGGCTTGAGTAATAGACGACACAGATGCAGCCACATTACCCTCTCCGCTTACTGATACTGTATGATATCCTTTTTCAGAAAAACTTTCATATTTGCTGACGAAGCCAGCAAAAGCGTCATCGGAGACATCATGTCCACCTTGTGCCACTCTTTCGGCTATTCTTGCTCTGGCAGCGTCTGCATTTATCTCAACTTCTACGACAAGCATTTTTAGCTGAGTAGCGTGTTCCGACGCGTATGTTTGCAACCGGTCGGTTGTTACCTGTAGGCCTTTTAAATCCATAAATGCTTGATTCCAAATGATAATTTTATGCCCGGTTATAGCCTCGTATGCTTTTAACCTGAGATACCTGTATGGATGGAATTTTGTATCAACACCTTCTGCGGTCAATGAGCTAGAGAATTCTTTATATTCAGTGCCGTTTTGATCTATCTTGTCGGGGTCAAGGATTATTACTTTTTCCGACCCGATTGATTCTTGCAAGGCTACTGCCAAATAAGATTTACCGCTTCCTGGTACACCCCTGATGATAATAAGGGTAGGGTTACCGGATTCAGATGCATAACTCATAGACCTTAATAGTAATATATCACCAAGAGAAAGGCCATAGGGAGGACTTTTTGTTTCGTTTCTGCGTGTTATAATGATGTGAATAATATGATTCCGCTTGAACAACTCACCAAAGAAGCAACGACAATTTTTGCCCTCAGTTTCATCACTTTTTGTGTGGCTATGCTGCTAACACCCGTATACACATTTTTTGCCTATCGCTACAAGCTTTGGAAACGGAAGCGTACACATTCGACCACGGGAGAAGTGCTTGAAGTCGTTGCTAAATTAAGCACGCGCAAGCGCAGTGTTCCGACGATGGCGGGTCTAATCGTGGTTATCGCCGTCACGCTCGTAACACTATTATTTAATCTTGATCGGCAACAAACGTGGCTGCCTCTTGCTGCACTGCTAGGTGGTGCGCTCGTCGGGCTTATCGACGACATTATTAATGTCAGAGGTAATGGAGAAGGCGTAGCTGGCCTTCGTGCACCGATAAAATTCGCCTTAATTACACTTGTCGCAGCGGTTGGTGCGTGGTTCTTCTATTACAAACTTGGGTATACGACGATTCATATTCCATTTGGAGCGGACGTATCACTTGGCTGGATGCTTATTCCACTGTTTATTCTGGTGGTTGTCAGTACTAGTAATGCAGTGAACATCAGTGATGGATTGGACGGACTAGCCGGCGGGCTGCTGACGAGTGCTTTCGGAGCATTTGGAATTATCGCTGCCCTGCAGGGTAACTTTGGTATCGCGGCATTTTGTATGACAGTTGTCGGTGCACTACTTGCCTACGTTTGGTTTAATATTCCACCGGCACGGTTCTTTATGGGGGATGTCGGTTCGTTTTCTCTTGGCACATCGCTCGGTGTGGTGGCTATGCTGACCAACACGCTATTTCTCCTACCAATTATCGGATTAGTGTTTGTTGCCGAGGCAGGTTCCAGTGTTATCCAGATATTTTCTAAAAAAGTATTTCACCGCAAAGTCTTTGTTTCGGCACCAGTTCACCATCATCTCGAAGCGAACGGTTGGGAAAAAACAAAGGTGACGATGCGTTTCTGGGTTATCGGTCAAGTCTGTGCAGCTCTCGGTGTTATCCTAGCGCTCGCTGGCGGCTATATCAACTAGAAGGATCTACCGACAAAATCACCGGCCATCAGAGTCGTGTCGCGATAATCAATAAGACTGCCATCCGGTCGCGTAACAATACCACCGGCACCCTCCAGTACTGCATGTTGGGCTGCGAGATCCCATAAATGGAGGGGACTATCAAGCCGTGGAAATGCGTCAGCTTTTGCTTCGGCGATGAGCGCCATTTTTAGCTGAGAGCCGATTTGAATTAGTTTTGATTTGGAGTAATGTTCAGCTATATAAGCTACTGTAGCTGGTTCATGACTTGATTTACTACCAACAATAATACCTAAGAGTTCTTTCGATACTTGCAACTGCACCGGCTTTTTGCCTTGTTCAATTTTATAGCTTCCTGTATTTTGTCCACCATAATACGTTATGCCAAGTGCTGGTGCTGAGATAATACCAAAAACTGGCGCCCCGTTTTTTATAAGTGATACACAAATGGTAAACTCATCAGTCCGCGCAATGAACTCTTTGGTACCATCGATCGGATCAACCAGCCAGAATAAATCACTTTGCACCGTTTCTTTATTCGTGTTTTCATCACTCTCTTCACTGATAATCGGTATACCTGGGAAGATTTTTGGTAACCCCTCAATAAGAATGTGGTGAGACGCCATATCTGCCTGCGTAAGCGGGGTCTTATCTTCCTTCCACTCGACGATAGCGGAACGAGAATCATAGATTTCCATGACGGTCTCGTCAGCAAGATTGATAAGCTCGAGTAGTGCTTTGAGCTGCTCTTTTTCGATGAGATAACCTTGTTCGTGGGTGTCGGGCATAGGTTTTCCTCGAATTATAAATAATGTCTGGTGCGGGCGGCGAGAATCGAACTCGCATCGTTTGCTTGGAAGGCAGACATATTAGCCATTATACGACGCCCGCAGATCATCCATAAGTATATCAAACTTTGCTATACTACTAAGCATAAGGAGCTTTAATGGCTGATCTCAACCAATTTTTGAATCAAGACTTAACCGCCGATGACGTTACGCATAGTAACGGCTATGCGAATGTAGCAGGCGGCGCGGGCGCGGGCGGGCTGTCAATGGAGCAGCGCCGCAAAATACTTAATCAGCCGCGTGTCGTTGGAGCCTATCAGTATTCACGTCTCGGTCGGCAAGGTTCAGCTGTCAAGGCACGTACTGCTGGTCAAAGTCGTGGTCGCGTCTATGATGCGAGCAGTGATAGTTTTGATGATAAAGCGAATGTCAGCAACCGCCAAACTGCAGATATTAAAGATCGTTCGAAAATCGATACCAAATCGATTGATCGTCGCCAGCATTTTATCGAACCTACGTCACGACCAGCCCCCCGCGGTTATGACAAATATACTTAGAGTAGTGTTATAACAGTTTCGGCGACTTCTTCTGCCGTTTTATTGGTCGTATCGATTTGTTGATAGATTTTCGGATAAAAGAAGGGTGACGGGCTTTTAAAATCAAGAGTTTTTTCTAGATAAGCGACTCTTTCAGGATCGGGCGCGTGGGATTTGAGTTGTTTACGTTCTGGTTGACCTGCACGTTCTACGCGCACGGCAAGTGGCGCCACAAGTTCAACAAATTGAACCTTACCACCACGGTCTTCATAGATTTTCTTGAAAGAATCGATATTTGTTTTGCCTTTTTCGCTGCCAAAATTCCAGGCGTATGTGAAAATAAGATCAATATTTGCATTGGCAGCCTCTTCAATGACCTGCGTTCGTATAAGTTTGCTTAACTTGTCCTCGGAAGGAGTCGCCATTCCAAAGATATGTATGACGCCATCCATGATCATATGATTATGGAAAAGTTTGAAATTTGTTTTTGATTCAATCAACTTTCCGACTGTCGCTTTGCCGACGGATGGTGAGCCAAATAGAATCAATAACTTCATATATTCATAGTAACAAAACAAAACGCTCCGACGAAGCGGAGCATTTTATTTGGGGCGAATGATGGGGATTGAACCCACTACCTCCGGAACCACAACCCGGCGCTCTAACCAGATGAGCTACATTCGCCAAACGTACGCTTTATCATACCATGAACGGGGTTAAATTTCACGGATCGTTTCGATGTGGGCACCGAGACTGTTCAGGCGTCCAGCGAGCTCTTCATAGCCGCGATTGATCGAATAGACATCACGAAGTACTGATTGACCTGGTGCGGCTAGCATGGCTAGCAGGATGACGACAGATGGTCGTAGTGCCGGTGGTGCTACAATCTCAGCTGGTTTCCATTTTGTTGGCCCGACAATGTATACCCGGTGCGGATCTAACAGTTCAATCGTAGCGTTCAATTTAGATAGCTCCGTAAAGTAAATGGCACGGTTTTCGTATGACCAATCATGAAGGAGCGTACGACCACGTGCAACCGTAGCGATCAGTCCAAGGAACGGCAAATTATCCATATTGATGCCCGGAAAAGGCATGGCATGTAGTTTATCCTTGGCGGCAGTCAAGGCTGATTTATGTAAATGAACGTCAATCAGGCGGGTATGTCCATTCCTGGCTTTATATTCCTCGGTTACGTCATATTTCAGACCCATTTCGCCAAGTGTCGCGAGTTCAAGTTCGAGAAATTCAATAGGTACGCGTTTAACGGTAATTTCACTGTAGGTTACAATGCCGGCGGCGATAAAGCTCATTGCTTCAATCGGATCCTCACTTGGGTAATACTCAATGTCACGGTCAATGTGGCTTACTCCGGTAATATGTAGCACGGTAGTTCCGACGCCTTCAATTTTTACACCTAATTTTTGGAGGAAAAAGCATAAATCCTGAATAGCATAATTAGGGCTGGCATTTCGAATTGTCACGGAGCCATCATAGAGTGCCGATGCCATAATAACGTTTTCGGTAACGGTATCGCCACGTTCTGTGAGGACGATTGTTTTCGTAACTTTTTTTGGCGTTACAGTCGCCTTATAATAGTCAGTCGTTGCCTCAACATCCAAACCAAAGCTCCGTAGTCCAACCATGTGCGGTTCAACGGTACGCGTGCCTAGGTTGCATCCGCCAGCGAAGGGAAGGTGGAAACTACGGTATTGATGCAAAAGTGGTCCGAGGAACATAATGATTGTACGGGTACGTTTGGCTGCTTCGACATCCATGTTCTCCAGTTGGAGTTTCTTTGGTGGAATGATCTCCAAGTCGTTTTGATCGTTTAACCAGCGCACCTTTACGCCAATGCTTTGGAGGACTTCAATGATGCGGTTCACTTCTTCTATACGCGCAACGTGACGAAAGGTAGTCTTGCCTTGGTTGAGCAAGCTAGCGCAGAGAAGCGCAACGGCAGCATTTTTACTCGTATTGACTTCGATACTGCCTGACAGGTGTTTTCCGCCATGAACTCGAAAATTCAATTTGCCTGTACGGTTGAGGGTCATGATATCGTGTGATAGGACATCGCTAATACGGGCGATCATCTCCAGACTGATGTTCTGGCCACCTTTTTCGATTCGGTTAATAGCACTCTGACTGGTACCGAGCGCCTCTGCTAATTGGGCTTGAGTATAGCCGCGATGCTGGCGGCTTTCTTGGATCAGCGTACCGATCTTTGCTTTATAGTCAATTGGACTCATGCAGATCTTATGTTATACCATCTATGATATATTGTCAATATTGTAAACGTTTATTCTTAGATTCATTTACTATACACATTATGTCCGATCGGACACAATGTGTATAAGATTAAATATGTTTGAAGGGTGATATAATAGAGAGCAATACAAGGAGGTTGCCATGCAAGATATACAAATTGCCGATTTGATTGCGGCCGAAGAACAGCGTCAACGTGATGGATTAGAATTGATTCCGAGTGAAAATTATGTTTCGCGTGATGTGTTAACAGCACTTGGCAGCGTGTTCACCAACAAATACTCCGAAGGTTACCCAGGTCGGCGCTATTATGGCGGTCAGGAATTTACCGATCAAGTCGAACAGTTGGCAATTGACCGTGCAAAGCAGCTGTTTGGCGCTGATCACGCTAACGTACAGCCCCATTCTGGTGCTCCTGCCAATGAAGCCGTCTATAGTGCATGGCTGGAGCCAGGCGATACGGTACTTGCCATGGACTTATCGCATGGTGGCCACCTGACGCATGGCGCACCAGTCACTCGCAGCGCTCATCTTTATAACTTTATCCGTTATAAAATGAAAGATATTTCGACAGGTGAGATTGATTATGACGAGTTGCGACAATTGGCACTAACGCACAAACCCAAGATTATCCTTGCGGGCTTTAGCGCTTATCCGCGAGAATTAGATTATGCCAAATTCGCTAGCATCGGTAACGAAGTCGGTGCTCTACTGATGGCTGATATGGCGCATATTGCCGGACTGATCGTTGGTGGCGTGGCGCGCAATCCATTTGATGATGGTTTTCATGTTATTACCACGACAACACACAAGACTCTTCGTGGTCCACGAGGTGGCTTGATATTGTCCAAGGGCACCGTTGGTAATCCGCTCAAAAAACCCGAAAAGACGCTTGAGAACATCCCGACGCTGATTGACCGTTCAATCTTCCCGGGTATGCAGGGCGGCCCCCATATGCATGTTATTGCTGCCAAAGCGGTGGCGTTTGGTGAGGCACTGAAGCCGGAGTTCAAGGAGTATGCTGCTCAAATTGTCAAAAACGCGGCTGTACTGGCTGACGAATTACAAAAACGCGGCTTTCAACTCATTACTGGTGGTACCAGTAACCATTTGATTCTCGCTGACATACATAAATCGTTTGGTATCGATGGTAAAGTGGCCGAGATTGCGCTGGACAAGATTGGTCTGACACTCAATGCCAATTCTGTTGCCGACGATCCCCTGCCGCCATTCCGCCCAAGTGGGATTCGTCTGGGCACGCCAGCCATTACGACTCGCGGCATGCGCGAAGAGCATATGGCGCAGCTCGCCGATTGGATGAAACAAGCTATAGATGCCCGCGAAGACGAATCAGCTCTCGCTAAACTTCGTAGTGATGTTAAAGAATTTGTCATACAGTTTCCTCTGCCAAGTGATAAGTAGTAAACCATAGATAATTAATAGGACTCCGATAAGGAGTCCTATTACATTTTAAGCCTGATTCTATGTTAAGTTGCAGAGATCGTGCAAGTTGCCCCAGCGGTTGGCAGCGCTGTTAGGCTTCCGTTTGTGCCTTGCCCACCACCTGTGTAAAGATAATTGAGCGCGTCTGTATTGTAGTTCCAGAAACCGACTGCACTACCAACGGCTGCACCGCAAGTGTAGAAGTTAACAGTCTTTGCATTAGAAGGCTTTGAAGCGAGCGCAGTCGCCTGCAGGACAACGCCTGATCCAGCAAGTGAGAATGTCTGGCTACTCGCTGCACCGCTCAGTTGAGCGAATGTCGTCGGATATGATCCGTTACCACCGAGAGGATCGGAATTGTATGCCTCTGCCTTTTTATTGACAGTCGTCGCAGCTGCGGTCGAGTCAGTATTATTAGCTCGGTTTGTAACCCCCGAGTAAGCGACGATGACGATGGCCGCCAAAATACCGATGACGACGATGACGATCAAGAGTTCGACGATCGTGAAACCCTTTTCAGATTTCATTCTTTTTATGTTGTTAAGACTCATTTAATTGATGCCCCTTATTAAATTACTTATGGGACAAGTGTACTATAGCTATAAGCGCTTTGCAAGGGGATATTTACGGATTAGCAACAGGGACAACAGGGGCGACTGCTAATTCGAGGGGTTCTTGTTCAAGGATGATCTGGAACTTGTCACGGACGGCGCTGATAATCTCTTCACGTGCAGCAGCGAGGTCGGCATAACTGGTCGCCGACTGATTAATCAAGACCACTGCATTGTCGTCATGGACTTTCATACCATGGAGTACTTCACCCTTTAAATCGACGGTTTCAATCAACCATCCGGCCGGTATTTTGGTGCGGTCATCATCAACAGAAAAGGTTGGCATATCGGGATACGTTTTTAACAGGTCATCTGCTTTCCATTTTTCAACGATCGCGTTTTTAAAAAAGGATCCTGCGTTTGGCAAAATATGCGGATCGGGTAGTTTATCGGCACGAATAGACAGCACGGCATCACGAACTATCTGCACGGTAACGTTCATCGTGCCAATTTGGTTAGCTTCTAGGTACTTTTGGAGGCTGTCATAAAAAGGTGCTTCAGGACGCTTTTTATGTAGTGTCAGCGTAACGCCGCTAATAATATAGCGGCCAGCCGCGTCGCCGCGAAAAACACTATGACGATAAGAGAACTGGCAGTCCTCCCATTTTAGCGTGACGAGGCCGTCAAGGCTGGTGTCGTACGCTTCGAGCGATACGAACGTATCAGCTAGTTCTTGGCCATAGGCGCCAATGTTCTGAACTGGGGCGGCGCCAACTGTGCCGGGTATGCCAGACATTGCATCGATACCTGATAAATTAAGATCCACGGTGTATTTGACCAGTGTATCCCATATCTCTCCTGCGCCTGCTCGGATGGTCGTCGATTCACCGTCATCGGACAACACCTCGATACCTTTGATTAAATTGTGGATGATTATGCCAGGGAAGCCTTCATCGTGGACGACAAGGTTGCTGCCACCACCGATAACATATACCGGTTGGCCAAGTTTTTTGGAATTCTCGTATACTTTCTGCAACTCTTCGACGGATGTAACATCGACGACATAATTAGCATTGCCGCCAATTTTCATGGTCGTCAGTGTTGATAGTGGAATGTTTGTTTGGACGTTCACGGTGAGATTATTATAGCCCAGATAACAGAGAAATGGTACAATAACAGATACGTGCAATCACATGTACATAGTGCGCACCCGTAGCTCAGTGGATTAGAGCATCTGTCTTCGGAACAGAGGGTCGTAGGTTCGAATCCTTCCGGGTGTACCAAGAAAATAAGACTAGTTCAGGCTAGTCTTATTTTTGTGAGATGGATCTTATTTATATAAAAAATCACGAGTGAGAGGCAGGTCGTTGTTCAGCCCCTTCGTAAACACGATTTGCGATAAACTCAGCTCACCGTAACGGAATGAGCCAGATGATGTGCCAAGGTAGAATTCCCACATGCGGCAAAATTGTTCGTCAAACATCTTTTCCACGACCGGACGATTCTTGGCAAAGCGTTTTCGCCAAATATCTAGTGTCATCGCGTAGTGCATCCGCAGATTTTCGAAATCAACAATGTGGAAGTCATGGTCGGGTAACGCACCAACAACTTGGCGGATAGAGGGGATGTAGCCGCCCGGGAAGATGTATTTTTGGATCCATGGGTCTGGGGGAGCTTCAAACTCATGACTGATCGTATGAAGGACAGACACGCCGCCGTTTACTAGCATTTTGTTCACTGCTTTGAAATATTCATGTTGGTTGCGACGTCCGACATGTTCGAACATGCCAACGCTAATAATCCGGTCAAAAACTTTGCCTGTTTCAGCCAGGTCTTGATAGTTCATGAGCTTGAACGTTACTTGTTTGCTGACACCAGCCCTTTTGGCGGCTTCTTTACTATATTTAACCTGCTCTTCGCTGAGACTGATGCCTGTTACTCGCGCTCCATATTGAAGTGCGGCTTGGATAGCCAGTGTGCCCCAACCTGATCCAATATCAAGCATCGTTTGGCCTTTTTTCAATTGTAATTTACGCAATAAATGATCGACTTTTTGCTTTTGCGCTAGTTCCAGACTGTCAGATGCCTTTTTAAAATAGGCGCAGCTGTACGTCATTGATTCATCGAGCCAGAGTTTGTAAAAATCATTGCCGATATCATAATGGTGGGCGATTTGTTGTTTTTGATGAGACCGGTGATTACGGGTGTATGATCTGAGAGCTCGGACACCTTTGAAACTACCCAGGCTGCCATAGGCGGCTTTGTTATCGGAACTAAACCGGATGAGCTGATCGATTGGTTCATCGACTTCGAGGTCGCCGCGCATATATGCTTCACCGACACCAACACTGGCCTTCCTGGCGATTTCTCGTAGGACTGCTGGCGTTTTGAGACGTACGTGTAAATATGGCTTGTCCGGTCCGTAGCTTTCAACACTACCATCCCAATATGTTATTTGAATCCCGCCCGTGGCTACTTTTGAAAATAGCCTGCTTGCCAATTGCTTTTCCATAGTAATTTAACTATAGGACGATTTTAAGAATTTGCAATATGGACGAGGTCTAAACTTGCTTTAGCGTTTTCTAATATGAGCGGTTAACGCGGATTGTCGAAGTATTCGGGGTAGCAACGCCTGGTTGATTTGTGGTGACAGTCAGCCTGATTGATTTTGCATTCGTCACGATTGATTCCCGAATTGCAGCCGATTTCGTCATGTCGTATGCATCCGCGTTCGGCGACGCATCCATAGGGGAATCATAGTACTCCACATTGATCGATGTTACGTTACTGAGGAGCAGGGCGTCTTTACCTTTGCAGACAGTATTTGCGACATTCGAGGCGCAGGTTTGTTTCTGATAGGGGCATCCGGGAGTAGTGGAAGCAGGATTACAGTTCGGTGTTGTACAAGGCGTATCGCTACTGACCATCGTGCGACGATACAAATTATATTTGGATGCATTGAGTGGATCTTCAGCGATGAAATAAATGAATGTGTTTTGTACCGGTTGAGCGAGGGAGGTGTCACAACCTGCACCTATATCGGTCATGACGACCATGCGGTCATCATCGGACGGAGCTTTGTCAGTCGCATAGGAGTGAGCAATAAGAACACGATTATTCGGCAG
>CAYIQY010000031.1:0-11206 GCA_964365665.1 uncultured Candidatus Saccharibacteria bacterium | reverse complement strand
AGAATCTGACCGATGGTGGCACCGTTGAAGGCAATGCAGAGTTAAGTGAATATCCAATCGCAGTCACAATTAGTGCCAAACTGAATAAGGCGGCCAACTGATGTTAAAGAAACAAATGAGAGGCCTCACGCCCACAAAACTCCGCATCGTTTTGATCAGTTTTATCGTATTACTATTGGCTCTTGGCGCAGGAGGTTTCTGGTTCTTTCGCAACCAACTTGTAACTTATGCCGAACAGGTTCAAGCAGATAGTACCGCTGCCGCCAGTAGTAGTGATGATATCTCCAAACTGCAAAAAATGAAAAAAGATCTGGAAGAGAATAAAGTAGCTGTCATCCGTGCCAAAAACATCGTAGCCGATTCTCAACAATATCAGTACCAAGACCAAATCATCAATGAAATCCAAGCTTACGCCAAAAGCTCCAATATATCGATTACAGGTTTTGTCTTTAACTCAGCAACCGCAGCAGCAACACCAGCCGCTGGTGCGGTTGCCCCAACGGCAGTTCAGCCCACGACTCCGGTCGGCCTCAAATCAACTTCGGTGTCCATTACAGTCAAAAGTCCCATCAATTATCAGTCGGTTCTGCGTTTTATCCATTCTCTCGAACTCAATTTGACCAAAATGCAGCTCACTGGCGTATCACTCACAAAAGTAGCTGGCAATGCAACTGACGTAACAGTAAGTCCCTTAACGGTCGAGGTATATACGCGATGACACCCCAACTTTTCATTTTGACGAATAGTATCCGCTCAGTATTAGCGCGCCATCATCCTGTATTATTCATCTCTGCGTTGTGCCTATTGCTTGGAGCGGGAGTTTATTCACTTTATGAAGTACTCTCGATCACATCAACAACCGGGGGAACCAGTAGTATTGCCCCATTTGACCAAAAAACAATCGATAAAATTAAGAACCTCCACAGCAGCACTGATAGTAATAGCACAGCACTGACTTTCCCTGCACCGCGCTCTAATCCGTTTGTCGAATAGCGCAGCCACAAGTATACTAAAACTATGCTACTTACCGGATCACAGCTTATTGGCACATCAGTTATGGGACTCCAGACTGGCAAGGAATTGGCCGAGACGAGCTCAGCCGTTATTAATCCCCATAGCCTATCTGTCATTGCTTACCGTGTAGTTGGACCACATCTTGATCATGATCCATCCTATTTACGTACTGCCGATATACGTGAACTCGGTAGTCTCGGTATGATCGTTGATAGCAGCGACGAGTTTGTCGAACCGGATGATATTATTACCAGCAAAGCGATTTATGAGTTGGAATTCGAACTAGTGGGCAAGCACGTAGTTGATGATCAAAAGACTAAAATCGGCAAGGTAAGTGATTATGTGGTCGAAGCAAATAATTTTGTCATCCAACAGCTGGTTGTCAAAAAACCACTCCTTAAAAGCTTTAATGATGATGAGTTACTCATCCATCGTGGCCAGATAGTAGAAGTCAACGATAATACAATTGTCATTAAATCCGGCAAGGTAAAAGAATCTAAGGTAGCAGCATCCCAGCGCTACGTTAATCCATTTCGACAATCTTCGCCTCAGCCAGAATCAAGCAAAACCAAATAATTAACTATTCGTATGCCTGTTATATACATTTATCAGCCATAATTTGTATATTCATAAATCGTATCTTATACACATTATGTCCGATCGGACATAATGTGTATAGAATATGATTAGTTATCAGAGCTTAGTGCAGATTTGATATCGTCATACGAAAAGCCTTGTCGTGCCAGATATTGCATAAATTTTTGCTCGTCAGGATAACGACTGCGTTTTTTTATAATTATTTTTTGCAGTTCATTGGCGTCACTTCGTTCACTGGCGCCAAGTTGTTGTTCGATAACTGTTCGATCGACTCCCTTTGATGCTAGTTCGGCCTGCAGTTTGCGCTGGCTGGCACCTTTTGTCAGATTACGGTTTTCAACCCAGTAACGAGTGAATTTTTCGTCGTCAATATAGCCTTTCTCGACCAGCCGATCAAATACTCGGGTCGTCACTTCTTGGCTGACACCCGGTCGATCACTCAATTCTCCGGTTTTGCGATTTCTTATCTTAGTACTGCGAGTTTTACGGTATAAATAATCTCGCATTTCTTTACTGCTATGCGGCCGCATCAATGAATATTCGAGCGCTCGACCGTACAATTTACCGAACTGACTTTCTGATTCAAGCGCCGTTAATTCTTCGTCGCTATATTCTTTACCGACCCGAATCCCCAGATCGCTGACCTGAAAAATATCGAGACTAAACCGATACTTGCCATCAACCATAACATTGACACGGTTCTTGTCTTTTTGCTGACTAGTAATCCCAGTGATTTTCACTATTAAGCTTCTTGACTAGTTTGACGCCACCGATTCAAGACATTATCAGTATACTGAGTCGGGAAACTGTAAGGCTCTAAGAGCTGACGACCCGGCATCGAAACAAGAGGCACGCTTACGGCTGTTGGTTCCATACTTTCCAGAGCACTTCTTTGCTCTTCTAACGCCACGCGAAGTCCCTCATCTTCTAGCTCACCAATAAGATCTACAGGAATTGTTGTTGTCCCTGGAGTCTCGACGGGCTTCGTAATTCGTACTGCTTCAAGAACACGTCTGCCAATTTTCGGACGTTCAAATTTGTTAATCCAAAAAACGGATTCAACTGGTTGACGAGGTTCCGCCATATCCATAATTACGCTTCTGCTTCTGCTACTTTTGCTCGAACTTTTTTATCGATTTCTGCGAGGACTTTTGGATTTTCTTTTAGGTAGACTTTGGTTGCTTCACGGCCTTGACCGATTTTGGCGTCAGCATAGTCAAACCAAGCACCAGCTTTGCCAACAATTTCGTGCTGGACAGCTAGGTCAAGGACGTCGCCGGTGGCACTGATACCTTCGTTGTACATGATATCGAATTCAGCAATTCTGAATGGCGGCGCGATCTTATTCTTAACTACCTTTACCTTGGTGCGGTTGCCGATGATATCCTCACCGTTTTTAATCTGTCCCGTGCGACGAATGTCCAGACGGACAGACGCGTAGAATTTGAGCGCATTACCACCGGTTGTCGTTTCAGGATTACCGAACATCACACCAATTTTCATACGGATCTGGTTGATGAAAATAACGGTCGTCTTCGACTTGCTAATAATGCCCGTCAATTTACGAAGTGCCTGACTCATCAAACGAGCTTGCAAGCCCATGTGGCTATCACCCATATCACCATCAATTTCAGCTTGTGGTACCAATGCTGCAACTGAGTCAACGACAACGAGATCGACGGCACTTGACCGAACAAGTGTTTCGGCAATTTCAAGCGCTTGCTCGCCGTTGTCCGGCTGACTGACTAGCAAATTATCGGTATCAACGCCAAGGCGTTTAGCGTAGGCAGGATCCAACGCATGCTCAGCATCGATAAAGGCAGCAGTGCCTCCATTACGCTGCACTTCTGCGATTGCATGCAGACTCAACGTTGTCTTGCCCGAACTTTCTGGTCCATAGATTTCAATAATACGGCCTTTTGGATAGCCGCCGCCAAGTGCGAGATCCAAACTGAGTGCGCCAGATGAAATCAATTCGACGTCAACTTTGTGAGCATCACCCAGTTTCATAATTGACCCATCACCAAACTGTTTGGTGATCTGATCCATTGCGAGTCCCAGTGCTTTTAGTTTTCCTTCGTTCGCCGGTATTGCAGTCACAGCCGCTTTTTCTGCCTTTTTCGCCACGTCATATCTCCCTCGTTTACTATGATTCTATTATACACGACGTTTTTTGCTATAATAGGCATAATGAATATCCACCGAGAGTCGCGTCAGGCCGGTTTTACCGTGATCGAACTAATTGTAGTGTCCGTCGTACTGGCAATCGCCGGCATATTAATCTATATCCAAATCAACAATCTCAAAGTTGCCGCCCAAGACTCAGACCGCAAAACTGCTATTAACGCCATGTACTACGGTCTGGAAGAAGTCTACTACAAGAAACATCAATCTTACCCGGCTACCCTAGTTTCAGCCACACTACCATCGGTAGACCCAGCTCTCTTTACTGACCCTGACGGCTTCACACTCGGCAAAGAAGCTCTCAGCGAAAGTGAGTTGCAAAAACTGATTGATAGCGGTGATACCGATGATGATGTTGCCGGGCGCCTGGCAGCAATAAATGCTGGCAAACAGCCCAACTACCACTACGAGGGGTTGAATTGCGACACAAGTGGCAACTGCAAAAGCTACACTTTGCGAGCTGACCTGATTGGTGAAGCTCAGTATGTCAAAAAAAGTCGTAACAACTAGTCACCGACAACAGGGCGACCGTTTTTGAAAGCTTCGACGGCATTATTCAAAGTTGCGATATGTTTCTTTGGATTGGTCACATAATGAAAACGATATGTCGTTTCGTCGCCTTCGGTACTGAGACGAATCGAACCATAGCCAAGCAACTGCTGCAGTAGACCGTGTTGCGTGTAGCTGGCATCTTCAATATTTGACAGGCTGACCGTTTGTTCATTATGCGCGAAAAGAGAAGTCTGAATTTCTTGGATTACACTTTCATTTGTCAAAAAGAATTTGTTGTTCTCATATACCCAAACCACGATGTAAACACCTAACCCAATCAATACAAGTGACAAGATGGCAGGCAATAACAATGACGCAAATGGAGGATTGCCAGTCGGTACTAATTCCGGATAAAGAGCCAACCCTATCAAAACAAACAAGGCTAATACTGCCCCGACGATAATTGGCATTACTAGCCCAATCGGATGTCGGCGAACCTCGCTAATGATATATTCTCCTTTGCTCAAATTGAGGGTTGGATACCGGGCAACTGACTCCTCGTGGCGCTTGATAGTCTCGGGACTCACTGTAGGTTCGACCGGGTCGACTGCACGAGATATGTGGACAGATTGTTGTTGCACCGATTCAGCCTGAATCGGTGGATGAGCATACAGTGGCCGTCCATCATTATCATAGGCGACGGGCTGATTGTAATCGGGCTGGTCTTGTGGATTCATGTCTTTATTATAACAATTCTTGTTGCGTGTTCTTGCCTATATGTTTTGCGCCCTTGATGGTCACTCGGCGGCCACGGGGCGTTCGCTCAATCAGACCGATTTGCAGCAAATATGGTTCATAAAAATCTTCTATCGTCGTCGCTTCATCACCCGTCAGCGCAGCAATTGTATTCAATCCAATCGGTTGATGGCCGTAATGGTCAATCATACTTCCTAGTAATTGGCGATCGCCCGGATCAAGACCTAATTCATCGATTTGTAACAATTGCAATGCCTGCGTTGTCATCGCAGTGTCAATAATCCCATCACCGTTAACATCGGCAAAGTCCCGTACACGGCGCAGTAACCGATTAGCAATTCGCGGTGTCAAACGTGCTCGTTCAGCCAACATTGAAGCGGCTTCCGGTTCGATCTTGCTATCGAGCAGCGATGCTGCGCGCCGAATAATTTGTTGAATTTCATCAGAACTGTAAAATTCGAGTCGGTGGTTCATCCCAAATCGATCGCGCAGCGGTGCCGCGAGCGAACCCGCACGTGTCGTCGCACCAATGACAGTAAACTTTGGTAGATCAAGGCGTACACTACGCGCTGCCGGACCTTTGCCAATCATAATATCCAGTTTAAAATCTTCCATTGCACTATAGAGCACTTCTTCGACTGTGCGGGATAGACGATGAATCTCGTCGATAAACAAAATATCGCCATCGGCAAGGTTAGTTAAAATACTTGCCAGGTCACCGGCACGTTCAATCGCCGGTCCAGCCGTGACACGTATGTGAGCGCCCATTTCGTTAGCAATGACGGTTGCCATAGTCGTTTTGCCAAGCCCCGGAGGACCATAGAGCAAAATATGATCAACTGGCTCGCCACGTTTTTTGGCGGCACTAATCGCTAGCTGCAAGTTCTTTTTTAGATGCTCCTGCCCGACATACTCCGAAAAGTACTGCGGTCGCAGTGTTACCTCAATCACCTGGTCGTCACTGTCGTCAGTATGCGCACTCGTGTCGACGATTCGTTCTATAGCCATTAGGTCATATTATACCATCAATCAAGATAAGAATGAGTGGTATACTGATGTCAATGGCTACAAAACGACAGGCAGGATGGCTGCTAATCGGCGCAATCGGCGTGGTATTCGGTGATATTGGTACGAGCCCGCTCTATGCCCTACAAGCAATATTCGGGGTCTCGGGACTTGCGCTGACAAGCAGTGATATCCAGGGTACTATATCCCTCATACTTTGGTCGATTACTTTGATCGTAACGGTTAAATATGTCAGCCTACTTATGCGTGTCAACAACCATGGCGAGGGCGGTATCATGGCACTAGTCGGGCTTGCCAGGCAGACAAATCTTAGCAAAAGACGAACGCTATGGCTGACATTAATTGGCTTCCTTGGGATTTCCCTATTTTATGGCGACGGGATCATTACGCCCGCGATTTCAGTCTTGTCTGCTGTCGAAGGCACCAAACTTGTCTTTCCAGCAGCAGCACCATTCGTCGTACCTTTGGCGCTCGTCATTCTCACTGGGCTTTTCGCACTGCAAGCTCGTGGCACCGGTACAATCGGTAAATTATTTGGACCAATCATGATTCTCTGGTTTGTTGTCTCGGCACTTGGTGGGTTAGGTCAAATCATCAATCATCCATTCATCTTAAATAGCTTGCTCCCAACGACCGCTTTCTCGTTCATATTCGAACATCCGGTTCAGTCATTCATCGCCATGGGAGCGGTCATCCTCGCAATTACCGGTGCTGAGGCGCTTTATGCAGACATGGGACATTTTGGCCGTACACCAATCAAGCGAGCCTGGTTGTGGCTTATCTTCCCTGCACTTACACTTACATACCTCGGACAAGGAGCCCTCGTGAGCGTCCATCCCGAAGCAATCACAAGCGCCTACTTCTTACTCTTCCCGGACTGGCTGCATCTTCCCGTTATCATTCTGGCGACACTCGCGACACTTATTGCGTCGCAGGCAATTATTTCAGGTGTCTTCTCTTTGACATGGCAAGCTATGCAACTTGGTTTCCTGCCTCGTCTAAACGTTCAGCATACATCCCGTTATGAATTCGGCCAAGTATATATTCCTTTTCTTAACTGGATCATGTTTGCGTTAGTTATTGCAATTGTCATCGCTTTTGCCAGCTCTAAAAACCTTGCTGCGATGTTCGGCCTCGCAGTCAGTGGAACCCTTGCTATCGATACGATTCTCCTGTTATTCATTATGCGGAAGATATGGCATCAATCTTATGCCGTTATAATCATCACGGGCTTTATACTGCTTGGCTTGGAATTATTATTCTTTGCATCAAGCAGCCTCAAGTTTATACATGGAGCATGGGTGCCAGCCGTCGTTGCAGTTGTAGGGTTTACTATCCTCAGTACTTGGTACAAAGGTCATGAGATTATCAAGCGTGAACGTATCAAGATGGAGGGTACATTGGTTGGCTTCGTCGCCAAACTACATCGAACAAGGATTCCTCGAACAAAAGGACATGCCGTTTATTTAGGTCATCATGCCGGTAACGCACCAATGGCGCTGCATGCGACACTCGATCAACTCCATGAACTCCACGAGCATGTCGTTGTTGTAACCGTCAACACAACAGACGCGGCACATGTTCCTGAACATTCACGAGCAATTTTCGACGAGCTTGGTCATCCCGATGATGGCATCAGCCATGTCACACTTAAGTTCGGCTATAAAGACATTCCTAATGTACCCAGGGCATTAGAAATAGCACGCGATAAAAGTCCTGAGATCAATTTTGACCCATACACCGCCACCTATTTTACTTCTATCGCCCAACCAGTCGTCGTCCATAATCACCGAATGTCAAAATGGCGCAAATTGCTTTATATATTCATGGATCGTAATGCTAACAACACATCAAGCTATTTCAAACTCCCCCTCGACCGAACAGTTGAAATGAGTTCGTTTGTTGAATTATAGAGTTGCTGGCTAGCTTTTCAGCGCTTGCGTCACGCGATCAGCAGTTGAAAGATCGGTTGGAACACCTTCGAGCGCCCTGGTAGCGTCAGCAAGACTGTAGCCAAGAGCCATTAACGCTTCCAGTGCTTCGTCTGTATGATTCATTGATTGCGACAGGCCGGTCAGATTACTATTGTCATAGCGTAACGGCAGACCAACTTTGTCAGCCAGATCAACCACGACACGCTCAGCAATTCGTTTACCGACACCGTTTGCCTTGGACACAAATGCCCCGTCGCTGCTTGCAATTGCGTTGCGGACGATTTCACTATCACCTAAACTCAGGATCGATAATGCGGCTTTTGGCCCGACGCCCTGGACGGTGATCAATAGCTCGAATAATTTTTTGGCCGCAAGCGTACTAAATCCAAATAATTCCTGTGACTGCTCGCGGATATGATGATATGTGTAGAATTTGACGCTTTCATTTAATAACGCTCGGTCATAATCTCCTACAGCTACATTCACTTCATACCCAACGCCATGCACATCGACAATGACGGATGTTAACAATTTTTCAGTAACAGTACCTTCGACATGTGCGATCATCAGTTGAATCCACCCTGTCCATTACCATTAGAATTTGTAATCTGGTAACTCAGTGGAGGTGCGCTGGCGCTATCATACTGGCTATCATCAAACGGCGTGAAGGTAGCGGTAATCGTGTGTTGGCCTTTCGACAGCGACGATGTCTAAAGAGATGCGCTGCCATTTACCACTTGAATCGTGCCGAGTGTCGTATTGCCGTCCTTGAATTTGATGGCACCTGTAGCCGCCGTGTTCGACAGCGTCGCAGTAAACGTCACATTCGTACCTTGTGATGCACTTTCTGTTGGACTCGCGCCAAGTGTCATACTGAGGATATTGTCCGGTTGTGTCGACTGGCTAGGCGTCGGTGTCGGTGTTGGAGTTGGGCTACTTACCGAACAACTGAGCGTCGGGAGAGCCGAAGATAGGAAATATTCACTATAGGTACTGCCTTTGACCGCACTGTTCGCCAGGCCATGATTGCTGGTACATACATTTCGCTGCACGACACCTGGTACTTCCGAAAACTTCGTGTCGATACCGGCTAATATTGACCCCATGGCTTTGGTAAAGATTGGACCAGCCATAATCGAGCCACCATTAGTCATCGCTCTGTTATCATTGTTACCTACCCAAACACCGATTGCCATCTGCGGCGTGTAGCCCATTGTCCACGCATCGCGCGAATCGTTAGTTGTCCCAGTCTTCACTGCGACCGTTTTGACTGCACGGGTTTTCGCATCATACACATTCAGGCTGCTGCCAAATATAGGTGCCCGCGAGGCATTGTCGGATAAAATGTTCGAGATCAAAAATGCTCCCTGCTGGCTGATGACTTGTTTGGAACTTGAGTTCGCCTTGAACACCTGGTCGCCATATTTACCATTGATGATTTTAATGACCGAAGTCGGATATTGCTTGCCTTGATTACCGAGTGCGGCATACGCATTTGTCAGATTAAGTGGAGTGACTTCAGCAGCACCAAGTGCCAACGACAGTCCATAATTATTCTTGGAATCTATTGAATCTAACCCCATGCGCTGCGCCGTCTGAACGGCTGTATCAACGCCTAGTTTTTGCATGACTTCAACCGATGGAATATTCAGTGACATGTTGAGCGCATTACGAACGGTTACATCACCGCGGAATTTGCGGTCAGCATCAAGTGGCGTGTAGCCGCCTCCAAAATCAGTCTTGACATCGTGCAGGATGGAGGCTGGTGTAATGACACCATTTGCGAGTGCCTGCGTATAATAAATCGGTTTAAAGCTACTGCCCGGCTGACGAAGTGATGTTGCCACATTCACTTTGCCGAACTCTGCATTATTCCAATCATAACTACCGACTAATCCTCGGACTTCACCGCTATTCGGGTCGATCGCAACTGCTGCCGCATTGCTGCCACCATTACGCTGAATAGTCCCCATATTCGCGGCGATTGCCGTTTGTAATTGTGTTTGTACGTTGGCATCCAATGTCGTTGTCACCTGATAACCACTACGAGTAACCGTCTCCTCACCGTATTTCTTATATAACTCATCGAGCACCATTTCGGCGAAGTGAGGAGCCACGCTATTATTAATCGGTGATTTTGGAGGCTGGTATGTCAGCGGTTCAGCAAGTGCGGCTTGCTTTTCAGCTTCACTGATATATTTATTCGCTACCATGCGCGTCAATACTGTCGTCTGGCGTTCTTTGGCATATTGCGGATTGCCACTGACTGGCGAATAGGCACTTGGTGCAGGTAGTACCCCCACCAACATCGCCGATTGGGCCAAATCAAGCTTGTCCGGTGTCGTGCCAAAATATATTTTGGCTGCGTCCTGAATACCAAAGGCGTTTTCACCGTAAAAGACGGAGTTCAGATACATATCCAGAATCTGGTCTTTGCTGTACGTCCGCTCGATTGCAATTGCAATCGACAGTTCCTGGAACTTACGTAGATAGTTCTTGTCGCTGCTGAGCAGTGTGTTCTTTGCTAACTGTTGAGTCAGCGTCGAACCACCATATGAACTACCGGCAGTGACAAAGTTGGCATAGACCGCTCCAAGTAAATTCGGAATCGAGAAGCCACCATGTTGATAGAAATTCTTATCCTCACTGGCAATCAAGGCATCTTTCATTGGTTTGGAAATTTTATCAAGCGGCAAAAGATCACGGTGCTCGGCACGACCACTGCTATAAATTTCGGATTTGCCATCGTTCGCATATAACACCACACCTGTATTGTTACGATTCATCAGACGATCGATGTCAGAAATATCACGAGCAAAGTACAGATATGTCAGTAGTGGCGTCAGGATCATGAACGCCAATATCGGGCCACCGACGAACAGAATACGCTTTTTCCAGCTCAGTTTGCGCCACCAACGAAACCGCTGTTTGGCGTGTCGCCGAACCTTTTGCGCCGGTGTGACACGCCGGGTGTATTTTCCTTGACGTCGCATTTGTCTTATTATACCAAATTTGCTGAATAATCGCTTGCAACCGGTTATTAAAAGTGCCACAATATACGCACAATACAAGGGGGATACGTGGGAACAATTATCAAAACAAAAGGTCTTACTAAACGCTACGGCAACAAGGCAGCACTGGATAATCTCGACTTGACCGTACGAAAAGGCGAAGTACTGGGTTATCTCGGACCAAACGGTGCA
>CAYIQY010000030.1:1502-11277 GCA_964365665.1 uncultured Candidatus Saccharibacteria bacterium | reverse complement strand
ATCGTCGAAGGCAGCCTCAGTAACCTATTGATCATGCAGGACAAACATCTTGATGAAAAAACTCTGCACGCGGCAGCTCAGACTGCTTATGACCAGGTTATTTATCTCGCCAAGATGATCAATGATCTTTCTACGTTGTCACGTGCGGAACGTGGTGTGGGCGATGCTGTCGAAGAAATCAATGCCAATGAGTTACTACATAATTTGTATGGTCGTTATACCGCTGAGGCCGAAGCGAAATCACTCCACCTCAATCTGGATGCCGAGGCTCATTTGCCCGGTATCGAAACCAGCCGTTTGTATCTTGAGGAGATTTTGCAAAACTTCATTAATAATTCGATCAAATACACCAAAACAGGGTCGGTCACATTGGGTGCGAGGATGTTATCGGACGGCAGGGTTGAGTTTTTCGTAAAGGATACCGGCATCGGTATGAGTAAATACGATCTGGCACACATATTTCAGAAGTTTTACCGTAGCGAAGATTACCGGACTCGCGAGACAAGCGGTACGGGCTTGGGATTGTATGTCGTCGCCAAATTGGCGGCAAAACTGGATACGAAAATTAATGTCGAAAGCCGTCTTAATCACGGTTCGACGTTTAGTTTCGTCCTGCCACTTGGTTTGAATAAACACAGCGCCGCATCCCGACCTGCCGTCGAAGAAACCGCTGCAGTTGTATAATCACTAGGCCAAATATGCTAAGCTTTTGATAGTTTGCCAATCCACGACCAGAGAGGAGGTTGGCGAATGAATGATCCTTATGAACAGTCCAAGGAAAGCGAAAAGCGCAGCTTCCATGAAGCCGCATTAGATATACGCAACAGATTAGCCTTGTCGGGTCACAAGCCGCGCGAGGTACGTAAACGTGCTGTCGAAGTGCGCAAGAACCACCCGAGGCTCGCAAGAGCTTTGGAATTTGTCTTTGGCGGCGCTGCGATCAGCCTGCTGGGCTTCATTCTGTACCGCCGCTTTTCCAAGTAGACCAGCTTCATAAGGAAGCCCCCTAACCACGGGGGCTTTCTGCTACCTAGGCTATTCTGTCTAGCCTACCCTTTTTCTTGACTATGTTTTTGTAGTCCCATTGAATTGTTTTGGATTCATTCAACCATCGTTTTAGTTGGGTGATATCAATATCGTCAACGGAGTGATAGTCAGCGGTCGCTGCCTTGAAAGTGCCTTCAACTTCTAGACTCGGTTCACTGAATGATTGTCCGCTCCAAAACATGACTACGACACGATCCTTTTTTGCAGGGATGTAATAGCCAACGATTGGATTCCCGTCGAGGAACCATGCCGGGTTGCGGTGGAATAACTTGGACGTGGAACCTTCAAGAGAGGAGTTAAATTCGTTCGTGAGTGCTTGGCAAATTTTTTGAAGGTCTGTGGGCTGAGATTGATTGTAGTCGAGAATTTCTTTTGTCATAAGTTAATAATAGCAAAAAGTCTCAAAATAGAGACTTTCTTCATTTCGCTTATACTTGGCAGAGCATTTTGTACGAAGTTAGAACTAAACTTGTTTTCGCCTATTCAGTTCTTCGTGAATAATTTGACCCATTAAGGCTGGATCTCCAGCTATTGGAGCTCGTCCTGCGTGAACATCTGAATCATCAACTAGCCTACGACGAAACGCTCGTCGAGCAAGGCTGGCAGGCAGGGGTGGTCGACTTGCTGGATGGTTAAATTCAGCATCTTCGGCCGCTTGTTCAGCCAAGTCATTGAGCAATTCTGTGCGTTCATGTTCTGTAAGGGGTATATTCCAGTCATAAAGCTTTTTGGGGGTATCGCTCCGATTTGATTCTGGACTTGTCATAGTGAAATTATAGCAAACAAAAATAGACTTAACAAAAAGTCTATTTTATTGCATGAATTCTCTGGCAGGGGCACGAAGAATCGAACTTCGATTTCAGGTTTTGGAGACCCGTGTACTAGCCGTTGTACTATGCCCCTTTACTTGGGCAATTGTAGCAGAAAACCCCTCTCGGATAAACAGCAACGATCATTACGGGGTTTTACTAACTATTAATTGCATTGCATAAATACAGAGAGTACACTAACAGTAACCGTTGACAACGAGGTTGACGATTCGCACCTTGAAGGAGGCTGCGTCATGTTTACAGGAATATCCTCCTTTTTTGGAGGCATGCCAGGAGCAAACGGGAATCCAGCGACGGGCGCACTGTACCTCATCGGTACTGTAATTCTGGGAATTATCGGCAAGAAAGCGATCCACTGGGTTCGACCCAATGAACTCGGCGTCATGTCGAAGCGCAAGGTACTGGTTCGGGAAAAGGATGGCTCGGTCAAGATTTACCAGCCCAACTTCTACGTCAGATGGCCGTGGATCTATAAGATGGAGCCGGTTCTTGTAAGTAAGCGGACTGATGCTGTGGAAGCGGCAGCCATGAGCAAGCCGACCGAGACCGAACGATCCCAAAAGGTTATCGTCAAGGCGATGGGCAGATGGCAAGTTGACACAGCGGGCCAAAACCCGTATCTGGCGTCTACCTGGGAAGTTGACGATGTCGGTGAGTATGCTCGCGGCACCATGAGTTATGCGATTAAGTGGGCTATCGTCAGCAATCCGGCCTCGGTCATCAATCAGGCTGACTTGTATGCAATCTGTGAACCGATTGTCCATGACCTAATGCTGGAACATGGTGCGGTATGGATCAATCTTTTTGACAGCGAAAACGCACTCGCTGATTCAGAGATCCAGGCTAATGCTTTCCATCGGCTCGCAAGTGTCGTGGACGACTTCGTCGCAACACTGAGAATGCGTCGGTCATCCGACTAACTCCACTCGGCTCGTCCTAGCCGTCACCTCGTGGTGGCGGTTGGGACGAGCCTTAACAATGCGGATTTATTGATGCATGATATTATTTTCAAAGTTCGTAATCGGATCGTACCAACCCTGTTCAAGAACGAATGTTTGAAATGATTTATCAAGACCAGTGATAATTGTTAGTCCTACGACGACGAAGATAATACCAATTGTCTTCGGTAACCAGCCTTTTGGATTGTTTAGCGCTCGTAATTTGCCAAGTACAGCCCGACCAAGATATGCAATCGCCAGCAGTGTTACGGCCATCCCGAGGGCGTAAACAACCAAGTAGATGAGACCGAGTATGAAATCCGCTGGAATGACCGCTGCAACAATGAATGCAAATGTCGGACTACAGCTCGCAAAAACCGGTCCAAGAGCTGCGCCTGTCAGAATCGCTCCACCATTACCCTGTTGCTGCGACGCTTTGGACAATTCCCTGTTCGCAAGTTGCGGTAGTTGCAGCCACCCGGTAAAGCGCTCCCAAATCGGCACGCCCAGATAATGCAGGCCGAGCAGTATTACGACTGCGCCCGAAAGGACTTGCCACACGATTTGGGGAACGCCCAACAGTGTCGTTGTCGCGCGCAAAAGCAGCGTAAATACGACGACCGATACAACCAGGCTACCTGTAATTATCAATGGGCGGCGCATGTTTGGTTTGCCAACGACAGACCCGCCCAGAATAACAGGCAAAAAAATCAGCACGCAAGGCGCGGTGACGGTCAAGATGCCTGCAATGAAAGATAAAATGAGTAGCGTCATGAATTAATCCAGTAGATTCTGTTTAACTGCTGCGAAGGTCGGCTGGTTGTATGCGACGTATTTTTTCACTAAATCACCTTTATCATCAACTCGCACTAATGTTGTCTGGATCGTTACGCCGTATTTTTGGCGCAGGTTCTGGTGGGAATCGTAATCAACTTTGATGATCGTCAGATTTTCAGGCAATGCCGATGCAAGGATATCTTTTTCAAGTGCGCGGCATTGCGGACACCACGGAGCGTGGAAAAACAGTAATTTCGTTCCTGTGGTAGTTCCGATTACGTCACCACTGTAAGTAACGTAGGCTCCAGCGCGTGCTGGCAAATCTGATGCATTTACAGTCGGGGTTGAAGACGGGCTAACGGATACTGACGGGCTTGATGCGATCGACGGGATTTTTGCTGTCGGAGCTGCCATAACATAGAGAATTGCCACCCCTAGAACGATGATTACAAACACGCTTATTACAGCAACTCTGTATTTCATATACATATTGTAGCATTTCAGGGTATAAAACTGTTGTCAAAACACTAGCGGATTACTATAATGTAGGCAGGCTTACAAATAGAATAAAACAAAGGAGCGTTCGGGTGGCTACGGTTGCCCGTGTGTCGGGTTATGAACATATTGATGCTCGGGTGGGAATTGCCTCCGCATAACAGCGGTGGCCTAGGCGTCGCCTGCTACCATATGTCCAAGGCATTGGCGCTGCAAGGTGCTTCGATTGATTTCGTCCTACCCTACACTGCTTCACATCCTGGCGTTGAATTTATGCGCGTCCATAACGCGACACAATTGACTCCTGATCAACGGCTCCATCTCGGAAGCTATGAAAGTCACGAAGTGTTCGAGCGCGATCT
Source organism: uncultured Candidatus Saccharibacteria bacterium (assembly GCA_964365665.1). Classification (GTDB taxonomy): domain Bacteria; phylum Patescibacteriota; class Saccharimonadia; order Saccharimonadales; family Saccharimonadaceae; genus UBA2112. The sequence goes on along the minus strand of CAYIQY010000030.1, from coordinate 6,828 downwards.
GCCAACAACCACCGCAAGTGACCTGACGAGTATGCGGTCTGTCCAGAGGCACTATATTGAATACGTTGAAAAATTAGTGGAAGACATACAACCCGATGTCATCCATGCTCATGATTGGCTGACGATGGAAGCCGGTATTCGCGCCAAGCAATTAACTGGTGCACCCCTTGTCGTACATGTCCATGCGACTGAGTTCGATCGATCGGGCGACCGCTTCGGTAACCCGATCGTGCACGAGATTGAAAAGCAAGCACTTGAGATGGCTGATCGGATTATCGCCGTCAGTAACATCACCAAAAGTATTATCGTTCAACGTTACGGCATCCCAACCGACCTCGTCGAGGTCGTCCATAACGCCATTGATGTCGATAGTTTCACGGAATATGAATACGATCGACGTGGTTACCGCTACCTGGAGGCACTCAAACACGAAGGCTACACTGTCGTTGCGACACTCACTCGCTTTACTGTCCAGAAAGGTTTAACCCACTTTCTGCGAGCAGCAGCGCGGGCAAATGAAAAGTACGATCGATTCGTGTTTTTGCTGGCCGGTGACGGCGAGCAGCGCGATGAATTAATCGCACAGGCTGCAGACCTCGGTATCGCCGACAAGGTCTTTTTCACGGGATTCGTGCGCGGCAAACAGTGGCGGGATGTGTATTCGGTGGCCGATGTCTTTGTCATGAGTTCGGTCAGCGAACCATTCGGTCTGACAGCGCTCGAAGCCGCCCATCATGACAATGCACTCGTCATTAGTCGTCAATCCGGTGTTGGCGAAGTGCTGAACAATATCTATCGATTTGATTTTTGGGACACTGAAACACTGGCTAACCAGTTAGTCGGCATTGCCCTGTCGCCAAGCCTGGCGAGCAGTTTGCGAAACGGTGTCAAAGACGAATATGCACAATTATCTTGGCACGACGTTGCGACGAAGTGTCTGTATATCTATAACCAGTTGCGCAGCGAGGTACCCGTATGAGCCGCGGCATTTCGCTCTATTTACATGTCCACCAACCGGAACGCGTACGTCCATATACAGTGTTCGACATCGGTGAACAGCACAACTATTTCGATCAGTTCGACGATAGCAATTTGAATAACGAAAAGATATTCCACAAAGTCGCGGACAAGTCATATCGTCCGATGACGACACTATTGCAGAAATTATTGGATCAGCACCCTGATTTTCACTTGTCGCTGAGCATCAGCGGCGACTTTATTGACCAAGCGGAACGCTATGCGCCAGATGTCCTCGAGAGTTTTAAGCGCCTCGTGGCGACTGGGCGCGTCGAACTTGTTGGAGAAACATACTATCATAGCCTGGCATTTTTCTATAGCCGCCACGAATTTGAAGCCCAAGTTAATCTGCATGCTCAAAAACTCCACCAGCTGTTTGGCGTCAAGCCAACAGCATTTCGCAACACAGAACTCGCCTACAATGACGAGTTGGCAAACTGGGCGGACGGGGCTGGCTACAAAGTAATTTTGGCTGAGGGTTGGGACGAAGTATTACAGTGGCGAAGTCCTAATTATGTTTATCGCCCGCCTAACACGCAGCAGATTAAATTATTACTCAAAAACTACCGACTGAGTGATGATATTGCCTTTCGCTTTGGCAACCGTGCATGGACCGAGTGGCCACTGACATCCGCAAAGTATGTCGATTGGGTCTCGACATCTATGACTGACGGGCACTTGGTCAATTTATTCATGGATTTCGAGACATTTGGCGAGCATCAATGGGCGGATACTGATATCTTTGGGTTCTTTGAGCGTTTTGTCGGTGATTGGCTAGGCACAGACGGCAATACGTTTTATACCGTATCAGGCGCTGCAGATGCCTTTGATAGCGCCGGTGAGGTCAGTATGCCGCAAACGGTCACCTGGGCGGACAGCGAGCGTGATTTGTCGGCGTGGACGGGCAACAGCATGCAACAAGAAGCGGCCAAGTACCTCTATATGTTAGAGAACGATGTTATCCGCAGCCGTGACGAGGATCTGATTCGCGATTGGCGTTACTTGCAGAGTTCGGATCACCTTTACTATATGGCGACAAAATGGCTGAGTGACGGCGACGTTCATACGTATTTCAGCCCGTATGAATCGCCGTACGATGCTTTTTTGTATTACATGAATGCCATCCGTGATGTCCGTTGGCGCGTTATGCAGCATCACCAATTGGGAGGTATCTATCATGGCTAGGCCGGTTGTTCTTAGTAACGGCGAATTGCACGTCGGTTTGAACACTTACGGGCTGGTTCATGATTTTTACTATCCCTACGTCGGCTATATGAATCACTCAAACGGCATGTCGACTCGCCATCGGGTCGGTATCTGGATCGATGGAAGATTAAGCTGGTTGGATAACGAAAATGAGTGGTCGTTTAAATTCCGATATCCCCAGCGCGCTTTAATCGGTCATACAATTGCGAAAAATGAATCAATGCAAGTATTGCTAGAAATTGACGACTGTGTCGATTCAAACATAAATGTATTTATGCGAAACATCCATGTCGTGAATTTGGCCGATCATCCGCGGGAAATTCGACTGTTTATGCACCAGGCATTCGCAATCGATGATTCGAGAAGCAATACGGACACCGCACAATTTTTGCCAGACAGCAAAGCAATATTACACTACAAAGGACGGCGGGCATTTATCGTTTCCGGACACCATAATGGCAAGCCGTTCGATCAGCATAGTATCGGTCTGTTCGGTATCGAGAACCATGAAGGTACGTATAAGGACGCGGAAGACGGCGAATTATCCGGCAGTAATGTCGAACATGGGCGTGTCGATTCAACAATAAGGTTCAAATTGAATGTTAACGCACAAAGCTCTGCCCGTGTTCACTACTGGATTGCGGTCGGATCGTCGACGCGTGAAGCGCTGTATGTTGATAAACAGATGCGTCATGATGGCCTGAGTGCACGCTTGCACGGTACTGCTAAATGGTGGAGCAATTGGTTGAAACCTGCGATTGAGACGGCCGCCAAGATCGATCCTGTCTATCACGACTCGTTTCTGCGGAGTGTCATGATCGTTAAGTCGCAGATAGATAAACGAGGAGCAGTGATTGCCAGTACCGACAGTTCGATGTTGAAATACTCACGTGATAACTATTCGTATTGCTGGACACGGGATGGTGCATTGGCACTTTGGCCGTTCATTCGTATGGGATATACTGACGAACCATATAGATTTTTTGAATTTTGCAAGCGAGTCATGCACCCTAGCGGGTATCTGATGCACAAGTATAATGCTGATGGCGGCCTAGGTGCGAGTTGGCACCCCTATGTCCACTCTGGTGGGATGACTGCACCGCCGATCCAAGAGGACGAAACGGCGCTTGTCTTATTCACTTTCGCTCAGTTCTACGATATACAAAAGGACGCAAGGATGTTGCGGGACTTCTACGTTCCTATGATCAAACCGATGGCCGATTGGATGACGGAATATATAGAAGAAGCGACAGGCCTGCCCCGCCCTAGTTACGATCTATGGGAAGAAAAGTTTTTGACGACGACGTTTACGACTGCGACGGTATTCGCAGCATTACAAGCTGCAGCGGATCTCGCCGATGTGAGTGACGACAAAGCGAGTGCTGTAAAATGGCGGGCGGCTGCCGGTGATATCGAGGAGCAGTCCCATAAATATCTCTATAATTCTAAACGTAATTCATTTTACAAAGGGTTGCTGGTCAAAAACGGCCAGATAGAATATGACGAGACGATCGATGCGAGTAGTGTCTACGGTGCATTCATGTTCGGGCTTTTCCCTGTCGGTTCGCCTGAATTAAAGTCTTCAGTCGACAGCTTTTTACAAACATTCCCTGCCGATACTGGTATTGTGGCATATCCGCGTTATGAAAATGACAGTTATCGTCACTCTAATTCAAACGAGAAGTCCAACTGGTGGTTTATCACGACGTTATGGATGGCGCAATACTCCCTCGAAACCGAAGATCCAGAACTGGCAAAAGCAATCCTGACATGGATCAATGGCATTAGTATGCAGACAAGCATTATGGCAGAGCAAATCAGTCCGATCGACCATTCGCTCATCGCACCATCGCCATTAACATGGAGCCATGCTGAATACTTATCAACATTGCTCGACACTATCAAACAGGAGCCGTAGTAATGGCACGTTGGAAATCTGATGATATCAAAAACTATGCGACCAGGGTCACAGCCGGATTAGTTAGTGTGACGCTTCGTCGGCGTGCCGTGATTGATTTTGCCCGGCAACACAAATTGATCTACTTTCGATCAGTCAGTGCTGGCGGCCAGTTCGCGCCTGTCATAGTGGGGTCGACTGCGTCACCAGATCAAGTAGATACTAATTTCAGCATCGGGACTCATGCCGGATATGATTTGGCATTGCTCGAACGGATGGGGAGCATCACGTACGAGGGCTACAAGTCAACTCAGCATCGTTGGTATGTTCTACAGATTGATTTGCATAAAGCAAATAACCTGCCGTTTATTTTTATCGGTACTCGCCAACAGACCAAGGCATACTACGCCCGGGTACTGGCAACTCACCGGCATGTCCGGTATTTGACGGTCGATAGCGGTGCGGCACGTAGCAGCGCATTTCATAGCCAGTACGCAGTAATAGCGTCACCGGCTGAACTGCCGCAAGTATATCGGTTGCTAAATGATGAAAACATCGACATTATCGCTGCGAATAAACAGCCGTTTGCCGTCGAAATAGATGGCGACACCTTGTCGGTTATTACGGAAGCCACTCGCCCAAGCCAGCAGCTACTGGATAAACTACTGCATTATGGACTGTGGTTGGCCAAAGAAGCCGATAGTCGGCTTGCTTAGTTCTTTTTGGCTTTGACGACGTTACGGCCGAGACTCTTTTTGGTCTCGGTGTACAGAGCGTGTTTGCGCGCAATTGGGTCGTATTTCTTAAGACTCAATTTATCAGTCGTGGTTTGAGCATTTTTAGTCGTGTAATAAGTCCTGTGGCCACTGAGGTCACTGACGAGTCCGACTAATTTGCGCTTGGTATTCTTTTTTGGCATCTCTTACTCACTTAGTTTTATGAAACAATCTAGATAATCTTAGCATAAAAAACAGATTATGACTAGGGCTACGAATAAATTCATGGAGCCACGACTGGGATTCGAACCCAGGACCTCATCCTTACCATGGATGCGCTCTACCAACTGAGCTATCGCGGCACACCTTATCTTTTAGTACACGCATGCGCTCTACGAATGACTTACGTTTTACGCAGGAGCTATCGCGACGTACCTCGGACAATTGTAGCAAATAGCGGCGTTTTTTCCAACAATATCTATACGAGCTC
>CAYIQY010000030.1:0-1492 GCA_964365665.1 uncultured Candidatus Saccharibacteria bacterium | reverse complement strand
CTGAGCTATCGCGGCATACCGAATTATTGTATCAGAACCAAATAAATACGGCCACCGTAGTGACCGAATTTATTTGGTGCTGGAAGTAGGACTCGAACCTACGAAGCCGAAAGGCAGGAGATTTACAGTCTCCCGTGATTGCCACTACACGATTCCAGCTCGTCTAAACTCCATACGCAAAACAATGATAATTCATTGCCTTGCCGTGGAGCCGCTTCTCGGACTCGAACCGAGGACCTGCTGTTTACAAAACAGCTGCTCTAACCAACTGAGCTAAAGCGGCATACGTACAAAACGTACAGACATAAGTGTAACCGATAGGGGTCGTTTATTCAAGATATAGAGGGTGGCTAGGCTACATAACCTTACGGGGTTGGACGACACGCTTTGGCTGACCTTGCGGGATGATCATGCGAGCGGCTTTTTCACGGAGGTTAAGGGATAGTTCTTGCTGCCCTGTTCGTTCGTAGGCGTCGGCAAGAATAGTCAGTGTTTGCGGGATTGGATCAATTTTAACGGCCTCTTCTAAAGATTCAATCATCTTTTTGTCGTTGCCGAGTTTTTCCTGAACCTTTGCGTAGGCAATATGACGTGACGACAGATCACTTTCCATGCCGAGTGCCTGCTCAAACGCCAGTCCTGCTTTGGTATAATCACCCGTTTCGTAATAGATAAGACCTACGTTATGGAGGCTGCTTGCGCTTGGTTCTAGCGACTGCGCGATCTCAAAGCACTCGATAGCATCTTTATACGCTTGTTGCTTGGCATAGAGGATTCCAAGGCGGTTGTAGGCGGTTGCATTGCGCTCGTCGACGCGTAAAATTGTCAGCAATGCCTTTTCTGCACGAAGGTATTTCTTTTCACGCAGCGATTCCTGAGCAACTTCCCATAATCGATCCAAGCGGTCAGATAATTTGGTCGGCAAATCCATCGACGAGTTTTCGAGTGATCGCCGATAAAAGATGGCCAATCCGCCTAAAATAGCAACAACAATGAGACCTAACATTTCTAAACTAATTATAGCACGTCAGCGGCCAGCTGGAGGCGAATATTACCACCGGCGGCAATGCGACTACGAGTCTCGAGATGCCGCGCGATATCACTCACTAATCGTTGGTCAGGCTGGCTTCGTACGACTGTTTGCAATTGTCTGTTCATGTCGTCAAGAAGTGTTAACGCGTTGCCTCTGTTATCTCGGTAACGATGAACCAACGCTAGTTTTTCATAGATATTACTGCCGAGCATCGTTTTGGCATCCCGCATGATGGCTTCGCGGGCGTCATAGAGCGTGTCATCTTGCGACAGACGTTTGATAAGCGCCGGTCGACCTCGACCAACGAATGCCATTCTTGCCCGTTTTGTATCGTCCTTGATATCAAGTTGTTTGATGATTTCGTTCGTCTGTTCATCCGTAATAGGTAATAGTGATAACCGCTGACTGCGCGATACAATAGTCGGTAGTAACAGATCAAAGTGGTGTGTTGCGATAATA
>CAYIQY010000029.1:0-11481 GCA_964365665.1 uncultured Candidatus Saccharibacteria bacterium | reverse complement strand
CGGACGAGGTTTGTATGCTGCGCGCGATTTGGGGTTGATGCAGTTAAAAAATGATGCTTTTCATGCGCAGAAAAGCTATATTGTGACGGCCGAAGAACAACGCGATTATTTCAAGGGAGTGATAGCGGCGGCAGAGCTGAGTCTGCCAGAACTCAAAGGTGTAACTGTGAATATTTCGACGGGGACAGTTAAACTTAGCAGTGGCAAGATGAGTAGTCGTGATGGCGATGTGATTGAAATTGGTTGGTTGTTTGACCAGTTTCGAGCTGCGATTGAAGCACGGGGTGGAGAAGCAACGGACGAAATTGTCGCGGGTGCGCTGCGCTATCAATTTTTGAAGGTAAAGATAGGTTCGGATGTTATCTTTGATATTAACGAAGCGGTGAGTCTGCAGGGAAATACAGGTAGTTACTTGCAGTATGCGCATGCTCGGGCGCGATCGATTTTGGCGAAAGTTGAAATTGGTGAACTATCTGATTTGCGCGACGAGGATCGTGGTTTGGTACGCAAATTGGGTGCGTATAACGACGTGCTGGCTCGAGCGATGGCTGAATTGCAACCGCATCATCTTGCGCAATATTTGTTCGAACTAGCGCAGGAATTCAACCGATATTATGAATCGAATCAGGTAGCTGGTACAGAATTCGAAGCGCATCGTGCGGCGTTAGTGCAAGTGTATGCTGATACATTGGGACGCGGCCTCGATGTACTTGGCATTGTCGCGCCCGATAAAATGTAGTAGAGTAAACGTATGGGAATCAGCTGCAGCCAAAACACAATGATCAAAGGACTCGTCCTCGTGATTATTGATGCCCCGGCGAGCTAGTTCCTGTTACACCCATCCGCAACACGAACAACACTCGCCATCCAGGCGAGATTTTTTGTGCAAGGCGGCGTACGAATTGAGGACAGTCCTCGGTTCGGTATCACAATTTGGAGGAGAAGAAGTGGCGAAATCAACCGAGGTAGCGCGGAATGCTGCTCTTGAGGCTCTTCAGAAGCTTCGTCAGCAGGATGCTCTCCCTCTCTGTGCGGAAACGCGATCCGAAGTACGCAGAGATATGGATGTCGACCTGTCCAACGGCACGCTTTTCAAAGCACTTCAGTCGCTCCACTACAAGTACAAGCAAATAGTGCTAGTACGTACGGGGAGTTCGGAGGGCGGGATAGCACGCGGTTGGCAAGTCGATCTCATCGGCACAAATATCTGACTACGTCAGTGAAAACTTGAGCACACCCACACCACCTCGTTGGGTTGGCGCTCTAGTGGCTGGGATGGGGTCAAAAGCCCCTCCCAGCCACTATCACTAACTTCTCCTCCTTTACCCTCCTTTTACTATCCAGTACAATGACAGACAGAATAAGGAGTTTTGATATGGCTGACACGACAAAGAAAACGACTAAAGTAGCAGCGGCACGAGTGAAGGCGGCTGAAAAGGCACGACTCGCCAAAGAAAAGGCGGCAGCATCAAGAAAGCACACGAGCGGGTTTGTTGATTTTATCCGTAATCAAGGTGTGGTAGGGCTGGCAGTAGGTTTAGCCATTGGTACTGCGGCCGGCGCGACGGTCAAGACGTTAGTTGAAGGCTTTATAAATCCAGTTGTGCAATTTATCGTAGGGACGCAGGCGGGACTTGAGACAAATATCTGGCACGTTGCACTGTGGGGACGAACAGCAGACTTTAAATGGGGTTCTGCTTTATCGTCAATGATCACACTTTTGGCGACAGCACTTGTTATCTACTGGATCGTGAACGTGTTTAAACTTGATCGCCTCGACAAGAAAAAAGACTAGAATACCGCTATAATAGGGGTATGAAGATAGACAAAACTGAAAGCGAATGGCAGGACGAGTTAACGCCCGAGCAGTATCATGTACTGCGCGAAAAGGGAACTGAACCGGCTTTTACGGGTGAATACGATAGTTTTTACGAGCCAGGTTCCTACAGTTGCGGCGCTTGTGGGACGAAATTATTTGAAAGTGGCACAAAATTTGATTCACAGTCGGGTTGGCCGAGTTTTTACGATGCGATTCCAGGCACTGTCGTTTTAACTCCTGACGATAGTGGTGGCGTGAGCCGCACAGAAGCCACCTGTGCAGTTTGTGGTAGTCACCTTGGTCACGTCTTTTCCAGAGAAGGTCTCGGCACGCCAACCGACCAGCGCTACTGTATTAATTCGCTCAGTCTGAAATTCGATCCGGACAAGTCATAGTACAATAGTAGACATGACAAAACAGGCAAAATTATTGTGGATGGATTTAGAGATGACAGGACTGGATCCATTACAGGATCGGATTTTGGAAGTCGCAGTGATTGCAACGGATTGGGACTTTAAAGAAATTGCGACATACGAAGCTGCAGTAAAAGTCGGTCCGAGGCTTTTCGAAAGCCGTATCAAGGCTGCGCCAGCTTTTTGGGATAAGTTTCCAGAAGTGCGTGACGGGTTGATCGCGCAGAATAATTCTATGGCGGCGAAAGGCGGACGAACGGTTGAAAATGAACTGTTGGAATTCATTGCTGAACACTTCGCTGATGAAAAACCAGTTCTTCTGGCTGGTAATTCAATCCATCAGGATCGACGGTTTATCGTGAACGAATGGCACAGATTAGACGAACGACTACATTACCGAATGCTAGATGTGAGTGCCTGGAAAGTGGTATTTGAGGGCAAATACGGCAAAAAATTTGCTAAACCCGAAGAGCACCGAGCACTAGGTGACATCCGTGGTAGTATCATGGAACTAAAGTATTACCTCGGTAAAGTAAGGGCATAATACTATACACATTATGTCCGATCGGACATAATGTGTATAACGAGAAGTGATAATAGGGTTGATTATTGGTACAATATAATTATGACGCATAAAGAGTTTGATGATTTTGTACTACAACTACCGAAAGTGTGGTTAGATTATCCGTTCGGCGAAAAAACAGCGGTATATAAGTATGGCGACAAACCCGAGGGTAAGATTATGGCAATCGTTGCCGAGGACAGCAAGCCACTTCGGATCAGTTTGAAGTGTGATCCGCAGTTGGCTGAATTACTCCGCGCGAAGTACGAGACAGTTCTGCCGGGCTATCATCTGAACAAAAAGCATTGGAATACGATTGTTTGTACCGGACAGGTGAGTGATGACGAAATTTTAGATTTCACTCGATTGAGTTATCAACTGGTCGGCGGCAAGTACTAAATCTTAGTTGCCATTGTCGACGTACTTATCAAAGCCTTTTTGTATGGGTACAAGGTTACTGCTGGTACTTTTGGCGTAATCACGAATAGGTTTTGACTTGCTGTTTTTCGACATCGCTGTAAACATATTGATCAGTTTTTGGGTTTCGGATGCCATAGTACTGGCGTAAACTCGATCAAGTGTGGCGTTCAGCCGGGCATCTTCAAATTTGGCATCAAGATCGGTCACGATTTTTTTCTCGCTTGCGACCATCGTCTTGTTGTAATCAGTTTTTTTGACGCCGCCCTGGCCTAGTAATGTCTCGGCATCGTGCAGGCTATTGGTCATCCAGATCTGGAAATTGGTATTTGTAGCCGAGAGGTTGTTACTCTTGAGATTTTTTTGAACCGTTTTGACAGAGAGAGAATAATTGTCTAATCGAACAGCAACTTGTTGCAAGTCCGCTGTGTTATCCCCACCGCTAAAAGCGATGATCAGGCTGACTGCTAATACAAAGACAGCAATGAGGACAAAGACGAGTTTGCCAAAGGTACCACTGAGGAATTTACCGCGTGCGGGCGGTGGTGCGATGGAGTCCAGATAATTTGGATCATAAGCCATCGGTTGTTGCGGGGTATAAGGGTCAGCTGGCTGAGGTACGGGCTGTGGCGATGGTGTTGGTTGGCCAGGCTGCTCGGGTTGGTTTGGATACATAGTACTGCTATTTAAGCATAATAGGGATAAACAGAAAAGCCTACAGTGGTGGCTATTGTGGCGTCTGGACGATATAATGATGTCATGCAGGATGCCAAGGAAGAGGTGCGAGCCCGGCTCAATATTGAGGACGTGATTGGTGAATACGTCCAGTTAAAACGAGCGGGTCGTAATTTTAAAGGCCTCAGCCCTTTTAGCGGTGAAAAAACACCAAGCTTTGTCGTCAGTCCGGACAAACATATTTGGCACGACTTTAGTTCAGGCAAGGGCGGCGACGTGTTTAGTTTTGTTATGGAAGTCGAGGGGATGGATTTCCGACAGGCGTTGGAACATCTCGCAAGGCGAGCTGGCGTGGATATGACACTCTATCAAAGTACCGGATCCCAAGAAATTGCGCAGCGAAAAAAGCGACTATTTGCAGCCAATGAGCTCGCCGCTACCTACTACCAACAGAGTTTAGTCAGCAACCGTCACGCCCAAGAGTATATCTTTGGGAAGCGAGGATTGAACAAAAAAATTGTTCAAGAATTTAAGATTGGCTATGCCCCTGACAGTGGTGATGCATTAACTGGCTTCTTGACAAAAAAAGGCTACACTCCCCAAGAAATGAAGGATGCCGGTCTGACGAACCGGTTTGGTGGTGATTTATTCCGTGGACGAATGATGGTTTCATTGATGGACGGCACCGGACAAGTTATTGGCTTTACTGGCAGAATCTTGACCGATGATCCAACGGCACCAAAATATATGAATACGCCACAGACCCTGCTATACGATAAAAGCCGTCATGTGTTTGGGCTATCACAGGCAAAAGAATCAATCCGCCAAGCAGATTACGCGGTCGTTGTAGAAGGCAACATGGATGTTGTCAGCAGTCATCAAGCGGAAGTATTACCCGTTGTCGCAACAGCTGGAACGGCGTTAACGGAACATCACTTGAGAGCATTGGGACGCCTTACGAGTCATATTCGTCTGGCGTTTGACGGTGACAAGGCAGGTCTGGCTGCGACGGAGCGAGCGATTCCGATTGCACAGAGTGTCGGTGTGGAGTTATCGATTATCAGCCTGCCTGATGACGCCAAAGATCCAGATGAACTGATCCAGCAGGATTCAAAACTATGGCTGTCAGCAATCGATAAGGCTCAACCGGTTGTTGACTGGGTAATCGCGCAATTTGCGGCGCGAGAAGATCTGACGACTGCAGCTGGCAAACGAGCCTTTACGACGGCTGCCCTGAACGTTATCAAAGTGCTTGCAGATCCAGTTGAGCAGGATCATTATCTGGCGCAGGTAGCCGGACTAACAGATACAACGCGCGAAGCACTTGGTCGTAAGTTAGCAAATACTGTTGAGTCACAACCAACCCAAAAACCGATCAAAGACAGCCAGCAAAATGATGAATCATTGGAAGTTGCACCAGATCGTACACAGGATGCGTTGCTGGCGGTTGCACTGGGTGACGGTCATGTTCAGGATTTGTTGCGTAATCTGAATCCGATGTTCTTTCGCGGCCAGGATCGCCAGGCTGTGGCTGGATATTTGTCTGCCCACAGCGGTGAAGTGGTGACATCGATCCCAGAGGGGTTGCAGCCGCAAGAAAAGTATGTGACAATGTTACTATTACATCCCGACGTTGACAACGTGGACTGGAGTAGCGATAATCGCATCGCAACAGCCACAGAAGTGCTACGGTCGTTACAAGCAAACTTCCAAAAAACGAATACAAAAGATGATCTAGTGCGTCAGGAAGCCGAGGCCAGAGAGCGCGGTGATGACGCAGCAGCTACAGAGATTTTGCGGCAATTGAGTTTGTTAATTAAAGGAGAAAAATAATGGCCGACGACGACGAAATACAGGCACAGGACGACCAAACAGCAACAACAAATGACGGTTCGTTGCCCAAGGAAATTACTGAGATTGAAGAACCAGCAAAGGAAGAATTAGAAGACGAAGAGGAAATCGACGACGAAACGCTGAATAATAATCAATATTTTGATGATATCAGCGACGACAGCGTGCGTTTGTACCTTCGTGAAATCGGTAAAATTCCACTGCTTAATTCGGAAGAAGAATTGGCACTCGCTCATCGAGTCGTAGCTGGTGAGAAAAAAGCCAAGGATAAAATGGCAGAAGCGAACATGCGACTCGTCGTGTCGATTGCCAAACGCTACAGCGGCCGTGGATTAGACTTTTTGGACTTGATCCAAGAAGGTAACACCGGTTTGCTCCGTGCCGTCGAAAAATTCGATCCGGACAAAGGATTTAAATTTAGTACCTATGCTACCTGGTGGATTCGCCAGGCGATTACCCGCGCGATTGCAGATCAGGCACGCACAATCCGTATTCCTGTACACATGGTTGAAACGATCAACAAGTTATTGCGTACGCAGCGCCGTATGACCCAAGAGCTGAATCGCGAACCATCTATCGAAGAACTCGCCAAAGAGTTAGAGATGGAACCGGAAAAAGTTGAATACGTTATTAAGATCAAACAAGATATTACATCGCTTGATGCTGGTGTCGGTCGTGATGGCGAAGACGAAGACAGCGTTCTTGGTGACTTCATCGAAGACGAAGACAGTGCGACACCAGAAGAATCGGCAACGAATCAACTGTTGAAAGAACAAGTTCAAGCAGTACTTTCGACACTATCTGACCGTGAACAGAAAATCATCAAAATGCGTTTTGGCCTGGAAAACGGCAAGTCACATACACTCGAAGAAGTTGGGCAAGAATTCGCCGTCACTCGCGAACGCATCCGCCAGATTGAGGCAAAAGCCCTTGCGAAACTACGCAAGCACAAAGACGCCAAGAAATTACACGAGTATTTGGGCTAGAGAATGAACTTACCAAAAATCATTGGGATTGCGGGGACTAGCGGAGCGGGTAAGGACACACTAGGTGATCTTTTAGTCGAAAGAAAACATTACAAGTTTGTAAGTGTAAGCGATATCTTGCGCGCAGAACTGACAAAACAGGGCGTTCCTCATGAGAGAGAGTATCTTCGAGCATTAAGTTCAAAATGGCATCGAGACTTTGGTCCAGGCAATTTAAGTCGTCGCACAATTGAAGCGTATATTCTTGAAGAAGAAACCGAGGGCTATCAGGGTTTGGCTATTGGTAGTATACGTCGCCCATCAGAAGCGAAAGTAATTCAAGATGAAGGTGGAGTTGTGCTCTGGATTGATGCCGACCAAATGTTAAGATACGATCGAATTCAGGCTGCTAATCGTGGAAGACACGAAGACACTGCTACGTTTGAGGAGTGGTTAGATGATGAAAATGCAGAGATGACTCCACCATCTGACGATGACGGATCAGCTCTTAATATGGCAGGTGTCCGTGATATTGCTGATGTACATGTTGAAAACGATTTCGATTCATTCAAGGCCTATCGCGACTATTTGATCAAAGAGTTCGAACTCTAAAAGTCGAGTTGTCGCAACAGTTCATCGATTTGCAGGTGTAGTTGTTCGAGGCTGCCGTTATCGAAAAGATAGTAATCGGCCGCTGCGATGACACCGCCCTTGTTGAGAGTTTCGATTTCATCGTAGTCACGTTCATTAACCTGTTTTTCGGTGAGTGGATCCACAGTCCTCTGTGCTAATCGGCGGAAACGTATATGACGCTGCGCGGTGAACGCAACAACAGTAATGCTACCTGGAAATTCATGCCTCAAGCGTTTATATGATTCCCAGCTGCCTAGCCCGTCGAGTATTATTTTGTGCTGTCCAGCTTCAATCAATTTGTTTAATTCGACGATGACTTGAGTCAAGGCAATATCACCCGATGGGTCAAGTCGTAATCTTTCGCGTACAGCTCGTTCATTCTCTTGAGTTTGGTCTAATCCAGATTCGGTTAACGCCTGCAAGATAATGTCGCCAAAACTGACTTTAGGAACCCCGCGTTCGCCGAGATATATAGAGGCCGCGGACTTGCCTGTACCGGGCAGGCCGACAAAGGCCATAATTTGAGCATTCTTTCGTTCAGACATTAGCTTTATTGTACCAGTTTATTTACCGTGACGGCGTTCACGAGAACGAAAATCTGCGATGATTTTTTCTAAATGTTTGCCTGTGAAATCTGGCCACAGAAATTCAGGGAAAGAATATTGAGTCTCATCGGCGAGGAGACTCATGAATCCGGCGCTATTGTGTGGATCTTGCCACGCCCCAGTGCGGACAATGAGATCAAGATCTGGCAGATAACCCGTCCACGAGCGTGCTCGTAGTAGTTTTTCGGTTGGAACAGTGTCGTCAGGGTCCGTAAGGATGGAGTGGACAGCGGCTGTGCGTTCGCGCGTACCGCTATAATCAATCATCAAAGTTAATTCACGTGATTTTCGGTGAGCAGTTTTACTCATCGCGTCATCGAATGCTTCGATTGTCTTTGGTGTTAAACTGTCACGCCACTCGCCAATAACGTTGATGTGAATATCGTACTGTTTGATAACGGGATCTTCGGCAAACCGATGGACATGTTTGCGAAAAGCCCGGTCGATACTCGTGAAAAATTCAGACGACCGATCTGCTAGATTCGCATGCGAGCTACCCCAAAGAGATAAATGAGTAACACCTTCGTCAAAAGCTGTCTGTGTGATTTCATGGAGCCCATCGAACCCGCGGTCATAGAGTGCTTTGTAGCCTTTGAGGCCATTTTGCTTTGCCCAGCGGCGGTTACCGTCGGGGATGATGGCGAGGTGGAATGTATCTGGCATTGTCTATCTATACTACGCTCATAATTAATGGGGGTCAATTAAGATTACAGGTGTATGGCAAAGACTAACAAACCAAATAAGGTAGCGCTTGCCTCTGGCAGTTGGAGGTCGTATACTATCGAAAACGAAGGGGAGAGCGTTATGTCAGCTGAGTTTTACGATGAGCCAGTAAGTGAACAAGAACAGCAACCGACGAGACGGCAAATGCTTATCCAGTTAGCACGTCGAGAAGGCTCAGAAGGGGCTGTCCAGGCAGCAATTGACGCAGAAGAAATTCTTGATGGTCAGAAAACAGCCGTGCTATTAAAGGACTACGGCTGGACTAGTAGTCAATATACTAGGGCGGTATTGTTGTCGGAAAAGTATTCTACAGGCATACAAGGCATGGATGAATCATCTATAGAAGTTCAATTCGGCTCAGACCTGGATTTGGGACGAGCGGATTTAAGTGGTAAGTCTATCGGTGCACTATCATTAGTAAAAAATGACATACAACAACCGCGACGCAAAAGGACCAGAGCAACTGCTGCAGAGGTTGCGTCTCGTCCATTAAAATGGCCGCGACCCAACCCAAACGTGCTAAGTACTTTGAACCCTGATTCAATCAAGTTAGGCACATGGGTACTTGATGCGGCTTGTGGGGAAAAAGGAATCGACCCAGAGCTCTTTGACGCATCACCAAACCAGAAAAACCCAAGTAGATTAATTGATGATAAAGCTCGGGAAGCTATCGCAATTTGTGGTGGCTGTGCTGTGCGTCAAGCGTGTTTTACTGATGCCATTATTAATAATGAAACCGAGTCGATAAAAGGCGGCTATATTCCTCGACACCTTCGATATCTGCGAAAGAAATATATTGAAGACCTGGAAAAAGCAGAAGTTAGCGCATAAGCTATACTAGTAATATGAAGAGGCTGGCTGTCATTGATGGGAAATCGGTGTTTTATCGCGGGTATTATGCGATGCCCGGGCTCAGTACGCGTGATGGAACTCCAACGGGCGGGGTATTCGGATTCGCATCACTTGCAATTGAGTTGATTAAAAAGCTCGAGCCAGATTATGTTGCTGTTGCCTGGGATAAGCAAAAAACAAATATTCGAAAACGCCGCGAAATTTATCCTGAATATAAAGCGGGTCGCAAACCGGCACCACCGGATTTTTACGAACAAATTCCACTACTTTATGAATTACTCGAAGCGTTTGGCTGGCCGCTATACGAGATTGATGATTATGAAGCCGATGATATCTTGGGCGCATTTGCAGTGCAGGCGGCGGAGAAAGATATTGAAACATGTCTATTGACCAGCGACCTGGATGCGTTACAGTTGATTGCGCCTCATACCAAAGTATATGCATTAAAAAATGGACTCAGTAATATTGAAGAATTTGATGTTGCTTATTTTGAAAACAAATATGGTATCAATGTCCATCAATTCTTGGATCTGAAATCGCTCAAGGGTGATTCATCTGACAATTTGCCAGGTGTTCCGGGGATTGGTGAAAAGACGGGTATTCAGTTGCTCAAAGACTATAAAACGCTCGACGGTATCTACGATCATCTTGCCGATATCAAACCGACAGTCGCAAAGAAGTTGGAGGCAGGCAAAGAGCTGGCGTATATGAGCAAGGAAGTCGGTCGTATTTGGACTGATGCGCCGGTCAAATTGGATTGGGACGAGGCTGATGTCAATCACACTGATCTTGCCAAAGTCGCAGCAATTTTAGCAAAATTCGAATTTACGTCGCTCATCAAACGATTACCAAAACACATGCAGGAAGACAGCGAAGCGTCACACGCACTTGCAGTAAATAATTTATCGACAATAGATCTCGCTGAAAAACCATGGCCAAAGCAACTGATGATGAGTGGCGTTACGGTCATTGATTTGGAAGGTGATGATCTATGGCTTGCGACTGATCGGGATAACGCGTACCGTATGCCGATCAAGGATGTTGACAAGAGTGTTTGGCGAGCACTTGAAATGGCAACGGTCGTCGCATATGATGTTAAACAGTTTTATCATGATTTGGCTGCAAGAGGTATCGAAGGTGTTCATTTTGGCCAGATACATGATGTACGCCAAGCGGCCTTTTTGATTGATCCGCTCCGGCGTGACCGCAGTTTAGGGGCGCTTATAGGTGGCGGTGAATTAGAAACTCCACTGGAGCGCGTTGGTGCTCTGTGGCAAGTCTATGATTGGCAAGTCGAGGGGTTTGCGCAATTGCCGCGTGTTGCAGAAATTGCCCATAAATTTGATTTTCCATTGATTTACACACTGTTTTTGATTGAACATCGGGGTATCAAAATCGATAAAAAGCTCTTGGCAGTCATGAGTAAAGAGTTGGGTGATGAACACAAAAAATTGGAACAAGAAATGTATACAATGGTAGGTTATGAATTTAATATAGGCAGTCCAACCCAACTTTCCGAAGTCTTATTCACTAAATTACAGCTGCCAACAGCTGGTGTTAAAAAAGGCAAAACTGGCTATAGTACTGGGCAAAAAGAACTCGACAAACTTCGAGGTCAGCATCCGATCATTGAACTTATTGAACGAACGCGTGAACTGGCAAAACTCAAAAATACCTATGTCGATACGCTTCCGAACGACACCGATGAACATGATCGGATTCACACGACATTTAATCAGGATGTCGCCGCTACTGGCCGATTGTCTAGTATGAATCCCAACTTGCAGAACATTCCAGTGCGAAGTGATCTAGGACGACGGATTCGCGAAGCGTTTGTACCCGAAAAAGGCAAGGTGTTGGTTGGTGCCGATTACAGCCAATTCGAGCTTCGTTTGGCTGCAGTGCTGGCGGATGATAAGGAAATGATTAACGATTTTAACGGTGATATCGATATTCATACCAAGAC